>CABKMD010000053.1 GCA_902373435.1 uncultured Actinomyces sp.
GGCCAAGGCTGAGATCGAAGAGGCCGGCGGCAAGGTCACCCTTAAGTGACTTTCTCCGTCTGATTCGTTCAGACTTTCACCCTCGTTGGGTGAGCAAACCCCGTCCCGCATCCGCGGGGCGGGGTTTACGCGTGCGTGGGGCTGCTTGTTGTGCCCGTGGCACCGCTGGTGTTCCGGGTGCCGGAGGGCCCGGCCGCCCGCGAGGCTAGGCGGCCTCACTTCGCTGTGCGCCGCGCCTCGAAGCCCGCCCGTGCCCTCCGGTCCCTCCGGCACCCTTCACACCGGCAGCGATGGGGTTTGGCAGCATTAGGAGCTGACTGTCAGCGTGTTGGCGGCGTGTCGCGGTTCTAATGGCGTCATTCCCCCAATTGGCGGCAGTAGCACCATGGCTTGAGGCGGTGTAGTCATCACACTGCAGACCTTTTGAGCGGAAACACCCGACATAGCCTTTTGGCTGAATCAGGCTGCGTATGTGGATAGGTTGTCGCTATCTGGATAGGTTATGAGGATCCGGATAGCTTATTAACCTATCCGCGTAGCGATAACCTATCCACATCGTCGTAACCTATCCGGATCGTGAGCTGCCAGGTCGGGGAGATCTGCGTGCCCGATCTGCGGGCCTGCGTGCTCTGCCGTGTTGGCACCGCTGGAGTCGTCTGGTATTTGTACGTCGTTGGCGCTGTGGCCTCGTGATGACTGCCCTGCCTGCCCGTGCAACGGCCGGCGGCCGTAGCGATCGGCTTTTGGTCTTCCGCCTTCGGGAAAATGCTTGTTGCGGTGAGGCGTGTACCCGATCGGGAAGATTCCACCTCTTCTGATCGGGTTGAGTCTTCCTGATCTGGTTGAACCTTGTTGATCGGCTCGAACTTTCTGGGATGAGGTACGAGTGTTGGGGAATGCGAGGATCAACAGGATGCTCGCGGGGGTGATTTTTCTATGCCGCAGTGCGTTTTCGTGGGGGAGTGACGTGGACACGGTGTGCCGCGTGGTTGTGATGCTGGCGTGTTTTTCGCGTGACCACGACACTGGAGCCTTCTTCAATGTGGCCACGACACTGGAGCCTTCTTCAATGTGGCCACGACACAGAACCGTTCTTCCGTTTGACCATGACGCGGCGTCAGGGGCCAGAATCGATGTCATGAGCAACGACACCATTCTCTACACGGTCGGAGAGGTCGCCGAGCGATTCTCCCTGACAGTGCGAACGCTGCACCACTGGGAGGCACAGGGCCTCCTTGCTCCCGCCGCGCGGAGCTGGTCGAACTATCGTCTCTATTCAGCTGAAGACTGTGCCCGAGTCCAGAGGATCGTCATCTACCGGGCGACGGGGATGAAACTCGCGGATATTCAGTCTCTGCTTGATTCTGGAGACACGGCGGTCGACCACCTGGCGAGGCAAAGAGAGAGCCTCGTTGCTCACCGTCGCGAGACGGACGCAATGATCGAAGCGCTAGACATACTTTTGGAGGATGCAATGAATAACAAGGCGCTCACCGTGGAAGAAATCGGGGAGATCTTGGGGAAAGCTGACTTTGTTGCGCACCAGAGTGAGGCCGAAGAACGCTATGGTGACACCGCCGACTGGCGTGAATCACGAGAACGCACTGCTTCGTGGCGATCCGCCGACTGGAGGCAAAATGCCGAGCGATTCCATGACATTGAACGCAGGATGATCGATGCGATTCGTGATGGTGTCGCTCCTGACAGCGAGAGGGCTGCTGGCTTGGTCGAGGAACATAGAGAAGCTCTCTGTGAGTTCTTTCCGGTCACGCCCGCCAAGCACTACATCATGTCTCGAGGGTACATTCACGACGAGCGATTCCGACATCACTACGACTCGCAGTATGTTGGCTTCGCGCAGTGGCTTGCCGACGCGATCGAGGTGGTTGCGAGGCAGCAGGGCGTGGATATCGAGAGCCCCGCGTGGGAGTGAGCACCCCAGACACGGAAGGCGGATGTCAGTGACGCGGAGCATAGCTCCGGGCCTGTATCTGGCTTGCCAGTTTCGAATAGTCTCTGCTACTATCTTCTCTTGTCGCAATCCTGCGTAGCTCAACGGCAGAGCATCCGACTGTTAATCGGACGGTTACTGGTTCGAATCCAGTCGCAGGAGCAGATGCCCCGAGTTCTCGTGAACTCGGGGCTTTTTGTTCATCGGGAGGAGCGGGTGGATGCAGGCGATCGCTGATCACGTTTACCACATTCTGATCATCGCTTTCGTTGCCGCCACGATCGTCGAGGCGATCGTCAAGGTCGCAAAACGGCCGCGCAAGCGCACACTCAATGCCCCCAGGGAGACTGCAGAGCAGCGGGAGCAGTGCATGCGCGAGCACTATGAAGCGTTTGGAGCGCGCTGGAGTGAGTGGCTTGCACAGCCGCGAGGGCATGGGGACACGGACCTCGCTGTGGTCCCGATCGATCCGCGTGAGGTCCTGTGGGCTGTGGGGAGGATGATCGAGCTGTGAGAGAAGAACTTGTCGAGGCTGTGCTGCGGGTCGTGGAGCAAATTCCCGAGGGGCGTGTGGCCACCTATGGGATGATCGCCCGTGCGGTCGGTACCGGTCCGCGTGTCGTGGGACGGATTATGCACGACTGGGGCGGTGGAGTCCCGTGGTGGCGCGTCGTGAACGTTCACGGAACTTTTCCGACAACTGTACGAGGTGAGGGATTTTCCGCGTGGAAGCGAGAGGGAATCCCTCACGATCCGACACGCGGAAAAGTGCTGGTCGTGGCGTGTGTGGTCGAGCAGAACTGGTTGGATGCTGTCGCGTCTTCCATCCTTGAAAATCTGCGTGATCATGTGGAAATGTCAGACTGAATAGTCCTGACATTCGGTTACGATTTGATTACGTGCAAAGACTTTTGGGTCGCGCGGGCCACTGTGATGCTCTACTCTTAAGAGGACGCCGAAGAGGGCGATTCTCCGGAACGGTAACCGTTAGCGTTAACGAAGCCGGGAGAGCAAACTCCAGAAACAGAGAAGTTACTGGTACCCAAGGGGTGAGAAGTGACGAACTTACTAGAGCTAAAGGGGATCTCAAAGACATTCCCCGGTGTGAAGGCGCTGTCCGACGTGGACCTTGACCTTCGACCCGGTGAAGTCTTGGGTCTCTGCGGTGAGAACGGAGCGGGCAAGTCCACGCTCATGAAGGTACTCACCGGTATCCACAAGTCCGACCCGGGCGGCGAGATCTGGCTGCAGGGAGAGAAGGTCGACATCCAGTCGCCGGAGCACGCACGTGACCTCGGCCTGTCGATTATCCACCAGGAACTCAACATCGTTCCTGACCTGACCGTCGCCCAGAACCTGTACATCGGTCGACCCGGCACGTCCAAGTTTGGCTACGTCGACGACCGCAAGATGGTTCGTGATGCGCGCGAGCTTTTCGAGCGCCTCAACATGGACATCGATCCCACCGCCTACTGCCGTGACCTGCCGGTCGCGCGTTTGCAGATGGTGGAAATTGCGCGTGCGCTGTCCTTCGACTCGAAAATCCTGGTCATGGACGAGCCCACGGCTCCTCTGACCACGACCGAGACGGAGTCCCTGTTCGCGCTGGTGCGCGACTTCGTGTGCCCGACGACCGGTCTGATCTTCATCACGCACCGCATGCCTGAGCTCACCGAGCTCACCAACCGCATCTCGGTCCTGCGTGATGGCAAGTACATCGGCACGGTGGACACGGCCTCGACCCCCATGAGCGAGGTCGTCAAGATGATGGTCGGTCGCGAGGTCCCCGCGGACGCTCGCCCCACCACCAAGCCGCTCTCCGACGAGGCCGTCCTGCGCGTCGAGCACCTCTCGACCGTCAAGGCCGTCCATGACGTGTCCTTCGAGGTCAAGAAGGGCGAAATCTTCGGCTTCGCGGGCCTGGTCGGCGCCGGCCGCACCGAGGTCGCCCGCGCGCTGTTCGGCGCTGACCCCCACACCTCGGGCGACATCTACGTCCACGGCAAGAAGGTCAGCATCAAGGGCGCGAACGACGCTGTGAAGAACGGCATCGGCTACCTGTCCGAGGACCGCAAGCAGTACGGCCTGCTCCTCGACAAGGACATCTCTTTCAACACGGGTATGGCAGCGATGGGCCACTTCAGCACCGCGACCGTCGTCGCGACGAAGAAGCTACGCGAGGTTGCCAGGGACTACGTGGCGAAGCTGCGTACGCGCACCCCCTCCGTGGACGTCGAGCTGCGCAGCCTCTCGGGCGGTAACCAGCAAAAGGTCGTCGTGGCCAAGTGGCTGGAACGTGACACCGACATCCTGATCTTCGACGAGCCGACGCGCGGCATCGACGTGGGCGCGAAGGATGAGATCTACACGCTGCTCGAGGACCTGGCGAAGCAGGGCAAGGCCATCATCGTGATCTCCTCGGAGCTGCCCGAGGTCCTGCGCCTGGCGAACCGCATCGCCGTCATGGCCCATGGCCGCATCATCGGCACCCTCAACAACGAGGACGCCACCCAAGAAAACATCATGGAACTGGCCACCGTCGGCCAGGAAGAAGCGAACGGAGAAGTCGCGTGAGCACCGTCGTCGACAACAAGGGCCTGGAGGCGCCGTCGCCTTTCAAGACCTTCATGAAGAACAACATGCAGCTGATTCTCGTCACGGTTGCGCTGTTCGTCATCCTGCTGTTCTTCAGCATCGCAGCCAACGGCTTCGCGAAGCCCAACATCTACCTGGACATCGTCCTGCAGTCGGCCTACACGGGCGTCATGGCCCTGGGCGCGACCTTCGTCATCGCGACCTCTGGCATTGACCTGTCCGTCGGTACGGGCATGAGCCTCGTGGCGGTTATGGCCGGTATCTTCCTGGCGGGCGACAAGATGAACCTGCCGCTCGGCCTCGGCCTTCTTCTGACGCTGCTGGTCGGCATGGCAATCGGCCTGGTCAACGGCCTGAACGTCTCGATCTTGGGCCTGCCGCCCTTCATCGCAACACTTGCGATGATGATGGTCGCCCGAGGCCTCGCGCTGATCATCTCGGATAAGGCCTCGATCACGATCGCGAACACCGGCTACAAGGCCATCGCGCGTGGTGAGATCATCCCCGGTGTCGCAAACGCCGTCCTCATCTTCGTGGTCCTCACGGTCCTGGCAACCTTCCTCATGAACAAGACGCTGCTCGGCCGCTACTCCCTCGCGATCGGCTCCAACGAGGAGGCGACCCGCCTCTCCGGCGTCAACGTCCGCCTGTGGAAGATCATCATCTACGTCGTCGCCGGCGCCTTCATGGCAATCGGTGCCGTCCTCTACTCTTCGCGTGGTGGCCTCGTCCAGCCCGCTGAGGGTGTGGGCATGGAGCTCAACGTCATCGCCGCGGCCGTCATCGGTGGCACCTCCCTGTCGGGTGGCCGTGCCTCGATCCCCGGCGCCCTGGTCGGCGCGATCATCATGGAGACCCTCAAGAAGGGCCTCACGATGATGGGTATCGCCGCCGAATGGCAGTTCGTCGTCACCGGTATCGTCCTGCTCCTGGCCGTCGTCATCGACAACATTCGCCGCGTTCGCGAGAACGCCGCCTGATTCTTACCCATTCAATTCACCCATCGTGGACCGAGGTTGGTTCACGCACACCAAGGGCGGGAATGAACCCGCCACCCCACGAAAGGAAAACCAATGCGCCCCATCGGACGTATCTTCGCCGCCGCCGCCGTCGGCTCCATGGCCCTGGGCCTGGCTGCCTGCACGACCTCGTCGGATTCCTCCGCTCCCTCCTCTGACGCCAAGCCCAGCGAGGCCTCGGGTGCGACCAAGGTCGACACCTCCGCCAACGCCCAGGATTGGGAGAAGGCCGCGGTCAAGGGTGATGGCACCAAGACCATCTACCTCGTCTCCAAGGGCTTCCAGCACCGCTTCTGGCAGGCCGTGAAGGAAGGCGCCGAGCAGGCTGGCGAGGAGCTGGGCTACCAGGTCAAGTTCGTCGGCCCGCAGGACGAGACCAAGGTCACCGAGCAGACCGACCAGCTGAAGTCCGCTCTGGACTCCGGCCCGGCCGCCATCGGCTTCGCTGCCCTCGACTCGAAGGCTGCCGCCGACCTGCTCACCGAGATCAACGGCAAGGGCATCCCGGTCGTCGCCTTCGACTCCGGTGTTGAGTCCGACATCCCTGTCACCACCGTCCAGACGGACAACAAGGCCGCCGCTGCCGAGGCCGCCAAGCATATGATCGAGCTCCTCAAGGGCAAGAAGGGCTCCGTCGGCATGGTCTGCCACGACTCGACCTCCACCACGGGCAAGCAGCGCTGCGAGGGCTTCAAGGAGTACTTCAAGGCCAACGCTCCGGCCGACCTGAAGCTCCTCGACGAGCAGATCGCCGGTGAGGTCACCAAGGCCGCCGACACGTCGAAGGCCATCATCCAGGCCAACGACGACATCGTCGGCATGTACGGCTCGAACGAGGCCGCTGCCTCTGGTATCGTCCAGGGCTCGCAGGAGACCGGTAAGGACGTTACCGTCGTCGGCTTCGACTCGGGCAAGACCCAGATCGACGCTATCAAGGCCGGCACCGAGGCTGGCGCCGTGACCCAGTCGCCCGTGAAGATCGGCTACTACACGGTGAAGGCCGCTGTCGTCGCCATCAACAAGGGCGAGCTGCCCAAGGTCATCGACTCGGGCTTCGCCTGGTACGACAAGACCAACATCGACAACGCTGAGATCAAGGCGAACCTCTACGAGTGAGCCGATAGCTCCATCGGGCACGAGGCCGGGGCTGGGGAAGTGACAAACTGAACCGGTGGCCCGCCGCGCGTCCCGCTCCACTTCGGTGGGGCGGGACCCGCGGACCCGGCACTTTTTTGTTCAAAGGGGCCGAGGGGGCGAGCGCCCCCGCGCTCCGACATCGACGTCATCATGAGGGATGAAGGAATAATGACAAACCACCCCCGCATCGGAATCCGCCCCACTATTGACGGCCGCCGCAAGGGCGTTCGTGAGTCGCTCGAAGAGCAGACCATGAACATGGCGAAGTCCGTCGCCGAGCTTTTCACCTCCAACCTGCGCTACCCGGACGGCAGCCCCGTGGAGGTCGTCATTGCTGACACCACGATCGGCCGCGTCCACGAGGCCCAGGCGTGCGCCGCGAAGTTCCGCGCGAACAACGTCGGCCTGACCCTGACGGTCACCCCCTGCTGGTGCTACGGCACCGAGACTACCGACATGGACCCCGCGATGCCGCACGCCATCTGGGGCTTCAACGGCACTGAGCGCCCCGGCGCCGTGTACCTCGCCGCCGCCCTGGCCGGCCACGCCCAGATCGGTATTCCCGCCTTCGGCATCTACGGCGAGCACGTGCAGGACGCTGACGACACCTCTATCCCCGAGGACGTGCGCACCCGCCTCCTCGACTACGCGACCGCCGGCCTGGCCGTCGCGCAGATGAAGGGTGAGGCCTACCTGTCCATGGGCTCCGTCTCCATGGGTATCGCCGGCTCCGTCGTCGACCCCAACTTCTTCGGCCCCTACCTCGGCATGCGCAACGAGTACATCGACATGAGCGAGTTCACCCGCCGCATCGAAGAGGGGATCTACGATCCCGAAGAGTACGAGCAGGCCTACCAGTGGATCCGCGAGAACTTCAAGCAGGGCAAGGACTGGAACCCGCCGGAGTGGCAGTACCCCGAGAAGCACGAGGACTGGTGGAAGTTCGTCACCAAGATGACGATCATCGCCCGTGACCTCATGCACGGCAACCCCCGCCTGGCTGAGCTGGGCTTCGAGGAAGAGGCTGGCGGCCACGGTGCCATCGCAGCCGGCTTCCAGGGCCAGCGCCAGTGGACCGACCACTTCCCCAACGGCGACGTTCTGGAGACCATCCTCAACACGAACTTCGACTGGACCGGCATCCGCCAGCCCTCCGTCGTGGCCACCGAGAACGACTCTCTCAACGGTGCCTCGATGCTGTTCGGCTACCTGCTGACCAATACGCCGCAGATCTTCTCCGACGTGCGTACCTACTGGAGCCCCGAGTCCATCGAGAAGGCCACCGGTTGGAAGCCCGAGGGGCGCGCGGCCGCTGGTCTGCTCGACCTGCGTAACTCCGGCTCCACCACGCTGGACGGCGCCGGCAGGGCTGTGCGCGACGGCAAGAACGTCATCAAGCCCTGGTACGAGGTCACCGAGGAGGACCGCGAGGCTACGCTCGAGGCCACGACCTTCCACCCGGCCTCGACCGGCTACTTCCGTGGCGGCGGCTTCTCGACCCACTTCCGCACCTCCGGTGAGATGCCCGTGACGATGTGCCGCATCAACCTGGTGCGCGGCCTCGGACCGGTCATGCAGATTGCCGAGGGCTACACGGTCGAGCTGCCCGATGAGGTTGCCTACACCATCGAAAAGCGCACCAACATCGAATGGCCCACCACCTGGTTCGTTCCGAACCTGACGGGTGAGGGCGCCTTCAAGAGCGTCTACGACGTCATGAACGCGTGGGGCGCCAACCACGGTGCAATCTCCTACGGCCACATCGGCGGTCAGCTCATCACGCTGGCGTCGATGCTGCGCATCCCGGTCAACATGCACAACGTCCCCGCGGAGCGCGTGTTCCGTCCCAAGGCGTGGTCGCTGTTCGGCACCGAGTCCCTCGAGGCCGCGGACTTCCGCGCCTGCGAGACCTTCGGTCCGATGTACCGCTGATGCAACCACCGGTCGGGCTCGGGTGTCCTCTCTCCCCGAGCCCGGCCGGTCTCGCCCCCACGCGGGGCACCACCACCGGGATCCGGCCCCGGCCTCGCGGATGAGGAAAGCCGCACGAGAACCCAACGACGGGACGCGCCGCGCGAGGGCGTTTTGAGCAGGAGACCTTTAATGACCACCGTACTTGCTGTTGACCTTGGATCCGCATCCGGACGAGTCCTCGCCGGAACGCTGCATGACGGACGCCTCGACGTCACCGACATCCACCGCTTTAAGCACGAGGCCCGCCGCCGCGAAGACGGTACCCTCACGTGGGACGTGGCCACGATGGAGGCCGAGACGATCACCGGCCTGAAGAAGGCCCTCGAACAGTTCCCGGACGCCCGCGCGGTCTCCATTGACACCTGGGGCGTGGACTGGGCTCCCCTGGATGAGAACGGCGAACTCGTCGGCGACGTTATTGCCTACCGCGACGAGCGCACCTCCCGCACCCTTGACGCTTTCCGTGATCGCATCGGCGACCGCGAGTTCTTCGACCTGACCGGCAATCAGCCGGCCACCATCAACACGGCGAACCAGCTCTTCGCCTTCCTGAAGGAAAAGCCCGCTGACGCGCAGCGTGTCGCCGCGGCCCTCTTCCTGCCCGACTACTTCGCGTACCGCCTGACCGGCGTTGTTGGGTGGTCGCGCACGATCGCCTCGACCTCCGGCTTGCTCACCCCGGGCGGCGGCGACTTTAATGACGAGGTCTTCCATCGTCTCGGTATCCCGCGTGGCTGGTTCGGTGACCTGGCCGCCGACCGCACCGTCGTCGGCCCCTGCACTGTCCCCGGCCTCGAAACCCTCACCGTCGTGCGCGGCGGCGCCCACGATTCCGCCTGCGCCGTCCACGGCCTGCCCATCGAGGAAGGCAAGCGCGCCTACTTCCTGTCCTGCGGCTCCTGGTCCGTCCTTGGCGCCATCGAGGACCATCCCCTCATGAGCGACGCAGCCTTCGACCTCGGTATTACGAACGAGGGCCGCACCGACGGGGGAGTGCGTCCCCTCTTCAACATCACGGGCATGTGGATCCTCCAGGAGATCCAGCGCCAGTGGGAGCGCGAGGGCACGCCCACCGACACCGACGAGCTGGTGGCCCAGGCACGCGAACTGCCCGCAGCGTCCGGCGTGTTCGACCCGGACGAGAAAGCCTTCGCCACCCCCGGCGACATGCAGCGCAAGATCGACGAGGCCCTGGATGCCCAGGGCGCGGCCCGTCCCGACTCCATGGCAGGCTACGTGCGCGTCATCATCGAGTCCTTCGCCCGACGCTACGCCCGCGCGATTGGCGAGCTGACCGAGGCCACCGGAAAGGCCCCCGACCAGCTCAACCTCGTGGGCGGCGGCGCACGCAACCGCCTCCTGTGCGACCTGACCGCCCAGATCTCGGGAGTCACCGTCGTGCGCGGCCCGATCGAGGCCTCGACCTTCGGTTCTCTCCTCGCCCAGCTCGAAACCATCGGTGCGCTCGCCGAGGAAGATCGCGCCTCCGTCATCGCAGCCAGTGCGGCAACCTATGTCCACGTCCCGACCCGCAGCTAAGAAGGTCTCCCTCGCCGACATCGCGCGGCGCGCAGGCGTCTCGACCAACACGGTCTCGCGCGTCGTCCGCGGGGACCCCGAGGTCTCCGAGAAGACGCGTGCGCGCATCGCGAAGCTCGTCGAGGAGCTGGGCTACGTGCCCAACTATGCGGCGCGCGCGCTCGCGGCAAAACGCACCAACGTCCTTCACGTCGTCTTGGCGGCGCCCATGTTCCATGGACACGGGCGCGTGCTGCTGTCGATCCTCAACGCCTCGTCGCAGGCCGGGTACCACGTATCCCTGTCCAATGCGTACGGGCCCGACGGTCAGCTGCGCAGTGACTTCGCTCCCTTCGACGTCGACGGCGTTATCATCCTGGGAGGTCAAGACCCGACGATCGATGTCGCGATCGAATCTGGTAAGCGCTTCCCGACCGTCCTCGTTCTGACGAGCGAAAAGGGACTGGATGGCATTTCGACCGTTGCGGTTGACAACGTGCGCGGCGCGCGTCTGGCCACCGAGCACCTGCTCGCCCAGGGACTGACCGACGTCGTCCACATCTCGGGCCCGGCCGGCTGGTCGGATGCTCAGATGCGCAGGCTCGGCTACGAGCAGGCGTGCGCGTCTTACGACATCGAGCCCGTCGTCCTTGCGCCCGACTCGTGGGACTCGCGCGACGGCTACGACGTTATGCGCGCGGCTGGTCGTCTGCCCCAGGGCATCCAGACCGCGAACGACCAGCTGGCGCTCGGCGCCATGCGCTACATCTACGAGCGCGGGGGAGTGGTGCCCCGCGACGTGCGGGTCGTCGGCTTCGACGACATCGACGGAGCGGACTCCTACGCACCTCCGCTCACGACAATCCACCAGCCCTTCGATCGCCTCGGACGCACGGCCGTGCGACTCGTGCGCTCGCTCATGGGCGGCGGTCCCTCACAGGACATCATCCTCGACCCCGAGCTGGTCATCCGGGCCAGTTCACACCTGTAAGAAAGGCACGTTCATGCTCTATGGACCTATGACGCACCCGCAGTTCCTGCGCGCGCTTGCGGCCGCCGGCCACGGCTCGAAGATTCTGCTGGCGGACGCGAACTACCCGCACACCACGGGTGTGAACCCGCGCTGCGAACTCATTTCTCTCAATCTTGCCCCGGGGCTCCTGGATGTCAGCCAGGTCCTCGACGTCCTCAAGCGCACAATTCCGATCGAGCGCGCAGAGATCATGACTCCCGCCCCCGACGCCGATCCGGTGGAGATTCCGATCCACGACGAGTTCCGCGCGGCTCTGCCCGGCGTGGAGTTTGGCGAGATTTCCCGCTGGGACTTCTACGATGCCGCACGCGACGAGAACGTTGGCATTATCGTTGCGACGGGCGAGCAGCGCCTGTACGGCAACCTGCTGCTGACGGTCGGCGTTCGCCAGCCCGGGGAGTAAAACCCGTTTGCCGCCCCAGGGTGCGTCTTGTTGTACCGGTGACGAGCACTTTCGTTTCGTTTTCGTTTCAACTGGATGGTGACTCCGGGGTGGGGGTGAAAGTTTCATAGCTGGTGGGTGGCTCGAGGGGGCCACCCACCAGTGCATTTATCCCTGCAATATCATTAAATTCTGAAGAATGGGGAGCGTTGTCTTGAACGTTTGTGCGCGGTGGGCGCACGCGTGTGAATGTTGTTCTCGTGATGTTGCATACTTTCGTTTTAGTGACTATTCTTTTCTTAATGAAAGATAAAGCAACAAAGAATGTCGCTGATTCCACGAAGAGGTGACCCATGGGACGTGCAGAAGAACGCACGAATTACATCCTGGATCGCCTCGCCCGGGAGGGTGAGGTGAGCGTCGCGCAGCTTGCCTCCGATCTGGGAGTTTCGCCCGTCACCGTGCGCGCATCGCTCAAGTCTCTCGACGAGCAGGGCTACCTCGTGCGGACGCACGGAGGAGCGCGTCCCACCACCTTCCGCAACATTCACCTGCGCCAGAACGATCGTGTTGAGATCAAGGAGCGCATTGCTCGCGCCGCCGCCGACATGATCCATGATGACGATCGCATCATGATCGAGGCCGGCACCACCTGCGCCCTCATCGTCAAGTACCTCACCGGCAAGCGCGGAGTCCAGGTGCTCACCAACTCAGTGCTTGTCTTCGCCAACGCCCGCTCCAACCCGAACCTGAACATTACGCTCACGGGTGGGCACTTCCGCGCCGAGTCCGAGTCCCTCGTGGGTCCGGTCGCCGAGCGCGCCATCAATGACTTCAACGCACGCGTCGCCTTCCTCGGAACCGACGGGTTCAGCGTTGATCGCGGCCTGACCACCCAGCTCGTAGAAGGTGGCCAGGTTGGCTCCATCATGCGCACCCGCGCACAAGAGACGTGGCTGCTCGCTGACTCCTCCAAGTATGGAGAAGCCGGCTTCGTCAGCTTCATGGGGATCGACGAGGTCACCGGAATCATCACCGACGATGAGATCCCCGAAAAATCCATCAAGGAATTGGCCGAGCGCACGAAGCTGCGCATCGTCTAGGAGGAATTACATGGCCACCATCGTGGTGATGCCCCAGCTGGGCAACTCTGTTGAGTCATGCATCATCGTCGAGTGGATGATCGCGGAAGGCGACACTGTCGCCGTCGACCAGACGCTCGCGTCCATCGAGACCGACAAGTCGACCATGGAGGTGCCCTCGACCGCCGAGGGTACCGTCCTGAAGCTCCTGTGGGAGGAAGGCGATGAGGTCCCCGTGAAGGATCCGCTGATCATCGTCGGTGAGCCCGGGGAGGATATCTCCGGCCTCGTTCCCGGTGGCGACGCTGCCCCCGCCGAAGCCGACGCTCCCGCCGAGCAGCCCGCCGCCGCCGAGCAGGCTGCCCCCGCCTTCGCTACCGAGCGCGCCACCGGCGCCGTCTCCCCGCGTGCCCGCGCCCTCGCCGCGTCGAACGGCGTCGACGCTTCGGCCATCGCCGAGGGCTCCGGCCCCCACGGACGCGTCATCGAGCGTGACGTCGCTGCTGCGATCGCCGCCGGCCCCGTCCTGACCTCCGCCGCGCGCGCCGCCGGCGTGAGCGCCACTGAAGGCACCGGCATCGGC
>CABKMD010000054.1 GCA_902373435.1 uncultured Actinomyces sp.
ACACGATGCAGTACATCAAGCCGGACGTCGTGACGGTCGGTATGGGCCTGGCCGCGTCGATGGGCCAGTTCCTGCTCACCTCGGGCGCCCCCGGCAAGCGTTACATCACGCCCCACACCCGCGTGCTGCTGCACCAGCCGCTCGGCGGCGCGGGCGGCTCCGCGACGGAGATTCGTATTAATGCGGACCTGATCCTGGGCATGAAGAAGGAACTCGCTGCCATCACTGCGTCTCGCACGGGCAAGACCGTCGAGCAGGTGGAGGCCGACGGCGACCGCGACCACTGGTTCACGGCGCAGGAAGCCCTCGAGTACGGCTTCGTCGACCGCGTGATCAACACCCCGCAGGAGATCGGAACGCGAGGAGAGAACTGATGAGCACCCAGCCCTACTTCGAGGCGGTCGCCCGCCAGATGCCCCAGGCCCGCTACGTGCTGCCCGACTTCGAGGAGCGCACGGCCTACGGTTTCCGCCGTCAGAACCCCTACACGAAGCTGTTCGAGGACCGCATCGTGTTCCTGGGCGTGCAGGTGGACGACGCCAGCGCGGACGACGTCATGGCGCAGCTGCTGGTCCTGGAGTCCCAGGATCCGGATTCGCTGATCACCATGTACATCAATTCGCCCGGTGGCTCCTTCACGGCGCTGACCGCCATCTATGACACGATGCAGTACATCAAGCCGCAGATCCAGACGGTGTGCCTGGGCCAGGCCGCCTCGGCCGCCGCCGTGCTGCTGGCCGCAGGCTCGCCCGGCAAGCGCCTGGCGCTGCCCAACGCCCGCGTCCTCATCCACCAGCCGGCGATGGAGGGCATGCAGGGGCAGGCCTCGGACATCCAGATCGTCGCCGACGAGATCGACCGTATGCGCGCGTGGCTCGAGGACACCATCTCGAAGCACTCGGGCAAGCCGGTGGAGCAGGTGCGCCGCGACATCGAACGCGACAAGATCCTTACCGCCCCGCAGGCCGCCGAGTATGGCCTGATCGACCAGGTGCTGGAGTCCCGCAAGGCTCTGTGACACTATCGTCCTCGACGAGGCCGTGGCCTCCCCGCTGATATGTGCGGTGGGTGCCACGGCCTCGTTGCCGTGTGCCCGGTCAACCGGTTGTCGCGTTGACAGGTGTCGGCTACGGGTGAACTTTTCATAACAATAGGCGTGGCTACGCGGAAAACTGGCGCGCGTGCACTAAGTTATTTGCTAGTAAGTGCGAAAGCGCATCCGACCGAACGGCAAAACGTTCAACACCTTGGAGGTCTCGTGGCTCGTCTGACTGATGGCGCGGAACTGCTCAAGTGCTCCTTCTGTGGAAAGAGCCAGAAGCAGGTGCGTAAGCTCATCGGTGGCTCCGGCGCGTATATCTGCGACGAGTGCATTGAGCTGTGCAACGAGATCATCGAGGAGGAACTCGGTTCGCAGCAGTTATCTTCGTCGACGACACCGCTGCCAAAGCCGCGAAAAATCAACGAATTTTTGAACACGTGGGTGATCGGCCAGGACCGCGCCAAGCGCGCCCTATCGGTGGCCGTGTACAACCACTACAAGCGCGTGCGCTCGCGCGAGGCCGGCAATGCCGAGGACATGCTGGGCACCAAGTCCAACATCCTGCTGCTGGGCCCCACGGGTACAGGCAAGACCCACCTGGCGCGCTGCCTCGCCCGCCTCCTCGACGTGCCCTTCGCCATCGTGGACGCGACCGCGCTGACCGAGGCCGGCTACGTGGGTGAGGACGTGGAGAACATCCTCCTGCGCCTCATCCAGGAGGCCGACGGCGACATCAAGAAGGCCGAAAAGGGCATCATCTACGTCGACGAGATCGACAAGATCGGCCGCAAGGCTGAGAACGCGTCCATTACCCGCGACGTGTCGGGCGAGGGCGTCCAGCAGGCCCTCCTGAAGATCATCGAGGGCACGGTCGCCTCCGTGCCTCCCACGGGTGGACGCAAGCATCCCCACCAGCAGTTCCTGGAGATTGACACCTCCGGCATCCTCTTCATCGCCGCCGGTGCCTTTGCTGGCATCGAGGACATCGTGAAGGGCCGCCTGGGCCGCCGCTCGACGGGCTTCGGCTCCGAGCTCAAGAGCACCTCCGAGATGGGCGACCTCTACGAGGCTGTGTCCGCCGAAGACCTGCACAAGTTCGGTATGATCCCCGAGTTCATCGGCCGCCTGCCCATTCTGACCTCCACGAAGGAGCTCACGGAGGAGGACCTCGTCCGCGTCCTCACCGAGCCGTCGAACTCGCTTGTGCGCCAGTACCAGCACCTCTTCGAGCTGGACGACATGGACTTGGAGTTCACGCATGAGGCGCTCCTGGCGATCGCGGCGCGCGCCAACGAGCGTAAGACGGGTGCCCGCGGCCTGTCCTCGATCATGGAGCAGACCCTGTCGGACCTCATGTTCGACCTGCCCAGCCGCGACGACGTCGCCCGCGTAGTCATCACACGCGACCTGGTCGAGGGTGTGGGTGAGGCCGAGCTGTACCCGGAGCGCTCTTCGGAAGGCAAACGCAGCGCCTGAGTCCTCCCGCTAGACTTAAGGTCAGTGAAGACCTTAGGGGAGGAACAATGGCACAGCGTGACGAGGCCTCGGTGGCCGCTTCTGCAGACCGGGGCGTGAGCGGTATTCCCGCCGAGCTGGCGGAGGCTCGCGCCACGATCGACAACATCGACGCGGCCCTCGTGCACATTCTCGCCGAGCGTTTCCGCTGCACGCAGCGCGTCGGGCATATCAAGGCCCGTCTGGATCTGCCTCCCGCCGACCCGGATCGCGAGGCCCGCCAGGTCGAGCGCCTGCGCGCCCTTGCGGCTTCCTCCGGCCTCGACCCCGATTTTGCCGAGAAGTTCCTGGGCTTCATGGTCCGCGAGGTCATCCGCCACCACGAGGACATCAAGGCCGAATACGGCGAGGGTTCGCACCTGTAACGCTGCCTCCCTCAATTCCGCATGCAATTCCCGTGTAGATCTTTCGCGGTTTCAATCGTGATCGTTGATATTCCGGGCTTTGTGAGGTGTGTGTGAAAGTGTGATCGTGGGAATTGCATGCGACATTGAGTGGGATGAACGAGGCGGTGATGGGCTCTCAGGGTTGTTCGATGAAACTCTGCGCAGGCTCCCTGATAGTTTTCAGGTAGCTTTCAGGGTTGTGGACTGTAATCTATTCAGGTAGTGAGAACCACTGCCGATAAGCAGTCCTCAAGGAGTTTTCGATGAAAAATCGCGCACAGACGCGCGCCCTTGCCGTCATCGCCATCACCCTGGCGGCGTTCCTCAGCGCATGCGGATCGACCGGCTCGTCCGACTCGTCTGAGTCCGCCAAGAGCCCGAGCGCGGCGGCCACCAACGCAGCCAGCAACGACCCTAACCTGGTGTTCGCCCAGTGCATGCGCGACAAGGGCTTCGATGTGCCCGACACCGGCCTGACGCCCGATAACCTCAAGGACACCTCCGATGCCTTCAACAATGCGCTCAACGAGTGCATGATGAAGGTCTCCGGCATGACCGGCGAGGACAACGTGGCGAACGACCCCGCCGCGCGCGAGGCCATGGTGAAGGCGGCGCAGTGCCTGCGTGAAGCCGGATACGACGTGAAGGACCCGCAGGCCGGCGAAGGCATCAGCGTCAAGGACATTCCCGAGGACGTGCTCAACAAGTGCTTCCAGCAGTCAGGGGCCGCCAAGTGAATCGTCCGCGAACCCCACGTTCCGCGGCGCTCGCGATCCTGGCGATCGGCGCCCTGACCCTGTCCTCCTGCTCGGGCACCAACGCGGATACCCAAGCCCCCCAGTCTTTTGACGGTGCGACGGCGACCGTCACGAAGGGCGACTTGGTAGGGGAGACCACCATCCAGGGAACCCTCCACTACGCCGACTCCTACACTCTCAAAAGCGCCTTCGAAGGCATCGTTACCGCCTTGCCCACGCCCGGCACGACCCTCACCCAGGGATCGCACGTGTACACGGTCGCCGGCAACAACACGTACCTGCTCCACGGCTCCACCCCCGCCTGGCGCGCGTTCGAGGAGGGCATGAGCGACGGCGAGGACGTCACCCAGCTGGAGACCTCGCTGTCCGAGCTCGGCTACTTCGAGGCCACCCCCAACGCTCACTTCGACTGGAACACGATCGTGGCGATTAAGAAGTGGCAGAAGGCCCTCACCCTGCCCCAGAGCGGTTCGCTGCCGCTGGGCACCGTTCTCTTCGCCCCCGAGGACCTGCGTATCGGTGCGCTCAAGGCCCGCGTCGGCGACAACGCCACGATGGAGACGGAACTGTTCACGGCCTCGTCCTCGCGTCAGGTCATCTCCGCGAACCTCAAGCTCTCCGACCAGGCCCTGGGTGTCGTCGGTAACTCCGTGACCGTGCGCCTGCCCGGCTCCGCCACCACGACGACCGGGACGATCACCTCGGTCGAGCCGCCGCGCGAAAAGGCCGGCGAGGAGGGATCCAAGGAGACGACCAAGGAACGCATCATTCCGATTACCGTCACCCCCGATGACATGTCCGCCCTCGAAGGGCTCCAGGAGGCCTCGGTCTCCCTGGGCCTGACCTCCGAGACCCGCACAGGCGTGCTGTCCGTGCCCCTCGGCGCGCTTGTGGCCCTGAGCACCGACCAGTTCGGCGTCGAGGTCGTGGATGAGTCGGGCGAGATTCGCCGGGTTCCCGTCACCGTCGGCCTGTTCGCGGGAGACCGCGTCGAAGTGAGCGGCGACGAGATCGCCGAAGGCCAGCGCGTGGTGGTGCCCAACCGATGAGCCACATCCTGCAACTGACCGACGTGCACCGGTCCTTCGGCAGCCCGCCCGTGCACGCCTGTAACGGAGTGTCCCTGGCCGTCGATGAGGGTGAGTTTGTCGCCATCGTCGGGCCGTCCGGCTCCGGTAAATCCACCCTGCTCAACCTAATCGGCACGCTCGACCGGCCCACTTCGGGCAGCGTGTGCATCAACGGTACGGACGTGTCCTCCCTGCGCGACACCGAGCTGTCGGGAGTGCGCTCCTCGCTGATCGGCTTCGTGTTCCAGCAGTTCCACCTGACGGCCGGCGTCTCCGCCCTCGACAATGTCGCGGATGGACTGCTCTACCGCGGCGTGCCCCGCGCTAAGCGCCGCGAGGCCGCGCGTGAGGCCCTGAGCCGCGTGGGCCTCGGGCACCGCATGGACCACAAGCCCCATCAGATGTCGGGCGGCGAACGCCAGCGCGTCGCCATCGCTCGTGCCATCATCGGGCACCCTGCCCTGCTGCTGGCCGACGAGCCCACCGGCAACCTCGACTCCCGCTCGGGCGCGTCCATCGTCGCCCTCCTGCGCGAGCTCAACGAGGCCGGCACCACCATCATTGTGATCACCCACGACAACGACCTGGCGGCCTCGCTGCCCAGGCAGATCGCCATACGCGATGGCGAGATCGTTTCCGACTCCGCACACCCGGGAGGTGGCCATGGCGAGTAAGAACAACTCGGGTGCCGGCCGCTCCGCGCTGCGTCTCTCGGACGTCGCGCGCCTGGGCCTGACGGGCCTGCGCGCCCGCCCCATGCGCGCCATCCTCTCGGCCCTCGGTATCGCGATCGGCATCGCGGCCATGGTCGGCGTCGTCGGCGTCTCCGCGTCCTCGCAGGCCCGCCTGCAAGAACAGCTGCGGGCGCTCGGCACGAACATGCTGACCGCGCGCAGCGGCGCGGACCTGTCGGGAACGGACCTCATCCTGCCCGAGGACTCCGTGGGGCGCACCCTCATGATCCCGGGCGTGACCGACGCTGCCTCGACGTCGACGCTGAGCGGCGTTTCCGTGTATCGCTCGCGCCTGTCCGACCCGAACGCGACCGGCGGCATCATCACGATGGCGGCCGACACGAACCTCCTGAAGGTCGTCTCCGGGACCATGAAGAAGGGCGCGTGGCTCAACGATGCCACTGCGAAGTACCCGGGCGTCGTCCTGGGCTCGAGGGCCGCGCAGCTGCTCGGTGTCGTCGAGCCGGGCACCCAGGTGTGGCTGGGTGGCATGTCATTCACCGTCCTGGGCATCATGGATCCAGCGCCCCTGGCCGAGGAACTTGATAACGCCGCGCTGATCGGCGTTGCTGCCGCGGGCACGTACTTCGACGCGGGCAAGACTCCCACGATGATCTACGAGCGCTCCAGCGAGGACCAAGTGGAGAACGTCCGCGAGCTCCTCGGACCCACGCTCGCGCCGCAGGGCGCCACCGGCCTGAAGGTCTCGCGCCCCTCCGACGCGCTGGCCGCCCAGAATGCGGCCGACCAGACGCTCACGACACTGCTCGCCGGCGTCGGTTCGATCGCCCTGCTCGTCGGTGGTATCGGCGTGGCCAACACGATGATCATCTCCGTCCTGGAACGCCGCAAGGAGATCGGCCTGCGCCGGTCCCTGGGCGCCAAGAGGGGACACATCACCGTGCAGTTCCTGGCCGAAGCCCTGCTGTTGTCCTTCCTCGGAGGACTCGCCGGGTGCCTCATCGGTGCCGGCGTCACCTGGGGCATGTGTTACGCGTACGGCTGGCCGCCTACCCTGCACTGGTGGGTGATCGCCGCAGGCCTCGGTGCCACTCTCCTCATCGGCGCCGTTGCCGGACTCTACCCCGCGATCCGAGCGGCCCGCACGCCGCCCACAGCGGCGCTCGCCTCGCAGTAGGAAGCCCATACAGGAAAGCCGTGGCCGGCTCGCCAACCCCGACACTGAGCGGGGGAGCGCGAGCCGGCCACGGCCTCGTGCGCGTCAGTTCTGCACGGGACCGCCGTAGATCTCGTCGATGATCGGTGCGAGGCGGCGCGTGGCCTCCAGGCGCTTGACCTTCAGCGAGGGGGTGAGCAGGCCGTTAGCCTCCGTGAAGTCGGTCGTGAGGACCTTGATCTTGCGGATCGATTCGGCGCGCGAGACGTGCTCGTTTGCCGAGGCCACCGCCTTGTCCAGGGAGGCCAGGACCTCGACGTTCGTAGCCGCCTCGGCCACGCTCATCGGGGGCAGCGAATGCGCGGCGAGCCAATCGGGCAGCATCTCCGCGTCCAGCGTGATGAGCGCGGCGACGAAGGGCCGCTGGTCGCCCACGACCAGGACCTGGGAGATGAGCGGGTGGGAGCGCATCGGATTTTCGAGGGCGGCCGGGGCGACGTTCTTGCCGCCCGCCGTCACGATGATCTCCTTCGCGCGGCCCGTGATGGACACGTAGCCGTCGCGGTCGATCGACCCCAGGTCGCCCGTGCGGAACCAGCCGTCCTCGGTGAAGCAGGCGGCCGTGGCGCCCGGGTCGTTGTGGTAGCGCTGGAAGACGCTGGGGCCCTGTAGGAGGATCTCGCCCTCGTCGCTGATCTTGAAGGACATGGGCGGCAGGGCCGGTCCCACGGTGCCGATCTTGGACAGGCGGGGCGTGTTGACGGAGACTGGGCCGACCGTCTCGGTGAGGCCGTAGCCCTCCAGGACGGGGATGCCGACGCCGCGGTAGAAGTGTGCGAGCCAGGTCGCCAGGGGAGCGCCGCCCGACACGATGTAGTCCGCGTTGCCGCCCACCAGGCGGAGGATCTGCTGGTAGACGAGTTTGTCCGCCAGCGCGTGCTGGGCCTTGAGGGACGCCGACGGGCCTTCCTCGGTGTCGAGGGCCTGGGAGTAGTCGATCGCGACCTTGGCCGCCCAGCGGAAGATCTTGCGCTTGGGGCCAGAAGCCTTCGTGTCCGCCGAGTTGTAGATTTTCTCCAGCACGCGTGGGACCACCAGGAGGTAGCTCGGGCGGAAGGAGGCCAGGTCGTTGAGCAGGTTCTTGATGTTGGAGGCGTGGCCGAGGACGCCGTTGCCGCTGATCTGGAAGACCTGCAGGAAGCGCGCGAACACGTGGGCCAGCGGCAGGAACAGGAGCAGACGCGAGTTCTTGCCCGCCGCGATTTCCGGCATCCACGCGTGGGCGTTGAGGCACAGGTTCGTGAAGTTCTCGTGGCTCAGGACCGTGCCCTTGGGTGTGCCCGTTGTGCCCGACGTGTAGACGATGGTGGCGATGTCGTCCTTCGTGAGGGCTTCGGAGCGGGCGAGGATGCGCTCGCGCGGGGTGGCCGAGCCCTCCGCGATGAGGGTCTCGATGGCCTCCGAATCCAGGGAGAGCACGTGCGTGTTGTCCCGGTTTTCTCTGTGGGCTGCCGCGCGAATGATCTCTGCCATGGACACGGTTTCGGTGATGATGAGGTGGACGTCCGCGTCGACGAGGACGTGGGCGACCTGGTCGATGGAGCTGGTCTCGTAGATGGGCACGGGGACGAGGCCGGCCGCCCAGCATGCGAAGTCGAGGAGCGTCCACTCGTAGCGGGTGCGGCTCATGATCGCGACCCGGTCGCCGGGCTCGAGGCCCCGCGCGATGAGGCCGGCGGCGAGCGCGTGCACCTCGTCGTAGAACTCGCGCGCCGTGATGGAGCGCCACGTGTCGCCGATGCCGATCTTACGCAGGATCAGCGGGCGGGTGGCGCCGCGCTGCACGCGTTCTTTGAGCAGGTGGGGGATCGTCGTGTGCTCGTCGATGCGCACCAGGACTGGGGCGTGCCACTCGAGGGCTTCGGTGGTTGTCTGCTCCTGCGTCGTCTCATCGTCGGTGGACGAGGCCGGGGTTTCTTCGGCGGTCATGTTTGCTCCCTGGTCGCTGGGCGGTGTGCGCTGCGGGACGAGGCCAGCGGCACAGCTACTGCTCCTCCTATCCTACGCTCCCGTAGGGTGGGGGAGAGGAAGCGTCTTTTGAGGTGGCCAGCTGTCTGCGTTCGCTGTGGCCGTGTTGAGTCAAGCTGCGTCGGTGCTAGTCCAGGCCGAGCTCGGCCTTCACCTCGTCGAGCGTGTACACATCGTCCGGGTTCGCCTCGTAGTCTCGCACGGCCTGCTTGAGCTGCTCGAACGGA
The DNA here is from genome assembly GCA_902373435.1 of uncultured Actinomyces sp. Classification (GTDB taxonomy): domain Bacteria; phylum Actinomycetota; class Actinomycetes; order Actinomycetales; family Actinomycetaceae; genus Pauljensenia. Next base: position 8,878 of record CABKMD010000054.1, read on the forward strand.
TGCCCGGGCGTGGGGTTGTCGGCGTAACGCTTGAACTCTTCAAGGAACGAATCGGCTAGCTGACCGTCGTCTGCCGTGCGCTCGCGGACGGTGGGCGGCTGCGCGCCGGATGCGACGGCCTCGGCGGCTGCGAGTTCGTGCTCCTTGGGGCGCCAGAACGACGTGACGTCGCGTTTGTCTGTGAGCTGGTGCTGAATGAACGCGTCGAGGAGTTCGTAGTCGAAGGGCTTGTTCCAGGGCTGGCGGGCGAACATCTTTCCGAAGTCCGTGCCACGCTTACGCATGACAGGCTCAAAGCGGATCATGGTGGCGTGCTCGGGGGCCATCGCCATGTGCTTGGACGCGGCCGAGAACCCGATGATGTAGGTCCCGTGGTGGGTGAACATCGGCTGGTTCCACGCGATGCGCAGCTCCAGTTCCGGGTAGCGCTTAGCTACCCAGTTCAACACTTCCACCATCCGCGCGCGATTATCGTCGTTCGGAATGGTCTCGAGGTACTCGTCAAGCGTTGAGATAGCCATACCGTCACCCTAACAACGCGCATGCACATCTGCGGCACGCGTAGTGATGGAAGCCTTGGCATTGGGCGCAGGACCGCCACCTGATGTGCGAAGGGGGCCGCCCGTGGTGTTCCACGGGCGGCCCCCAAGCAGCCTGACGCTCAGCTCTTGCGCTTAGCAGGAGCTTCGCCCAGCTCGAAGGACTCGATAGAGGCCTCGGTGGCCTCAGCGTCGGCGGAGGCGGCCACGGTCAGGGCGCCCACGGCCTTCGATGCGGCCTCCAGGTCGCCCTTCACGGACTCCAGGGCCTCGACCTGAGCCTGCGGCGCGCGCACCGTCACCGCCAGGAACGGCGTACGCGGCGACACCTTCGCCTCGGACTTCACACGGCGCAGCGCGATCAGAGCAGAGGACGCGGCCTGAAGCACCGAGGGATCGCCCTGGGCGCCAGCCAGATCCGAGGAAACCGGCCACGGGGCGGTGTGCACGGAGCCCTCGCGGTACCAGCTCCACACCTCTTCCGTCACGTACGGCAGGTAGGGGGCCAGCAGGCGCACGACGTTATCGATCACGATCGCCAGAGCCGCACGGGCCGACGCGGCCGAGGCCTCGTCCCACGCGCCGTCACGGTTGTAGGCACGCTCCTTGACCAGCTCCAGGTAGTCGTCGCAGAACGTCCAGAAGAACGACTCCGTGACCTCGAGCGCGCGAGAGTGCTCGTAGGACCCCAGGGCAGCCGAGGCCTCGTCGATGACGGAGGCCAGCGCAGCCAGCACCGAACGATCCAGCGGCACCGTCACCAGCGCCGGATCCAGATCGATCGCCGCGCCCTCGCCGCCCATCGTGAGGGCGAACTTCGACGCGTTCAGCACCTTGATCGCCAGGCGGCGACCAATCTTCATCTGCTGTTCGTCGAACGCCGCATCCAGGCCCAGGCGAGCCGACGCCGCCCAGTAGCGCACGGCATCCGAACCGTACTTCTCCAGGATGCCCATGGGGGTCACAACGTTGCCCTTGGACTTCGACATCTTCTTGTGGTCCGAATCCAGGATCCAGCCCGACAGGCCCGCATGCTTCCACGGCAGCGCGCCGAACTCCAGGTCCGCACGCACCACGGTGGAGAACAGCCACGTACGAATGATGTCCTGGCCCTGCGGGCGCAGATCCATCGGGTACGTGCGAGCGAACAGGTCCTCGTCATCCAGCCAGCCACATGCCAGCTGCGGGGACAGGGAGGACGTCGCCCACGTGTCCATGATGTCCAGCTCGCCCACGAAGCCGCCGGCCACGCCGCGCTGATCCTCCACGAACCCCTCCGGTACGTCCGTCGACGGGTCGACCGGCAGAGCAGCCTCAGACGGGGTGATGATGTCGTCGTAGTTGACCTGGCCGTCCGCGTCCACGCGGTACCACAGCGGGAACGGCACGCCGAAGAAGCGCTGACGGGACACCAGCCAGTCGCCCTTCAGACCCTTCACCCAGTTCTCGTAGCGCACGCGCATGAAGTCGGGGTGGAACTCCAGCTCGCGGCCGCGGCCGATGAGCTCCTCGTTCAGATCCTCTCCCGAGGCCGGGTTCGTCCACGCGCGGCCACCGTTACGGATGTACCACTGGCGCGAGGTGACGATCTCGAGGGGCTTGTCGCCCTTCTCGAAGAAGTTGGTCTGACGCATCGTCTTGGTCGGCTCGCCCTTCAGCTCGCCCGACTCGCGCAGGGCGGCCACCACGGCCTCGCGCGCGGAGAACGTCGTCTTACCGGTGATCTCCTCGAAAGCCGCGCGGCCCGCATCGGTCGTGATCCACTCGGGGGTCTCGGTGATGATGCGGCCGTCCTTGCGCAGGATCGCGCGCAGCGGCAGCTCCAGGTCGCGCCACCAGTCGATGTCGGTCGTGTCGCCGAAGGTACAGCACATGGCGATGCCCGCGCCCTTGTCCATCTCGGCCTCCGGGTGGGCCAGGATCGGCACCTCGACGCCGTACACGGGGGAGGCGACCGTCGTGCCGAACAGCGGCTTGTAGCGCTCATCGTCCGGGTGGGCGATGAGGGCGACGCAGGCGGCCAGCAGCTCGGGACGCGTCGTCTCGATGCACACGTCCACGCCGTCCTCGACGGGCGCGCCGGCGGCGGCAGCCTTCGCGGCGGCCTCGGCGTCGGTGATGTGGAAGGCCAGGCGGTGGTAGAAGCCCGGGTACTCGCGGCTCTCCAGCTCAGCCTGGGCGACCGCCGTCTGGAAGGTGACGTCCCACAGGCCCGGTGCCTCGGCCTGGTAGGCCTCGCCGCGCGCGAGGTTGCGCAGGAACGCGGCCTGGGCGACCTTACGCGCACGCGCGCCGATCGTCTGGTAGTTCTGCTTCCAGTCCACGCTCAGGCCCAGGTAGCGCCACAGCGCCTCAAACTGAGCCTCGTCTTCGACGGTGAGGCGCTCGCACAGCTCCACGAAGTTCTTACGGGAAATCGGCTTCTGGTCGCGAGCCTTGATCGACTTGCCGTCGCCGCCCACGTGCGGGGGCTCGAAGTCGGGGTCGTAGGGTAGGGTCGCGTCCACGCGCACGCCGAAGTAGTTCTGCACGCGGCGCTCGGTGGGCAGGCCGTTGTCGTCCCAACCCATCGGGTAGAACACGGACTTGCCCATCATGCGCTGGTAACGGGCCACGACGTCGGTGTGCGTGTAGGAGAAAACATGGCCGATGTGCAGGGAACCGGATACCGTCGGCGGGGGAGTGTCAATCGAGTACACCTGCTCGCGCGTGGCGCTGCGGTCAAAAGCGTAGGTGCCCTGGCTTTCCCAGGCCTCACCCCACTTCGCTTCGAGGCCTTCGGGGGCGGCGCGGTCGGGCACGCGAGGCGCCTGCGCACGGGTGTTCATGGCCATAATTGAGTTGTCTCCATCCGAGTCGTGGACTGTTTGCCCCACTAGGGTACTTTTCCGCAGGCGCGCTGGTCCAACGCAGCGCCGACGTAGCACCCGGTGGGTTGCTCACACGAGGCCGGGGCCAGGTCGCGTGAACGTGCAACCCAGCCCCGGCCTCGTCAAGGAGAACGACGGAATCAGAGGACCATCGCCGCGATCCAGCCACCGACCAACAGCGGAATGTTGTAGTGGATGAACTCGGGGATGACCGTGTCTCGCATGTGGTCGTGCTGACCGTCGATGTTGAGACCGGCTGTCGGGCCAAGCGTCGAGTCGGACGCGGGAGAACCTGCGTCGCCCAGCGCGCCCGCGGTGCCGATGATCGCGACCGTGGCAACGGGGGAGAAGCCCAGGGTGATGCACAGCGGCACGTAGATCGCGGAGATAATCGGCAGCGTCGAGAAGGACGAGCCGATACCCATCGTGATGATCAGGCCGACCACCAGCATGATGGCCGCGGCCAGGGACTTGGAGCCGTTGAACATCGCGGAGGTCTGCTGAACGAGGGGCTCGATCTGGCCCGAGGCCTTCAGGACCGAGGCGTAGCCCTGGGCGGTGATCATGATGAGGCCGACGAGGCTCATCATCTTCATGCCGCCGCTGAACACGTCGTCGGCTTGCTGCCACGGCACGACGCGCATGGCGAGCATCATGCACAGGCCCACCAGGGCACCCACGAGGAGCGGATCGGCCTCGGAGTCCATCTTGGTGAGGACCGCCTGGATGACGAAGCAGGCGACGAGCGCGGCGACGGCGGCCCACACCTTCACCATGTTGATGGGCTTATCGTCGTTGGAGTTGAAGGAGGTCTCGCGCTGTTCGTACTCGCGCGGCTTGCGGTAGGAGACGAACAGGGCGATGGCACAGCCTACGGCCATTGAGGCAGCGGGGATCGCCATGGCGGCCATCGGGTTGACGACGCCCTCAACCGCCAAGCCGGCTTCCTCGATGTTCTTGTAGAGAATG
>CABKMD010000055.1 GCA_902373435.1 uncultured Actinomyces sp.
GCCACAACACACTTCAAGACGAAGGGCCTCATCCACACGGATGAGGCCCTTCGCGCGTTGCCCGGCGGTTCTTCACCGCGTCGGTTATGCCCACCAAAACGTGAAGTTCTGTCTTGTGGCGCTGTGGGACCTGTGTCCTAAACGATAGCGATTGTTCTTGTGTCGAACATCCTGGGGAACTATAGTAGTTGATGTTTCAATAAGCTTTCGAAAGGAAATAGCGTGGCTTCCATTGCAATCGTTCTTGGCTCCGTTCGTCGCGGTCGCGTCGGCGTGCAGGTTGTTCGCTGGGTTGAGGATCGGGCTCGTCAGGTTGAGGGCGTGCAGACCGTGTTCGTCGATCTGCGCGACTACAACCTTCCTCTCTTCGCGGAGGAGATGCCGCCGTCGATGCAGGCGCCGACGTTGCCCGAGGCGGTTCGTCTTCGTGCGGACCTTGAGGCGAACGACGCCGTCCTGTTTGTGACGCCCGAGTACAACGACTCCGTGCCTGCGGCCCTGAAGAACGCGATCGATTACCTGCCCCCGGCCACGCTGAAGGAGAAGGTCGTCGGACTGGTCGGCTACTCCTGGTACGGTGCTGTCAAGCCGCTCGAGCACTTGCGGGAGATCCTCTCGACCTTTGGTGCCGATGTACGCGAGCAGCAGGTCGGCATCAACTTGGGCTCTGACTTCCAGGATGGCGTTTTCGCGCCTTCCGCGGAGCTCAATGGTCAGATCCGTGAGCTGCTCGCTTCGCTCGCGTGACTGTCGGTTCTGAGCGGTTTTCGACTTGTTGTGGTGGCGGTGCGCACGTATGCGCGGCGTGACTGGCCCTGCGATCGTGGTTGAACGCTTGGGGCTTTATCGAAGGAGCCGTTCAGAGTGAGGGTGTCTGCGCGGATCATTAGATCCAGCTGTGCAGCCACATGTGCGCGCGCCAGGAGTCGTAGTCGATAACGTCCCCGCGCCACAGTGGCATGAAGTAGAGGGCACAGCCGAGGATTGCGGCCGTCACGAGCGCCGCACAGACCCATCCCGTGATCAGAGTCTGGCGACTGGCCGGTGCGGGTTCGGGTGATCCGTCAATCGTCACCCACCCTGCGAGGAGCCCAATCATCCATGCGACCGCGAGGGCAACGTAAGGCGCTAATGCGACGGTGTAGAAAATGAAGATCGTGCGATGCGCATAAGCGAGCCACGGAACGTACAGTGCGATATAGCCCAGGGCAATGATGCCCACGCGCCAATTACGGTAGTAGAACGTGGCGAGGATGACGAGTAAGAGGGCACCGATGCCTACCCACCACAAGAGGGGATTGCCGAGGGCGACGACGTCGCTCGCGCACTTGCCTGATCGGCAGCCCATGACGGCCTCGCCGTTGTTCCAGTAGAAAGAGGTTGCGCGCACCTGTGCGAGCCACGTGTACGGGCTGGACTGATATTTGTGGAGCGTGTTCAGTCCGTTGTGGAACGTCCACATCTCCTGGTGGTAGAGCCATAGGTCTGCCATCTGTCCGGTGAATCCAGCAATTCCGGAGCGGCCGTGTCCGTGAGCGGCGGAGTGTGAGAACCAGCCGAACCAGGAAGCCACGTACGTAAGAATCGCGGTCGGAACCATGAGGATGAATGCCCACCAGACGTCTGCCAGGAGTGCTCCACGGATCGGCGCCGGGTGTCCGGCGCTCCAGCGGCACGTCACCTCGCGCAGCGCAACGAACAGTCCCAGGAAGGCGAGCACGTAAATGCCGGACCACTTGACGGAGCAGGCGAGACCCGCGCAGATGCCCGCCGCGAAAAGCCATGGGCGATTTCCCGCGTTGGGGCCGATCGCAAACGAGCGTCGGTCGCGTAGGGTGAGGTGTGCCCAGGCGGAGCGCCACCCCTGCCTCAGCTCGCCCAATCCGTCCCACTCGGCCAGCTTGGCCGAAAGCGTGGGCTGTGCCATGTGCTGGTCCTTGACGACGCATAGGAATGCGGCCAGCGCAAACATGGCGAGGAATCCATCGAGGATGGACGTACGGCTCATGACAATCGCCATGCCGTCCGTCGCCAGGAACAGGCCGGCGAGGAGGGTGATGGCTGGGGACCGGAAAAGGTTCTGAGAAAGTCGGCATAGAAGGAACACGGTGATGATGCCGCTGATGGCCGCCGCGATGCGCCATCCCACCGGGTCTGCTTGGCCGAAGAACTTCATGCCCATCGCGATCAGCCACTTGCCCGTCGGAGGATGAACGGGATAGCCACCCACTGCGGACAAGCCGGAGGTGTCGCCGTTAGCGAACGCGGTGTCGACGTCTTTCGCCCACGTTCCCTCGTACCCGAGGGTGAGGAGTGACCAGGCGTCCTTCACGTAGTAGGTCTCGTCGAAGATAAGCGTGCGGACGTTGCCCAGTCCAGGCAGTCGGATGAGCGCGGCGACCAGCGTCGCAATCGTTGTTGCGACCCACCCTGCTGCGGGCGTCGACAAGCGCTGAGTCCATCCGTCGACCGGGGGAGTGGATGAGGCCTCGGCGGGCTGTGTGGGGGCCTCGTCGTCGGTCGTCGGCTCTCTCTCAAGGGAAGCGCTGGCCTCGTCGTCGGTCGCGGGCTCCTGCTCGAGGAGATCGTTGGCCTCATCGTCGGCTGTGTCGTTGTGTGTGTTCGCAGTATTCATCGCATCCGAGTCTAGCGGCCCTCCTGTGCTGAATGGAGCGCGGTGCACACCCGCGCTCGCACTTGGGGAGAATGATCAGCTCAAGCCTCTTGAGAATTGCTCTCTTTTCTGACTATAATTTCGTACACCCGAAAATTTCAAAGGAGTAATGATGTTTTCCTCAACAACGCGCGGCATGGCAGCCGCCGCAGGGTTGGCCATGGCGACCGCCTCGCTGGCTGCTTGTGCGCCCTCCTCCTCGACCCACGGCCTGAGGGTCGTCGCCACGACCACCCAGATCTGCGACTACGTCACACAGATCGCCGCGAGGTCCACCGACATCTCCCTCGACAAGACCGATGCCGCCGGAAAAACCAGCCACGTGGGTGCCACCCCTGACGGCGCTTCCCTCACCATGAGCCTGACCTGCCTGCTCGCCCCCAATGCTTCCGCGCACGAGCATGAGATGACCCCGGCGCAGACCTCGGCGCTTGCGCAGGCCGATGTCATGGCGGTCTCCGGCGTCGACCTCGAACACTTCCTCGACGACGCTGTCGTCTCCTCCGGCTTCAAGGGACGCATGGTCGTCACCTCCGGCGTTCTGACGGCCGCAGACGTGGACAACCCGGGCGCCCCCGACCCCGAGGGGGCCTACACGATCGATCGTGGAAATGAACGCGTGGACGTAGCCCCGTGGCCGTTCCCGCCGGAAGAAGCGGGGGAGGAACCCGAGTTCCGCTTCGATCCGCACGTGTGGACCTCGCCGAAGGGCGCCCGCGTCCAGGTCACTAACCTCGGTGCAGGCCTCGCAGCAGCAGCACCGGACGTCGCCTCGTCGATCAACGCGGCCACGACCTCGTACCTGGAGGAGATCGACGCGCTCGATCGGTGGAGTGCCGAGGCCCTCGAGACTGTGCCGGAGGGGCAGCGTGTGCTCTTTACTTCTCACGACGCTTTCGGCTACTTCTCGAGGGACTACGGGATCCGCTTCATCGGCGCCGCCCTGTCCGACTTCAACGAGCAGCAGGACGCCACCGCCGACCACATCGCCTCGGCCGTGCAGGCCGTGAAGGACTCCGGGGCCGTCGCTCTCTTCGCCGAAAACTCCAACAACTCAAAGTCCATCGAAGCGATCGCGCGCGGTGCCGGCGTCACCCCCATCGTGGGTGAGGATGCCATGTACGGCGATTCCCTGGGCCCCGACGGGTCCGAGGGTGCCACCTACGTCGGCTCGATCATCCACAACGTTCGCGCCGTGACCCAGGCGTGGGGCGGAACTGTCCCGGACCTGCCCGAAGGCCTCAAGGATCAGTGATGACGACACTCGTCTCCTTCCACGACGCGGCGCTGGGGTACGCACATACCCCAGCGCTGACCGGGCTGACCCTCGACGTGTTCGGGGGTCAGGCCCTCGCGCTCGTCGGCCCCAACGGCGGCGGCAAGACGACACTCATGCGCGGTATCGTCGGTGGCTGCCAGGTACTCTCCGGGACCGTCAAGGTGGAAGCCACGCGCGTTGGCCTCGTGCCCCAGAGCGCCGACCTGGACCTCACCTTCCCCGTGAGTACAACCGAGGTCGTCACGATGGGCCTCATCGCCGAGGCCGGCTGGGGCAGGCGCATCAACGCCGACATGCGAGAACGGGTAAGCGCCGCCCTCGAGCGCGTCAACCTGAGCGACCGGGCCGCCCACCGCTTCGGGACGCTCAGCGGCGGGCAACGCCAGCGCGTCCTCGTCGCGCGCGCCCTGGTCGCACGCCCCGAGCTGGTCATGATGGACGAACCCTTCAACGGCCTGGACGCTCCCAGCCGCGACATCATCACGGGGCTCATTGCCGACCTGACCGCACACGGCGTCGGCGTCATTGTCTCCACGCACGACCTGTCGCTTGCGCGCGACGTCTGCTCCCAGGCGTGCGTGCTGGCCTCCCGCCTCGTCGCCCTGGGGCCCACAGACGAGGCCCTGGCGCCCGAGGTCTTGGCGCGCGCCTATGGATCGAGCGCCGACGAGGCGATTGCGACCCTGTCATGATCGCCCCCTACCTGCTGCGCCCGATCATCGTCCTCGGCTTGCTCGCGCTCGCGGTGGGACCGGCCTCGACGCTCGTCAACCTGCGCCGCGCCGAGTTCAGCGCAGAGACGATGGTGCACGGCGTGTTCCCCGGCATCGTCGTCGGCATGGCCCTCGGTGGGCGCGAAGCCATCATTCCGGGAGGTGCGCTCTGCGCGGCCCTCATCGCGGCGGCACTGACGGTGGCTTCCCGCACACAGCGCCACTCTGAGGCGACGACCGCTGTCCTGCTCACCGCCTTCTTCTCCCTCGGTATCGTGATCTCCCTGCGCATCGGGGACATGTCCGGGCAGCTCGAATCCCTCATGTTCGGGCGCCTCCTGGATATTACGCCGTCGCGCATGGTCACGAGTGCCCTCGTCCTCGTGGTTGCGGCCCTGCTGCTTGCACTCACCTGGCGTGCACAGGTCGCGGTGGCTTTTGACCGGACCGCCGCGCGGGTGAGCGGCGTCCCAGTCACCTGGATCGACGTCGCGTTTAACGCGGCGCTCGGAGCCATCGTGGTCGCGGCGTCGACGGCGGTCGGGGTCCTCCTCGTCGTCGGATACCTCATCGTGCCCGGTGCCTTCGGGCGGCTGCTCGCGTCGGGCCCGCGCTCGATGGTGCTCCTGTCCGGCGCCTGCGCGCTTGTCGGGGGATGGGCGGGCGTCGGCGTCTCCCTCTTGCGCGCACCGCGCCCGCTCTCCCCGCAGGCGTGCGTCGCCATGGGGATCCTCGTCTGCTTCGCGGTCGCCTACGCCATCCGCGAGATCCGCACCCGGCGCGTGCGCACGGTCATCGCCGTGCGTCAAACGTCGCGTGAAACGACCGCGAGTGCTGGGGGAGGGGAAGCCTCATGATCGCCAGTCTCCTCCTGTACCCGGCGTTGCACGTGACGATCATCGGGGCCCTGAGCGGCCTCGTCGGTGCCTTCGCCTACTTGGATCGACGCATTTTCTTCGCCGAATCCGTCACGCATGGGACGTTCCCGGGCGCTGTCCTCGGCGTCGTCATTGCCGCCGCCTGCGGTTTCGGGCATTCCGGCATGTCGGCGGCGCTCTACGTCGGCGCGTTCCTCGGCACAATCCCGCTCGTCGCCCTCATGCGCTGGCTCGCCACGATCCCCGGTATCTCCAGCCAGGGAGCCGCCGGCATCGTGCTGACCGCGGGTTTTGCCTCCGGCTACTTCCTGGCGACCTGGTTCAAGCCCCTGCCCCTCGCGGTGAATTCCTTCTTGACCGGCTCCGTCATGACGGTTTCACCCGCCGACGTCGGCTGGGCGGGTGGTGTGCTCGTGGTCGCGCTGCTTGTCGTGACGCTGGGCGGGCGTCTGCTCATTGCCCACTGTTTCGATCCGGCTAACCCAGCCGCCGCCTCGAGGGCCGGGCGTCACGAACTTGTCATCCTCGGCCTCATCCTCGCGTCGGTCACCGTGGCGATCCCCGCCGTCGGCACGATTCTGTCGATCGCCCTTATCGCCGCTCCTGCCGCGTCCCTCGCGCCCCTCGTGCGCAGCTCGCGCGCCTTCCTCGTCGGCGCTCCTGTGCTGGGGGCGTTCCTCGGAATCGCCGGCCTCGCGATCGCGGTCCCCGCGCGGCTCAGCGCAGGCGGAACCATCGCGCTCCTGTGCGCCGCGTGCGTCCTGGCCTCGCGCGTCCCCCAATGGTTGTCGCGCGTCAGCCGGACGCGCCGTGCGAGCGCAGGAAACCAGTGAGACGATACGGGCATGGAAGCAGCGACCGACACAACCAACGCTTCCGAGGCTGCCTCGACGCCTCAGGATGCTCGCGCGCAGGAACCCTACCGCCAGCAGGCGGGCACTATCCTGCTGGCCGCCACCCCCATCGGCGAGGTGCGCGACGCGTCGCCCCGCGTCGTCGCCGCTTTGGAAGGGGCGGACATCGTCGCTGCCGAAGACACGCGCCGCGCGCTCGCCCTGGCCTCGCGCCTGGGCATCAAGCTGAGCGGTCGCCTCATCGCCCTGCACGACCACAACGAAGCCGAGAAGGCAGCGGGCATCGTCGAGGCCGCCAGTGCAGGGGCGCGCGTCGTCTTCGTCTCCGACGCGGGCATGCCCACCGTCTCCGACCCCGGTTTCCGTCTGGCGCGCGCGGCCATCGACGCGGGCGTTCCCCTGTCCGTCCTGCCCGGTCCCTCCGCGCCGCTCGTCGCCCTCGCCCTGTCCGGCCTGCCCTCCGACCGCTTCGCCTTCGAGGGGTTCCTGCCGCGCAAGGACGGGGAGGCGACGCGCTACCTGGAAGGCCTGGCCACCGACCCGCACACGCTGATCTTCTTCGAGTCGCCCCGTCGCGCGGCAGCCACGCTGACGCGCATGGCCGAGGTTTTCGGTGCCGACCGCGCCGCCGCGCTGTGCCGCGAACTCACGAAAGACTACGAGGAGGTGCGTCGAGGCGCGCTCGGGCAGCTTGCTGAGGGGGCCGACGATGTCCTCGGCGAGGTGACGATCGTCGTCGCCGGATACGCGCACAGCACACGCGCTGAAGACCATGTTGGCGCTGTCCTCGCGCTCGCGGCGGAAGGCATGCGCCTCAAGGACGCCGCGGCCGAGGTGGCTGCGGCGACGGGCGCGCGCAAGAACGACCTCTACAAGGCCGCACTCGCCGCGCGCTAAGAACGAGGCCGGGGAATCTCAGACGATCTCGACGTGCTCCGACGTCATCCACTCGCGGGCCTGGGCTCCCAGCTCCTCGGTGACGGGCGCGGTCAGCTCACGCAGCACTCGCGTCTTTACGCCCGCGCGAGCGGCATCCACCGCCGTGCAGGCCACGCAGTGCGACTCGGCGAGGCCCACGACATCCACGTCCGTGATGTCGGCATCGCGCAGGGCCTGCTCCAGTGTCTTTCCGTCCTCGGTCGTGCCTTCGAAGCCAGAGTAGGCGGCCTTGTACTGGCCCTTCTTAATCGTCACGTCTGCGTTCACGTGGGCGAGCGCCGGGTGCAGCTCGGCCTCGGCCGTGCCCGCGACGCCGTGCGGAGGCCAGGTGTCCACGAAGTCCGGCGTGTCAGAGAAGTGAGCCCCCGGATCGATGTGCCAATCCTGCGTGGTGACGATCAGCTGATACTCATCGCGGTGCGCGTCCACGTAGGCGGCCACGGCCTCGGCGATGGCGTTACCACCCGTCACCGGGAGTGCACCCCCTTCGCAGAACGTTGGTTGAACGTCGACGATAATGAGTGCGTGGGCCATGAAACCTCCCTGATAAATCAGTAATTGTCCCAAGCGTATCACCCGGATCACAGCGGTTGAAGGGCTGTTTCAATTCCGCGATATGCGGCCGGTTGCCCGTTTATGACGCCAACGCAGTATTGTTAGGGGCTATGAGTCGTATTCTGTCCGCCGTCGCATGGCCCTACGCCAACGGCCCCCGTCATATTGGCCACGTTGCGGGATTCGGTGTCCCCTCCGACGTCTTCTCCCGGTACATGCGAATGGCCGGCCACGACGTCCTCATGGTGTCCGGCACCGATGAACATGGCACCCCCATCCTGGTGGCCGCCGACGGTGCCGGCGTGAGCGCCCGCGAACTTGCAGACCGGAATAACCGCCTCATCGTTGAGGACCTCGTGGCCCTGGGGCTGTCCTACGACCTCTTCACCCGTACAACCGCCGGAAACCACTACCGCGTCGTCCAGGACATGTTCGCCACTGTGCGCGACAACGGCTACATGATCGAGCAGGTCACGCGCGCCGCCATCTCCCCGTCCACCGGCCGCACCCTGCCCGACCGCTACATCGAGGGCACCTGCCCGATCTGTGGCGCCGAAGGCGCGCGTGGCGACCAGTGCGACAACTGTGGAAATCAGATGGACCCGACCGAGCTCATCAACCCGCACTCGCGCATCAACGGCGAGACCCCCAACTTCGTGGAGTCCACCCACTACTTCCTCGACCTGCCCGCCCTGGCCGAGGCGCTGTCCGCCTGGCTCGACGAGCGCGAGAAGTCCGGCACCTGGCGCCCTAACGTCATCAAGTTTTCCAAGAACTTCCTCGAGGACATCCGCGCCCGCGCCATGACGCGCGACATCGACTGGGGTATCCCGGTCCCCGGCTGGGAGGATCAGCCCACCAAGCGTCTGTACGTGTGGTTCGACGCCGTCATCGGCTACCTGAGCGCCTCCATCGAGTGGGCGCGCCGCACCGGCGACCCCGAGGCGTGGCGCAAGTGGTGGAACGACCCCGAGGCCCTGTCCTACTACTTCATGGGCAAGGACAACATCGTCTTCCACTCCCAGATCTGGCCCGCCGAGATGCTCGGCTACAACGGTCAGGGCGCGAAGGGCGGCACCCCCGGTGACCTGGGCGTCCTCAACCTGCCCACCGAGGTCGTCTCCTCTGAGTTTCTCACGATGGAAGGCAAGAAGTTCTCCTCCTCGCACGGCATCGTCATCTACGTGCGCGACTTCCTCTCGCGCTACCAGGCGGACGCCCTGCGTTACTTCATCAGCGCCGCGGGCCCCGAGACCTCGGACTCCGACTTCACGTGGGCCGAGTTCGTGCGTCGCACCAATGGCGAGCTCGTCGCCGGATGGGGCAACCTGGTCAACCGCACCGCTTCCATGATCGCCAAGAAGTTCGGCGAGATCCCCGCCCCTGGTGAGCTCGAGGACATCGATCGCGCCCTCCTGGACGCCGTCGAGGCCGGTTTTGAGACCGTCGGAAACCTGATCCGTCACCACCGCCAGAAGGCGGCGCTGTCCGAGGCCATGCGCCTGGTCGGCGAGGCGAACAAGTACGTGACCGACACCGAGCCCTTCAAGCTCAAGGCGCCCGAGCAGCAGGAGCGCCTTGCGACGGTCCTGTGGACCCTGGCCCAGGCGGTCGCGGACCTCAACCTCATGCTCTCCCCGTTCCTGCCTCACGCGGCCAACGACGTCGACCGCGTCATGGGCGGCGCAGGCGAGATCGCGCCGATGCCCTACATCGAGGAGGTCGCCGAGCTCGACCCGCAGGTCCTGCCCGCCGACTTCGAGGGCCGAAACGGCTACCCGATCATCACGGGCGACTACACGAAGGTTCCGACCTGGGAGCGCCACCCGATCACGGTCGGCACCCCGATCGCCAAGCCAACGCCGGTCTTCGTGAAGTTGGACGAGTCCATCGTCGAGGAGGAGCTTGCCCGATACGCGGACGCTCACCCCGACGATGTGACCGGCGCCTGATCTGAACTTTTCGTCGATCTGTCGCGTTTTATGACAGGTGTGACGTACGTGTGACAGCGCGCGGGTGGGACGCTTTCATCCCGCCCGCGCGCTCGTTCGTTCCGGGGTGTTACCGTGAGGTCATGGCCGAAGATTTTCTCGCGTCCGCCCTCGCAGCCGAGGCCTCGTCGCGCGCCCCTCAGGATCCCGACTACCCCCTTTTTCACGTCGCACCCCCAGTGGGCCGACTGAACGACCCGAACGGCCTCATCGAGGTCGGCGGGACCTACCATGCGTTCTTCCAGTACACGCCCGAGCACCCGCGCAGACTCGTCTACTGGGGGCACGTCACCTCCGCCGACCTGACCCGCTGGGACTATCACGCCCCCGCGATCCTGCCCGACACCCACCAGGACGCCAACGGCGCCTACTCGGGCACGGCCATCGAGGTCGGCGACCGCGTCGAGCTGTGGTACACCGGCAACTACAAGGATCCCGAGACGGGGGAGCGCGAGGCCACCCAGTGCGTCGTCACCACGACCGACATGGTCCACTTCGACAAGCAGGTGCCTCCGGTTATCGAACGTCAGCCCGAGGGATACACGGCTCACTTCCGCGACCCGCAGGTGTGGCGCGACACGGACGGCTCCTACCGGATGCTGCTGGGCGTCCAGCGCGAGAACCTCACCGGCGCGGCCCTGCTCTACCGCTCCACGGACCTGCGCGCCTGGGAGTGCGAAGGCGAGATGACCTTCCCCGACGCTGGCGGCACCTTCGACGCCTTCGGTTACATGTGGGAGTGCCCCAACCTCGTGCGCCTCGTCGACGAGGAGACGGGTGAAGGCCGCGACGTATTGATTATCTGCCCCCAGGGCATCTCGCCGGAGCGCGAGGGTTTTGAGAACATCTTCCCGTGCGTCGCCATCGTCGGCGAGCTCGTGGGCACCGAGCTGCGCGGAGCCGACGGCTCCTTCGAGGAGCTCGACCGCGGCACCGAGTTCTACGCGCCTCAGATCATGGCGCGATCCGCCGGCACTTCGCCGGAGGCGCCGACCCTCCTCTTCGGCTGGGCGGGCAACGCTAGCGAGGATGACCAGCCCTCCATCGAGACCGGCGGCTGGGTGCACTGCTTCACCGCCCCGCGCGCCCTCACCCTGCGCGGCGGCCGCGTCATCGCCCGCCCGTACCTGCCGGGCCTGCCCCTGGCACCCGCCACGCTTGAGGGCGTACCCGGGGACGAGGCCGGGGCGCGCGTTTCGGAGCTCGTCGGCTCGCGCTCGTGGCGCCTGGCCTTCGAGGTCTCCTACGCGGGTGCGCTGTCCGTGCGTATCGGAGAGGAGTCGGGCCTGTCGGTCACTCTTGAAGAGGGGCGCCTCACCGTCGACCTGACGGGCACGCGCTACCCCCACGGTGGCCGGCGCGTCGTCACCCTGGAACCGGGGGAGGCGCGCCACGTTGAAATCCTCCACGACCGTTCGATCACCGAGATCTACCTGGGCGACGGCTCGCGCGTCTTCACCGCCCGCAGCTTCCTGAACGGTGAGGGCTCAGGAGTGACGCTCGTGGGCGCCGCTTCCGTGAGGAATGTGAGCGCCGCGCGCGCCGACTGAGAACCGACGGACGAGGTCGTGGCTGCTCACAGTGGCCACGGCCTCGTCGTATGTGTGCGGTCTCTCATGGCCTGACCTGAGACGATACCCGACGCACCTTGCGTTGAGGCCTCTGTCACCCGTAGTATGTCAATCGATTGCGACACACCGCCCAGCGCGGCGTAACAATGGCGTTGCGCGTGGGGTTTTCAGAAAGGATAGTGGTCGGCAATGGATCACGCCAAGGTGGCAGGAGAAGTCGTCGAAGCAGTCGGCGGCGCATCCAATATCAGCGCAGCAGCACACTGTGCAACCCGTCTCCGCCTGGTGATCGCGGACGATTCCAAGATCAACCAGCAGGCCCTCGACGACAACGAAGATCTGAAGGGCACATTCGCCGCCGGCGGCATGTTCCAAATCATCGTCGGTCCCGGCGACGTTGACCAGGTGTATGCACACATGGTCTCCGACCACGGCGTGCGTGAGGTTTCCAAGGACGAGGCCAAGGAAGAAGCCGAAAAGGGCGGAAACCTGTTCTCGCGCTTCATCAAGATGATCGCCGACATCTTCGTTCCGATCCTCCCGGCGCTGGTCGCCGGCGGTCTGATGATGGCCATCAACAACGTCATGACCGCTGAGGGCCTGTTCGGCGAGCAGTCCCTCACCACCATGTACCCGGCAATCGCGGATTACGCTGCCCTGATCAACATGGTCTCCTCCGCGGCCTTCGCCTCGCTGCCGGTCCTCGTTGGCTTCTCCGCGGCCAAGCGTTTCGGTGGCAACGTCTACCTCGGTGCCGCGATCGGCGCGGCCATGGTCTCCACCGACCTGCTCAACGCCTGGAATACGGGCGCGGCGCTCGCGGGTGAAGCGAAGGTGGCATACTGGCACATCTTCGGCATGGACGTCGCCAAGATCGGCTACCAGGCCCAGGTCATCCCGACCCTGGCCGTCACCTACGTCATGTGCCTCATCGAAAAGAACCTGCACAAGGTCCTCAAGGGCACCGCGGACTTCCTGCTCACCCCGCTCATCACGATGCTGGTCACCGGCTTCCTGGCCTTCACGATCATCGGTCCCGTCACCCGCGTGGCCGCCGAGTACCTGACCTG
Source organism: uncultured Actinomyces sp. (assembly GCA_902373435.1). Taxonomy (GTDB): domain Bacteria; phylum Actinomycetota; class Actinomycetes; order Actinomycetales; family Actinomycetaceae; genus Pauljensenia. The sequence goes on from CABKMD010000055.1 coordinate 12,525, forward strand.
GGGCATTAACTGGACATACTCGACCCTCGGCGTTGTCGGCGGTCTGCTCTTCGGCCTCGTCTACAGCCCGATTGTCGTGACCGGTCTGCACCAGTCCTTCCCCGCCATCGAAATCCCGCTGCTGCCCGTTAACGGTGGCGTCGGCGACTTCATCTTCCCCGTCGCCTCCATGGCGAACGTCGCGCAGGGCGCGGCCGCCCTGGCCGTCTTCTTCAAGACCCGCGACGCCAAGCTCAAGGGCCTGGCCGGCGCCGGTGGCGCCTCCGCCGTCTTCGGTATCACCGAGCCCGCCATCTTCGGTGTCAACCTGCGTCTGCGCTGGCCTTTCTTCTGCGCCATGGCCGCTGCCGCCATCGGCTCTGCGGGCGTCGCCCTGCTGAACGTGCGCGGCCAGGCCCTCGGCGCTGCCGGCTTCGTCGGCTTCGTGTCGATCATGCCGAAGTCGATTCCGGCGTACCTGGCCCTCGAGGTTCTCGTCTTCATCCTGTCCTTCGGCTTTACCTTCGCCTATGCCATGACGCGCGGCAAGGTCGACATGGAGGGCCGCACGCCCACCGCCAAGGCTGACGCTCCCGTGGCCGCCGCCGCCCCGACC
>CABKMD010000056.1 GCA_902373435.1 uncultured Actinomyces sp.
GGTACGCCCCGCCCCCACCTGTGGTGGTTAAGCCCACGCGATGATTAGGCCTTGGCCAGGCGCGAGCGGCGGATGAGTGCCGTGCCGGCTCCCGCGGCAACCAGAGCTGCCACGACGAGGATCAGCGCGTTGGTGCCGGTGCGGGCCAGGCCGCCCTTGCCGCCCTGCTCGGGGCCCGCCGAGGGCTGCTCGCTCGGAGCGGTGCTCGGGTCCTCGGCGGGTGCTGGGGGTGCGGTGACCGTCAGCGGAGCGGAGGCGGTCACTACCGGCGTGGTGGACTCGGCGACGACCGTGTGGCCCCCGGCCTCGGTGTCGGTGGTGACTGTCACCTCGGCGGTGAAGTCGCCGTTCTCGTCCGTGGTGGCCGTGCCGACCTCGACGGGCTCAGAGTGCAGCGTGATCGTCACGGTGGACTTGGGAGCGAAGCCGGTGCCCTTCACGCTGACGGTCTTGCCGGCCTCGACGGCCGAGGGGTCGACGGTCACTGCGGGGGTCGAGAGCTTCTCGGCCTTGACGGTGACCGACTTGACGGTCGTGTCCTTGCCGAAGCCCTTGAGAGCGTACGCCGGGTTGTCGTACTCGAGGGTCACGCGAGCGGTCTGGTTCGGGCCGATCGCGAAGGGGCCGACGCCCTCCTTGAGCTCGGCGACCGTCAGGCCCTTAATAACCTGGCCGTCGACGGTGACCTTGTACGTCGCGTAAGCGTCCGTGAAGCCTTCGGTCTCGAAGGAGACGCTCACGCCCGAGGCGACCTTGTCACCGGAGGTGATGGAGGCCGTGAAGCTGGTCTCGCCGGTCTTGGGGGTGGGGGCCTTGAACTTTTCGAGGCCGGAGGCGGGGATCGTGGTCGCATCCGTGCCGATGGTGGTCAGGCCGGTGGGCACGTAGTTGGGCGTGCCGTTCGTGGTGACCGTGACGACGGGGAGGATCTCGTCGGGCTGCGCGGGCAGCGTGATGACGAGGTCGTTGCCCTCGACCTTGTAGGCCAGAGCGGCGTCGGAGCCGTCTAGCCTCACCGAGGAGATGTCGTTGGCGCCGGCGCCGCGCAGTGTGACCGTGCCGTTGGCCGGCCACTTTTCGATGCCCAGGTAGATGTGCGAATCATCGACCATGGTCTTGCCCCAGGTCTCGATGGGGAAGTGGGTCGGGCGCGAGTTGCCCAGGATGCCGGGGTGTGCGCGGTTCCAGTCGCCGATGCCCTTGAGGACGGAGGCATCCCACGGGTCGTAGGAGCCGTCGAACTTCGGGCCGACGTTGAAGAGGAATTGACCGCCCAGGGCCACGGTCGAGAACATGTTGCCCACGATCTCGGTGGTCTTGGTGCGAGCGCCGCCCGGGGCCTTACGCAACGTCGTCGTGTTGTCGACGTCCCTCATGTGGTCCCATTTTTCCTCGGAGTAGTCCGGGTAGCCGGTGTCTTTGAACTTTGGAGCAGCGTCGTCCCAGTTCGCGTAGCCCCAGGTCTTATGGAAGATCGAAACGGCCGACTCCCAGGGACCCTGGGTCTGTTCGGACTGCATCTCGTTGTCCCAGCCGACCTCGAAGTCCGCGCGATCGTTGCCCACGCGGGAGTTGATCATGATGTTCGGCTGGAGCTCGTGGGCCCACTGGCGCAGCTGGTCGGACTGCTCAGGGTTCGGCTTGCCCATGTCGTACCAGAGCTCGGCGATCTCCCCGTACTTGCCGCCGAGGAGTTCCTTGAGCTGCTCATGGATGTAGTCCATGTAGCCTGCTTCGTCCAGCGTGTTGTCGTTACGCCACGGTTTCTCGGGCTGTTTCTCCCAGTCGATGTTGGAGAAGTAGAGGCCGAACTTGATGCCGACCTTCTTGCAGGCCTGCGACAGCTCGAGGAGCGGGTCGCGGTGTGAGGGTGACTGCTTCGTGAAGTTGTAGTCGGTCGTGGCCGTGTCCCACATGGCGAAGCCGTCGTGGTGCTTGGAGGTGATAAGCAGCATCTTCATGCCGCTGTCCTTGGCCTGCTGACACCACGCGGTTGCGTCGAAGTTGGGGGCTTCGAAGGTCTGGGCGGTGGCCAGGTACTCTTCGCGCGGGATGCCCTGCAGCGGGATGCGAGAATCCCAGGTCTGCTGGTGGCCCCACGCCTTGATTTGCTCGGGGTATCCCACTTCCTGCTTCTGGCCCTTGTACCAGCCTGCGTAGGAGGAGTAGACGCCCCAGTGGATGAACATGGCGTACTTCATGTCCTGCCACTGTGCGACCTTCGCCTGGTTGGAGGCGGCGACGGCTGCGGGGATCGCGTAGCGCGCGTCGTAGGTGGTCTGGGGGGCGGGGGTGCCGGACTGGGCACCGTCGGCTGCTGGCGTGTCGGCCAAGGCGGGACCTGCCATTCCTAGTGTTAGTAGGCCGGCGAGGAGGCTGCCAGCCAGTCGGTTTGTGATGCGCATCAAGTCTCCATTGATTGACGGGGCTCTCGATCGTTGAGAGCGTTACTAGTTTGCCAGAGGAGGGGTGTGGTGTGCCACTTTCGAGTTTTGCAAAAACTTACGAACGGCTTTCGCTCCACTTACGACTGCTTGACGCCATGGATGTTTCGGCGTTGTGGCACGACTTTTCACCTGGCCAGATCAAGATGGAATAAAAGCGAGAAAACAAAGTTGAGTACATTAGACTCAGGTTTGAGAGCTTCCGGTTGCAGAATACAAACCCCGCTCCTAAAGTTGAGTACATCAGACTCAAGGATGTGTCGGGACTGCCCGGCACCACAGAGACCACACAGACCAACGCGAGCCGCTCCGGAAGCGGAGACGGCCGAGCGAACGAAAGGACAACAACCATGGCACGTGCAGTCGGCATCGACCTCGGTACCACCAACTCCGCTATCGCCGTCCTCGAAGGCGGCGAGCCCACCATCATCCCTAACGCTGAAGGCGCCCGTACGACCCCTTCGGTCGTCGCCTTCTCCAAGACCGGCGAGGTCCTGGTCGGCGAGATCGCCAAGCGTCAGGCCGTCACCAACGTTGACCGCACCATCTCCTCCGTCAAGCGCCACATGGGCACTGACTGGACCACGGAGATCGACGGCAAGAAGTACACCGCGCAGGAAATCTCCGCGCGCATCCTCATGAAGCTGAAGGCCGACGCCGAAGCTTACCTGGGCGAGCCCGTCACCGAGGCCGTCATCACCGTCCCCGCCTACTTCAACGACGCTCAGCGTCAGGCCACCAAGGACGCCGGTCAGATCGCCGGCCTCAAAGTCGAGCGCATCGTCAACGAGCCCACCGCGGCGGCCCTGGCCTACGGCCTCGAAAAGGGCAAGGAAGACGAGCTCATCCTCGTCTTCGACCTCGGCGGTGGCACCTTCGATGTGTCCCTCCTCGAGGTGGGCAAGGATGACGACGGCTTCTCCACGATCCAGGTGCGCGCCACCTCCGGCGACAACCACCTGGGCGGCGACGATTGGGATCAGCGCATCGTCAACTGGCTGATTGACCAGGTCAAGGCCAAGACCGGCGCCGACCTGTCCAAGGACGCGGTCGCCCTCCAGCGCCTCAAGGAAGCCGCTGAGCAGGCCAAGAAGGAGCTGTCCTCCGCGACCTCCACGAACATCTCGCTGCAGTACCTGTCCATGACCGCCGACGGCCCCATCCACCTGGATGAGTCCCTGACGCGCGCCAAGTTCGAGGAACTGACCTCCGACCTGCTCGAGCGCACCAAGAAGCCCTTCCGCGATGTCATGGCCGAGGCCGGCGTGACCGTCTCCGAGATCGACCACGTCGTGCTCGTCGGCGGCTCCACCCGTATGCCCGCCGTCACCGAGGTCGTCAAGGAGCTGACCGGCGGCCGCGAGCCCAACAAGGGCGTCAACCCCGATGAGGTCGTCGCCGTGGGCGCCGCCCTGCAGGCTGGCGTCATCCAGGGTGACCGCAAGGACGTCCTGCTCATCGACGTGACCCCGCTGTCGCTCGGCATCGAGACCAAGGGTGGCGTCATGACCAAGCTCATCGACCGCAACACGGCTATCCCGACCAAGGCCTCGGAGATCTTCTCCACCGCCGAGGACGGCCAGCCCTCCGTGCTCATCCAGGTCTACCAGGGCGAGCGTGAGTTCGCCCGTGACAACAAGCTGCTCGGCACCTTCGAGCTGTCCGGCATCGCCCCGGCTCCCCGCGGCGTGCCGCAGATTGAGGTCACCTTCGACATCGACGCGAACGGCATCGTTCACGTTTCCGCGAAGGACCGTGGCACCGGCAAGGAGCAGTCGGTGACGATCACCGGCGGTTCCTCCCTGTCCAAGGAAGACATCGACCGCATGGTGCGCGAGGCCGAGGAGCACGCCGCTGAGGACAAGAAGCGCCGCGAAGAGGCCGACACCCGCAATCAGGCTGAGCAGACCGTCTACGCGACGGAGAAGCTGCTCAAGGACGAGGCCGACAAGATCTCCGAGGAGACCCGCGAGGCCGTCCAGAAGGATGTCGACGCCGTTAAGGAAGCCCTCAAGGGTGACGACATCGAGGCCGTGAAGACCGCCATGGCGACCCTGTCCGAGTCCGGCATGAAGATCGGCCAGGAGATCTACGCCAAGCAACAGGCCGACGAGGCCGCCGCTTCGTCCGCGCCCGCGCAGGACGACGTCGTGGACGCCGAGATCGTTGACGAGGACGGCAAGTGAGCACCGAAGAAACCAACGGTTTCTCGGCGCCCAACGAAGACGCCAACGCCGCCGGGGCTGACTCCTTCGAGTCGGCCCCGGCCGGCCAGGCAGCCGAGAACGACGAGACCGCACCCGGCGCGGATGACGCCGCCCAGGGCTCATCCGAGGGCTCGACCGACGACATGAGTGCCTTCGAGGAGCAGATCGAGAACTCTGACCTCGCCAAGGCCCTCGAGCGCATCGCGAGCGTCGAGGATCAGCTGGCCCGCGCCAACGCGGAGCTGTACAACCAGGGCCAGGAGTACGCCAACTACGTGCGTCGCTCCAAGGAGGCCATCCCCGGTCACAAGACCGCGGGCCAGGACGAAGTCATCGAGTCGCTCATCAGCGTTCTCGACGACATTGCCGCCGCTCGCGCGCACGGCGACCTGGAAGACGGCCCCTTTGCGTCGATCGCGACGAAGCTCGAGGAGACGCTCAAGACGCGTTTCGAGCTTGAGCGCTACGGCGCCCCGGGCGAGGACTTCGACCCCGCCCTGCACGACGCCCTCATGGCGACCACCAGCCCGGACGTTGACCATCCCGTCATCGGGCAGGTCCTCACGAGCGGCTACCGCCGTGGCGAACGCGTTGTGCGCGCCGCGAAGGTGCTGGTGAACAACCCTGAATGACATCGACACGCTCGCGACTGAAAGAGAGGTGACACGCGCGTGAGTGAACAGGAATGGTTCTCCAAGGACTTCTACAAGGTCCTCGGAGTCGACAAGACGGCGGACAAGAAGGCCATCACCAAGGCCTACCGCAAGCTGGCTCGCCAGTGGCACCCGGATCAGAACCCGGGCGACAAGGCCGCTGAGGCCAAGTTCAAGGAAATCGGCGAGGCCTACGCCGTCCTGTCCAACGATGAGGATCGCAAGCGCTATGACGCGATCCGTGCGATGGCCGGCGGCGGGGCACGCTTCTCCGCCGGATCGGGCGGCGCGGGCGGCTTCGAGGATCTTTTCGGGGCCTTTGGGGGCGCCGGCGGCTTCGGTGGCGGCGGTCATAACGTGCGCTTCCAGACATCCGGCACGCCCGGCGGCGCGGCTGGTTTCGAGGACATTCTCTCCGGCCTCTTCGGCGGTGGCGGCGGTGGCGCGCGATTTGGGGGCGACCCCTACGCTTCGGCCTTCGGCGGAGCCGGTCACGCCCAGCAGGCGGCACCCACCCCTGAAAAGGGTAGGAACGTGCGCGCAAAGCTGGCGATTTCCTTCCGTCAGGCCCTCAGCGGTGCGACCCTGACCATCAAGGTCGGTGGCTCTCCGATCAAGGTCCGCATCCCCGCGGGTATCAAGGATGGCCAGAAGGTCCGCGTCAAGGGCCATGGCAAGCCCGGTACGCATGGCGGTCCCTCCGGCGACCTCGAGGTCACCGTCACTGTCAAGCCGCATCCCGTGTTCTCGCGCGAGGGCGACGATCTGGTCGTCTCCTTGCCCGTGACCGTGTCCGAGGCCGTCCTTGGTACCGTCGTCGACGTGCCGATGATCGACGGCAACACGGCCACGGTTAAGGTGCCTGCGGGATCCTCCTCAGGCTCCGAGATTCGCGTGCGCGGCGCGGGAGTGAAGACCTCCAGGGCGACAGGTGACCTGATTGCCCGCGTGGCCATCCAGGTTCCTGCCAAGCCGAGCCGCGACCTCAAGAAGCTCGCGAAGGAGATGGCGAAGGCCGAGGGTGACCTCGACGTGCGCGCATCCTTCTTCGAGGCCGCGGGGGAGTAAGCCATGGCGACGACGGGATCGGACGACGCGATTACGTTCGTCATCTCGGTTGCGGCCGAGCTGGCGGGCATGCATCCGCAGACCCTGCGCCAGTACGACCGCCTCGGCCTGGTGATCCCCGCCCGTACCAAGGGGCGGGGTCGTCGCTATACGAAGCGCGACGTGCAGCGTCTGCGCGACGTGCAGCGGATGAGTCAGGAAGAGGGCATCAACCTGGCGGGCATCCGACGCATCCTCGAGCTCGAGCGGCGCGTCGAGGCGTTGGAGGAGGAACGGGACGCCCTGCGCGGGGCGGTCGCCGCGGCTGAGGCCAGGCGTAATCGCGTGTTCGCTGCGTCTGCGGACGGCCAGGTCATGCCGATCCGACGAGGCCAGCGCCCGTGGGATAGCTCCTCGAGGTCTGAGGCTCGCTCGGGCGGCTCTCTCACCGTGTGGAATCCGGTGCGGGCGCTCGCGGTGCTCGCCTCCTTTGAGGCCCCGGCGCGTTCGACCCTCCCGGCTGCGCCACGATCGAAGGCGCGCGCGGTGATTGAGGGGACTATCGTCTCTCATCGCTAGGACATCGAGACATAAAGGACTGCGGGACCCATCCAGTGGATGGGTCCCGCAGCGTAATTCGATCAAGGATCCGGGGGCACACAGGATCCCCGACCGAAGCCTGGAACAGGCAACAGGCTTGCGCCTGCTGAACACAGTTTTACCAGGTCACGGCCGGTTTCGATAGTTGATCGTCGGGGCGTGGACCGCTTGGCGCAAACGTGCAGGGGGTGCGTGACATGCGTTCGTCAGATTTGTAACTATTTTTTAGAAATACCCTCTGACCTGCAATGTTGTCACTGTGTGGGCGTTTTCCTTGCGATTGCTCAGGTTGTGAGATGTTGGGTCGGTGCTGTTCAGTGTCTGACTGGCCGGTATTAACCGGTGGGATATATCGATGCCATCACAGAGAGATGGCGTGGATAACGTCCGTATGCAATGCGTAACTATCTGCGCAGGTCAGGTGTGTATCAGCGTGTCGTGCGCGGATGTTGGTCCCCGCGGCGCCCCTCGTCTGTGTCCTGAGAGAAAGGGGCGAGATGCGTCGGCGGCGCGACCGGTGCCCCGCATGCGTTAACGTGGACGCATGACGAATTCTTCGCATCACCTGTCGGTGCGCTCGCGCGTGGCCAAAGCGGCCGGCGGTGCCGCCCGCTTCGCTTCCCGAGCCCTCGGACGTGGATCCGGCGGCATGATCGGCGGCGAGGTTGCCATGCGCATCTCGCCGAAGTTCCTCTCGGAGCTGGCAGCGCCCTATTCCTCCGTCATCGTGACCGGCACGAACGGAAAGTCGACGACGACCCGCATGGTGCGCGCAGCGCTCGAAAGCGCCGGTCCCGTCGCCTCCAACATCAACGGCGACAACATGACCTCGGGTGTTATTACAGCCCTCATGCAGGGCAAGGGGGCGACGCGAGCCGCCCTCGAGGTCGACGAGATGCACGTGCCCGCCGTCGCCGCCGACGTCAATCCGGCGGTCTTCGTGTACCTGAATCTCTCGCGCGATCAGCTTGACCGCGTCGGTGAAATCGGCTCCGTTGAGCGTCGCCTGCGTGACGGGGCATCCGCCCATGCGGATGCCATCGTCGTCGCGAACTGCGACGACCCCCTCATTGTCTCGGCCGCCGCCGACAACCCGAACGTCGTGTGGGTCGGAGCAGGCGCCGGTTGGGGAGGGGACTCCGCGGCGTATCCGCGTGGCGGACGCGTCGTCCGTTCCGGCGAGGACTGGCACCTGATCCCCGCTTTCGACGGCGAGGCTCTCCCCGAGGTCAGCGCCCGTCCTCGGCCTCAGTGGTGGCTCGAGGACGTCGAGCTGGCCCCCGAGGGCCCGCGCGCGACGCTGTGCGGACCGGACGGCGTCAGCGTCCCCCTCGAGCTGAAGCTTCCCGGGCGCGCCAACCTCGGCAATGCTGCGCAGGCCGTCGCCGCCGCCGTCAGCGGCGTCACCGAAGTCGCGGGACGCTACTCCGTCCACGACGTCAACGGACGCAGCGCGCGCCTCATGCTCGCCAAGAACCCCGCCGGATGGCAGGAAGCCATGACGATGATCGACCCGCGTGTCGACCAGGTTGTCATCGGCGTCAACGGCCAGGTGCCCGATGGTCAGGACCTCTCCTGGCTGTGGGACGTCGATTTTTCCGCCGTCAAGCAGCCCGGTCGCCGCGTCGTCGCCTGCGGTGAGCGCGGCGCCGACCTGGCTGTACGCCTCGAATATGCGGGCGTCCACTGCGACCTCGTTCCACTGCCCATGGATGCCCTGGCTGCGTGCGAGCCCGGTCGCGTCGAGATGCTCCTCAACTACACGGCCATGCGCGACTTCAAGGTCCTGCTCGATCGAAAGGAAGGTTCGCGATGAGCACCTCCACGCTGCGAATCGGCGTCCTTATGCCCGAGGTCCTGGGTACCTACGGCGACAGCGGCAACGCGCTGATCCTCGCCGAGCGCGCCCGCAGGCGCGGCATCGACGCCGAGGTCGTTCATGTCGGCTTGACTGAGGAGATCCCGGACAGTCTGGACATCTATACGCTCGGTGGCGGTGAGGATACCGCCCAGGCGCTTGCGGCCGACAAGTTCCGTGGTACCTCTGGTCTCGCCCGCGCCCTCGATGCGAGTCGCCCGCTCCTCGCGGTCTGCGCCTCCCTGCAGGTTCTTGGCCACTGGTACGAGGATGCGCGCGGCGAACGCGTTCCCGGCATGGGCGTTCTCGACATTACGACGCGCCCCCAGGGACACCGAGCGATTGGCGAGCTCGTTAGTGAGCCCGTCCTCGAGGGCCTGACCCGGACCCTCACCGGCTTTGAAAACCATGGGGGCGGCACCGTCCTTGGCCCCGACGCCTCCCCGCTGGGACGCGTCATCTCCGGTGTCGGAAACGGCACGCCCCAGGGGGAAGAGGCGCCAGAGGTGCGATACGACGGCGCTGTTCAGGGGTCCGTCATCGCCACCTACCTGCACGGCCCCGCTCTTGCCCGTAACCCCGAGCTGGCGGACTTGCTGCTTGAGCGCGCCACAGGCGCGACGCTGGAGCCGCTCGACGTGCCGGGTGTTGCTGAGCTGCGCGAGGAGCGCCTGGCCGGAATTCAGCTGTCCTGACGCCCGTCCCGAGTCGGTGACGGAACGTCACCCATGCCTCGTTGACCTGTCTCCGATCCCTGCGTGGGTCGGAGACGCGCTGCGTGGGTCCGTCGCGTTCACTTTGCAGGACCTTGGTATTCTGAGTTCGATCTTCCATCAGAAAGGCTCAGACATGTCGAACCCCTCCTACAGTCCCGCGGGCCAGCCGGGCGCGGTGCCCACGAACGGTACTCCCTACCCGGGTGCCGCAGCTCCGCAGGGCTACGGTGCTCCCGCTCCGGTGGTTATGCCGAAGCTGCCCGGTCGAGGCGGCGCCATTACCATGCTCGTTCTCGGCGTGGTGCTCATGGTGATCGTTGCGCCGATCGTCTTCTTCGCTACGATGATCGCCGGTGTGGCCGGCACTGAGGGTAACGCGTTCAAGGGCGGCACCACCGCCAACGGCAGCGTCGTCACCGTGACCGCGGACGGCGTCTTCATGGTGCGGGGCGACGTGGACAAGGATCCCTCCTGCTCGCTGATCGGCGCAGACAACAAGAGCTACGAGCTGGAACCCTACGCTGGCAGCGAGGGCGTGTACCTGGTAGAGCACGTGCCCGCGGGCTCATACAAGCTCCAGTGTGACGGTATCGCCAGCGGTGCGAACATCAGCGCATTCAACGCATCGCCTGAGGTTGTGGCAAAGGTCTTTGCCATGCCCTTCGTGTGGGGAACCGTCGTCGGTGTCGGCGGCCTGATCGTCCTGATCGTCGGCATCGTCCTCCTGGTGAAGGTGAACGGCAAGCGCCGCCGCATCACGCAGGAAGCCATGCTGAGCGCCGTGCGCTGACTCAAGCTCCACAAAAGGGGACGAGGCCTGGGGAACTATCCCGGGCCTCGTCCCCTTTGTGGTTCCCTGCGACGCTTTCCCCCACGGGAGGAAACAGCGTACGATCGAAGGGTATCTGAGCGTTCCAATCGCGTCGGCGCACTGTTCAGTCCGTGTGTCGCATTGTTATGCTCAAGCAAAATTTCCTTCAGGAAGGCACACACATGTCGAATCCCCCCTACGGTGCTCCCGGCGGTCAGGGCACCCCCTGGCCCCAGTACGGTGACAACGGAGCGGGCGCTCCGATGCAGGGGATGCCCATGCAGGGAGGGCCTCAGAGCTTCCAGGGCGGAGGCTACGGTGGTCCGGTCGCGATGCCCGTCGTGAAGGGTCCCAGCAAAGCCCCCGGTGTCATCCTCATTGTTGTTGGCGTCCTCATGGCCATTGTCGTCGCGCCTATCCTTTTCTTCGTTCTGATGTTCCAGGGCCTCTCTGGCGTTGGCGAAAACTTGGCCGCCGGCACGGTCGTGTCGAACGGTGGGACCATCGAAGTCGGCGCCAATGGCAGCTATATGGTGTCGCTCTCGCCTGATGAGGCGTCCTCTTGCACGCTGACCGATGGCAGTAATCAGACCTTCGAGATGAAGCGGCTGCAGAGCAGCACAGAGGTGTACTACCTCGACGGTCTTGCGCAGGGCACCTACACGATCCAGTGCCAGGGCCTGCCCCCCACCGCCAAGATCACGGGTCTTCCCGCGAGCGGTGAAGACATGGTGGAGTCGACCGGCGGGGCATTCCTGTGGAGCACCGTCGTCGGCGTGACCGGCGTTGTTCTGCTGATCGTGGGTATCGTCCTCGTCGTACGAGCCGGCAGCAAGCGCAAAGAGCTTCAGCAGCAGGCTATGATGTCAGCGATGTACTGACCCTCGCGCTGAAAGCAGGGGCGAGGCCCGGAAATAATCTCCGGCCTCGCCCCCTGTCACATTGACGCCACGACGAATAAGGACGCCATGCACGCCCTGTCTTTCACTGGAGAACGCCAGCTTCGATACCCGGCGCCCGATGTGGCGCGCGGCTTCATGCTTGCGCTCATTGCGCTGGCGAATGTGCCCTTCTGGGTCAGTTACTTCCCGGAGGTGCCTCAGGCCGGGCGTGCGGCGCTCGCAGCTATGAGCAGCGCCGACCAGTGGTGGTATCTGGCGCGGACCCTGTTTGTTGACCGCAGGGCCTACCCGCTCTTCTCGATTCTGTTCGGCTTCGGCATGGCGATTATGGCTTCGCGCACGATGGAGCGTGAGCGCAGGTCCATCGAGCAGAACTTCCCCGCCGAGGTGGTTGCCGGCTGGCATCCCGTCCAACGACAGAGTCTCGAGGAAAATATCGAGCGTCACGTTCGCCGAGTTGCATCGCTCCTGATACGCCGCCGCGGCTGGTGGATGCTCGCCTTCGGTCTCGTGCACGGAGTGTTCTTCTTCGGTGACATTATCGGCACCTACGGCCTCGTCGCGGTCATCTTCGCCGAAGTGATCGTCATGAGGCGCGCCTGGGCTCGTATTCTTGTGGGTTCGCTCCTTGCGGTGTTCAGCCTGTTGGGCCTATTGTCGATGGGAGTGATGATGGGGCGAGAGCCGATGGTGCTGGAGTATCACGGACATTCGTCGCTCAATGCCTGGTACCCGCTGGTGTCTGTTGGGTCCTGGATCGTCGGGACATCTGTGACGGTGTTGACGGCGCTGGTGGTCCCCTGCGTCATGATTGGTGTGGGTGTGGCGCGCTGGGGTCTCCTTCAGGATCCGCGTGGGCGCGGGGCGTTGCTGTCCGGCATTGCGGCGTGCGGTCTGGGGATTGGAGTGCTCGGAGGGTTGCCTTTTGCGCTCATGCAGCTGGACTGGGCGTTCGTCGGTTCAGCCGCCTGGTCCTACCCGCTGTTCCATGCCTCGGGGGTAGCGGGTGCGTGCGGCTGGCTGGCGCTTCTGGCTCTCGTGGGTGGCGGTCCGCGCGAGAAGCTGGGTACTGTGTGCGCGTTCCTGAGCGCGATCGGCCGACGTTCGATGACGGCCTATCTCTCGCAGACGGTGCTCTTCATTCTGATCTTCAGTGTGCTCGGTGCTTGTGGCGTGCGTTCGCTGGGTGTGGCGGTGTCCGGGCTGATCGCTCTGGGGGTCTGGGCGCTGATTGGCTTTGGCTGCGTCATTTCCGAGGCAATGGGATCGTCGCGCGGTCCTGCTGAGTGGGCGCTGCGGTGGCTGGTTGCGAAGAGCGCCAAGAAGAGGCCGATGCGGGCCTTCGTGCCCGTTCCCGGCGCTGGCTCGGACGTGCCTGCAGGAGTCGTGCAGGCCTCGTTGGGCGCGGCGGATTCGCTCGCTGCACAGAGTGTTGGGGCCAATGGGGGTGCACAGGGGAGTGCTTGCGACAGCGAGTAAAATTTTCCTATTTAATAGAAATGAGCGTCGCTCGCAAGAGATATATTAAAATGTGAGGGACTATACATTTGTTATTGGGTGGTGCAAACTCTCCCGGGTGAGCTGCGACGATGGTGGCGCGCCGTCTTGTCTCGCATCTCCTCCGGGGGCTGTGATCTGACGGGGGCGTTGGTTTTTCGCGGTTTGTGCGCTACTGTGAAGTCATCAAGACACGTGCTGGTAACACGATGAGGTGAGCTGAGGAGGCGCCAATGGGTATGTATGTGCAGACCGCTGTCAGGGGCGATCGGCGCGCTCTCGCCCCATCGGAAGCGACGCAGTGGCGCGTCACCAATCATCGGCACGACTAGGGGTACATTATGGGCTGGCTATGGCGGGGG
>CABKMD010000057.1 GCA_902373435.1 uncultured Actinomyces sp.
CTGACGCTCCCGTCAACCTCGGCCAGTACAAGAACCCCGAGGCTGACAAGCTCATCGAAGAGTCGACCCGCTCCTCCGAGCCCAACGCTCTCCAGGCATACAACGACTACCTCGCGGAGGACCTCCCCGTTCTGTGGATGCCCAACCCGTACTACCAGATCACCGCGGTGAAGAAGACGCTCGACCTGGGCGAACTCGACGCCACCGGCGACACCTGGCCCGAGGATTGGTCGTGGTCGACCGAAGGTAAGTAAACCTTCGCCTTGACGCCTCACGGGGCAGGCGCCCGCACCCGCACATGCGGGCGCCTGCCCCCTAACTGTGGAGTTCGCAATGTTCCAATTCATCCTCAAACGCCTCGGACAGGCAGTCGTTGTTGTCTTCCTGGTCACCATCATCACCTTCATCCTCCTCCAGTCTCAGCCGGGCGGCGCAGCCCGCGCGGCACTCGGTAAGGATGCGACCCAAGAACAGCTCGCAGCTTTCGACCACGAGAACGGATACGACCGGCCGATCCCCGAGCAGTACGTCAACTACCTGAACAAAATTGCACACGGCGACTTCGGCTACTCCTACCAGCACAACCAGTCTGTGAACGACCTGCTGGCAGCCCGCCTGCCGCGCACCATCTTCCTGTCTCTCCTGTCCACCATCCTGGCTCTCATTGTCGCGATCCCCCTGGGCGTGTGGCAGGCCGTCAAGAGAAATAAAGCGCCCGATTACATCGTGACGATCGCGTGTCTGCTGGCTTACTCGACACCGATCTTCTTCGCGGGCCTCCTCCTCATCGTCCTCTTCTCCCAGGTGTGGCCGATCCTGCCCAACGATGCACCGCAAGGCGAAGCCCTGTCGGTCATGTGGGAGCAGTGGGATCACCTCGTCCTGCCCGTGTGTGCCCTCTCGGTTGGCACGATCGCCGCCTACGCGCGCTACGTGCGCTCCTCGATGGTGGATAACCTCAACGAGCAGTACGTCCGTACCGCTCGCGCGAAGGGCCTGTCGGAGTTCCGCGTCGTCTTCGTCCACACGCTGCGCAACGCCATGTTCCCCGTCATCACGATGATCGGCCTGTACATCCCCGCGATGTTCTGTGGCGCCCTCGTCATCGAGACCCTCTTCAACTTCAACGGCATGGGCTTCATGTACTACCAGGCGACCGGCAGGCGCGATTACCCGATCCTCCTTGGCGTCGCTCTGATCGTCTCCTTCGCGACCGTTATCGGCGCGCTCCTGGCAGACTTCCTCTACGCCCTCGCTGATCCCCGTATCCGACTGGCAGGACGTGCCAAATGACCACCGCAACCGCACCCATCGCTGCGCCGGCCAAGGCGCGCACCGCCCGCAAGTCGACGAAGCTGCAGGGCCTGCAGGTCTTCATGGAAAACAAGCTCGCCGTCTTCGGCGTGTGCCTGATCCTCATCCTGATGGCCTTCTCCTTCATCGGTCCCATGTTCTACGTGACCGATCAGATCCACACCAACCTGTCGAACTCGGCGCTGGCTCCCTCCGCCGAACACCCACTCGGTACCGACATGGTTGGATACGACCAGCTCGGACGCCTCATGAAGGGCGGCCAGACCTCGATCATCGTCGGCCTGTTCGCCGGTGTCTTCGCCACCACGATCGGCACTCTCTACGGCGCGATCGCCGGCTTCGTGGGTGGCTGGATCGACGCGGTCATGATGCGCATCGTTGACGCGCTCATGTCTGTGCCCGTCCTGTTCCTCTTCATGCTGATCGCCACGATGATCCCGCCGACCGTCCCGGTCCTCATCATCATCATGTCGGCCCTGTCCTGGCTGGGAACATCCCGACTGATTCGAGGCGAAGCCCTGTCCCTGCGCACGCGCGAGTACGTCGTCGCGATGCGCGGCATGGGCGGCTCGATGCCTCGCGCTATCCGGACGCACATCGTCCGCAACACGATCGGTACCGTCATCGTCAACGCAACCTTCCAGGTCGCAGACGCCGTCCTCTACGTCGCCTACCTGTCGTTCCTCGGCCTGGGCGCGCAGCCTCCCGCCACCGACTGGGGAGCCATGCTCTCCAACAGCCAGTCGCACGTCTACTCGGGCAACTGGTGGCTGCTCTACCCGCCGGGCGTCCTCATCATCCTCCTGGTCCTGTCGTTCAACTTCATCGGCGACGGCCTGCGTGACGCCTTCGAAGTTCGACTGCGTAAGAGGTGAGCACTGAACTATGAATACTCCACTCCTTCAGATCAAAGATCTGCACACCGATATTGAGATCCGCTCCGGCGTGGTTCGCGCTCTCTCGGGCGTTGACCTGCACGTGAACCCGGGCGAGACACTGGGAATCGTGGGCGAGTCCGGCTCGGGCAAGACCATGACGGCCCTGTCCCTCATGGGTCTACTCCCCCAGGGCGGCAAGGTCTCCTCCGGCTCGATCATCCTCAACGGCCAGGACCTCACCCAGCTGCCCCTGAAGGACAAGCGAAAGCTACGCGGCACCAAGGTCGGCATGATCTTCCAGGACCCGCTCACCTCCCTGAACCCGACCATGAAAATCGGCCTTCAGGTGTGCGAGCCGCTGCGCGTGCACGAGAAGCTCTCAAAGAAGGAAGCCCTCGCACGCGCCGTCGAGATCCTCAAGCGCGTCGGCATGCCTCGTCCCGAGGTGGTCATCAACAACTACCCGCACCAGCTCTCCGGCGGCATGCGTCAGCGCGTCATGATCGCCATGGCCCTCGTGTGCAAGCCGCGTATTCTCATCGCGGACGAGCCCACGACGGCCCTGGATGTGACGACGCAGATGCAGATCCTCGACCTCATCGACGAGCTGCGCGACGAGTACCAGATGGGCGTCATCCTCATCACCCACGACCTGGGTGTCGTGGCCGGTCACACGGACCGTGTCGCCGTCATGTACGCCGGCCGCATTGTCGAGACCGCACCGACGAAGACGCTGTTCACCGAGCCGAAGCACCGCTACACGAGCTCGCTGATGGCGGCGCTGCCCGAGCGCGCCCTCGCGGCCGGCACGAAGCTCTTCTCGATTCCGGGCGCTCCCCCGTCGCTGACCAACCTGCCGGTGGGCTGCCGTTTCGCGGCCCGCTGCCTGTGGGCCACCGACAAATGCCGCGCGAGCTACCCCGAGCTGGGTGGGGACGATATCCACACCTTCTCTTGCTTCCACCCGGTGCAGGAGGGCGACGAGTCCCCCGCGGTCCTCCAGGCTAAGCTGGATTCCGGCAAGGCCGAGGACGCGGTCGACAGCGCCCCGCAGATCTCCCACGAGGTACTGCTCAACGTCAAGGAGGCCTCGCGCGAGTACGAGTCGGCAGGCTCCGGCTTCTTCAAGCGCGACAAGGGCGTTGTCTCCGCCGTCGACCGGGTGTCCATCTCGGTCAAGAAGGGCGAGACCTACGGCCTCGTCGGCGAGTCCGGCTGCGGCAAGTCCACCATGGGCCGCCTCATCGCCGGCCTCGAACCCCCGTCGGGCGGTGCCATCGAGCTCGATGGACGCGACCTGGCCACGCTCAAGGGACGCGACGCTGTACGCATCCACCGCGACGTGCAGATGATGTTCCAGGACTCCTACGCGGCAATGGACCCGCGCATGCGCATCGACCAGATCCTGGCCGAGCCCATGAGCATCCAGAAGACCGGCAACGCTCGCCAGATCGCCGAGCGCATCATGGAGATCCTCGAGCAGGTGGGCCTGACAGAGGAGATCCTGGACCGCTACCCGCACGAGTTCTCGGGCGGACAGCTCCAGCGCATCGGCTTCGCTCGTTCGCTGACCCTAGCCCCCGACCTGATCGTGGCGGACGAGCCCGTCTCCGCGCTCGACGTCTCCGTCCAGGCGCAGGTCCTCAACCTCATGAAGGACCTGCAGCAGGAGCTGGGTCTGTCCTACCTGTTCATCAGCCACGACCTGGCGGTCGTTCAGTACATGGCTGATCGCATCGGCGTCATGTACCTGGGCCGCATCGTCGAGGAGGGCCCCGCTCGCGAGGTCGTCAAGAACCCGAAGCACCCCTACACGAAGGCGCTCATCGACTCGATCCCCGTGCCGGACCCCGAGTTCGTGCACGACGAGAGCGCCATCAAGCTCACCGGCGAGCCGCCGAGCGCCGTCAACCCGCCCGAGGGTTGCCGATTCCGCCCGCGCTGCCCGTTCGCCGGCGAGGAGTGCAAGGTGCAGCCCGTCCTCACGGACGACACGCACCGCGTGGCGTGCCACCATCCGCTCCTGACGCTGAGCGTCAAGGAAGAGGTGAACGCCTAACACATACATTCATGCGAACTCCATGCGTTGCCCCCGGCCCGCTGATGCGAGCCGGGGGCAACGTTTCGTCCGACACCATGGTCGGGCAACCTCTACGACTAAAGCGTGTGGGGCACGACCACGCGGTCGTGCCCCACACGCTATTCGCTAGTGTCAGCGCGTCACTTGGAGACGGCCTTCTTCAGCGTGGAGCCAGCAGAGAGCTTCACACCGTAGCCAGCGGGGATCTTGATCTCTTCGCCGGTGCGGGGGTTACGGCCGGTGCGGGCGGCGCGCTCAACACGCTCGACGGAGAGCAGACCGGTCACCTTGACGGCCTCGCCCTTAGCCAGGGACTCAACGAGGACGGCCTGGAAGGCGGCCAGGGCCTCGTCGGCCTTCGCCTTGGTCAGGTCGGCACGTTCGGCAATCTGAGCGACAAGCTCGGTACGGTTCACGGACATTGAGAAACCTCATTCCTGTTCGTTCTTGGTTACCACTGTCGTGGCCACGAATGACACACTACGAAATCTTTGGCGATTTTGCCGACTTTAGGGCCAGATTTCGCGGAATTCACGAAAATATCTCGTTTTTTTGCTCATAAACCATCGATTCTGTGCAACAGGTCACTCATACTTGCCGAGTGGTTGCAATTCTGCGGAACTCAAACACGTCGCCACCGGCACGTTTTTCGGTAACAAAGACTGTGCTCCACGCCGAGGACGCACCCCTCTCATTCGACCTGACAAACACAACAAGGGACTACCTGCCCTCACGTCGATAGAGCACTCCGCGTTCCCCACCTATTGGTTCACCCAGCGAGACGCAGCGCGCCGAAAACGGACAGGCCATTCAACCGCCCCCACAATCCCCACAGTGGAAGGAGGCGCAATATATCAACCCTCACCGCGTCACCCGCGCCCACTGCCATGCCTCCGACGAGAAGCAGCGACGACATATTACTCGCCACACTTTTTAAATAACTCGCAAGCCACCCATCTCGATCACAGAGAATAGAAGGGTCCCTTCAACACTTGGATAAAGGTCCAGGAGACACAGATGGCATCAAGCCCCTCGTCCGCTCCCCACCCCGTCGATCAAGTCCCTCCCTTTGGGAAACTCACCATTCTGGGCATTCAGCACGTCCTCGCGTTTTACGCGGGCGCCGTGGTCGTTCCACTCGTCATTGCTTCCGGCCTCGGGCTCGACAATCAGACGCTGGTACACCTCATTAACGCAGACCTGCTCACCTGCGGCATCGCCACCATCATCCAGTCGGCCGGCATCGGCCGCTTCATCGGCGTGAAGCTCCCCCTCATCCAGGGCGTCACCTTCACCGCCGTCTCCCCCCTCATCGCGATCGGAGCGGCGGCCACACCCCCCGGCGCCGACCCGAAGACCGGCCTGGCCACCATGTACGGCTCCATCATCGCCGTCGGCCTCATCGTCTTCCTGGTCGCACCCTTCTTCGCCAAGCTCCTGCGTTTCTTCCCGCCGATCGTCACGGGCACTCTCCTGACCGTCATGGGCACGACGCTCCTATCCGTCTCCGCCGGAGACATCGTTGCTTGGGCTGATCGGGCCACCGATGATGCAGCGAAGGCAGCCGCAACATTCGAGGCACTCGGCTTCGCGTTTGGAACGATCGCGATCATCGTCATCATCCAGCGCCTCTTCAAGGGCTTCATGGGCACTCTGTCCGTCCTGCTTGCCTTGCTCACCATGACAGCCGTCGCCTTCGCGATGGGCAAGACCGATTTCTCGGGCGTGGGACAGGCCAGCTGGTTGGGCATCACCACGCCCTTCTACTTTGGTATCCCGAAGTTCTCCATCACCGCCATCATCGCGATGATCATCGTCATGGCGGTCACCGCCGTGGAGACCACGGGCGACGTCTTCGCCACCGGCGAGGTCGTGGGCAAGCGCATCGCCCCACGCGACATCGCCAACGCCCTGCGTGCCGACGGCCTGTCTACACTGCTGGGCGGCGTCCTCAACTCCTTCCCCTACACCTGCTTCGCACAGAACGTCGGCCTCGTGCGCCTCACCCGCGTGAAGTCCCGCTGGGTCGTCACCGCGGCGGGTGCCTTCATGATCGTCCTGGGCCTGCTGCCCAAGGCCGCGGCCATCGTCGCGGCCATCCCGCAGCCTGTCATCGGCGGCGCTTCGCTGGCGATGTTCGCCAACGTCGCCGTCGTCGGCATCCAGACCCTGGCGAAGGTTGACCTGCGCGACAACCGCAACGCGGTCATCGTCTCCACGTCGATCAGCCTGGCCCTCCTCGTGACTCTTAAGCCCGGCATCGTGACTGTGATGCCCTCCTGGCTGCAGATCATCTTTGGCTCCGGCGTGACCATCGGCTCGCTGACGGCCATTGTCCTGAACATCCTGTTCTTCCACATCGGACGCCCAGCCTCGCCGGACGTGGCCGTGGTGGATGGCAAGAAGATCAACCTGGACGACGTCAACGCGATGGATCGCGATCAGTTCGTCGAGACCTTCTCCTCGATGTTCTCCTCGCACACGTGGCCGGTCGAGCGCGCTTGGGAGTCCCGTCCCTTCGCCTCCGTCTCCGAGCTGCGCTCCTCCTTCGAGGACGCGGTCCTGGCGGCCAGCCTCGAAGAGGCCGAGGAACTCATCGCGTCCTACACGGACGTCGTCTCCCTGGTCCTCGACGGCGCGGGCGACGAGCAGGCCAACGCGGACACATCGTCCCTGTCCGTGGGCGAGGTGACCCCCGAGGAGGCCGAGGAGCTGCGCACCCTGGCTGCCGCCTACCGCGACAAGTTTGGTCGCCCGCTGGTCATCTGCGTGGACAACGTGGTGGATCGCAAGCACCTGCTGTCCTCGGGCTGGCGCCGCGTCGAGCACTCCCCCGCCCGCGAGGCTCGCTTCGCGCTCGGCGAGATCATCGACATCGCCGACCTGCGTTTCGATCAGCTGGTCGCAGATGCGAACCCCATGCGCGCCGCATGGGACGCTGGTTTTGAGCGCCTCTGAGTAGTAGCGTCTCGCAACAACGAGGCCGGGGCGCGTCGGGCGAAATGCCTGGCGCGCCCCGGCTTTTTCATCCACTAGAGCCCATTGTCGGCATCGTTGACCCAGCTGATCTGCGCTGCGGACACCACGACTCCCAGCGCAGCAACCTCAAGACCAGCCGACAGGGGAATTGCATGCGACATTGGTGGAGGAGAGTCAAGACGGGGGGAATTGCACTACACGAGGGGCCGACACGCTGATGACACGCCGCCGGAGGGCTTCGTGTAGTGCAAACCCCCGATTACGACCAGCATGGAGACCACCGCAAGGCCGATAAAACCCCGCCATAGCCACAGCCAGACACAAGTCGCACGTAATTCGGCTGCATGAAGATTCAACAGCATCCAGAAACCTTGCAATTCCAACGATCACAATTCACACTTTGAAGCAGCCTGAGGGGAATTACGTGCGAAATTGGTGAGCAGCAAGAAAAGCGCCCGAAACAGCGGAGTTCCCACAGCAACACTCCGCCGCACGAACGTGCCAGAACAGCCACCGGCCACACTCCGCAGCACGACCCAGTACAGTTGCCCTGCCGACGTGTCGTGTTCTCAGCACACAGTTCCATCAACGACTCACTCCGGTGACGCAGACGCCGAGGGGCCGACCTGGCGGTCGGCCCCTCGGCGTATCCCATCAACACAGTGCAAGTTGTCCCAGAAGGCTCCTCAATGATGTCTCGTCGGCATTGCTCGGGCCCGTGTGGCCCGTGCCGTATTCCCTTGTGATGACATTCAGTATAAGGAGCGAACCTTGCGACAACGGCAAGACAACCTGAAAAAATCCTGGGAATTTTAGTGCTTGGTCGCTTGACACAAGCATCCAGGCCCGCACATCCACATGTAGCAGGGGTGCGGGCCTGGACGGTCAGTCTCAGGGGCGGCCTAGCCGATCAGCTGCCCCGTCTCGGAGAAGGTGTACCACGTCCCGAAGATGCGCAGTCGGCCCGTGACCATCGCGCCGCTCCCGGTCTTCAGGTAGTACCAGGCGCCGCCGTCCTTGAGCCACCCCGTCACCATCTTACCGGTGGAGGGATTGAGGTAGTACCAGGTGTCTCCGTCCTTGCCCCAGCCGGTCGCCATGACGCCCGTGGCCGGATCCAGGTAGTACCACGAGACGCCGTCGAGCACCCAGCCGCTCGCCTGCGCGCCCGATGCACTGTGGTAGTACCGCGACCCCTGCTCCTTCACCCAGCCGGTGCGCATGTAGCCGCGCGCGTCGAAGCGGTACGTCGCCCCGTCGATCGCCAGCGTCGTATCGGCGGGGTACGTGCCATCCTCGTAGCGGTACCACTAGCCGCGACCATCCCACTTCCAGGTACCAGCCTTCGCGGCGGGCGCAGGAGCGGCGGTGATACTCAGGCTCATCGAGCGCACGACGCGTGTGATATCGCGGGTTTCGACGCGCAGGTGCGTACCGGAGCCATTGGGCGTCCACGAGACGCTCAGGCGCGAGATCTACCCCTCCTCCTCTTCCATCGCACTCCAGTCTTGGATGAGGGTTTCGGTGCCGTCCGCGTCGACCTGGGTCACGCGCAGTTCTCGCCCGTCGGGTACGGCACCGCTCACGGAGGCGGTCAGGGTGAGGGCAGTGCCCGGGGTGCCGGTCCAGGCGTAGCCCTCATCAACCTGATCAATGCCGGAGCCCGACAATGTGATCGTAGCGGGCACGTAGGCATGCAGGTGCGACAGGTCAATGCTTTCCTTCTCCAGTTCGGCCTTGGCGACGTTCCAGGCGGACGATCCCTCGGTGGCGGCGACGTATACCTGGGTGTCGGACTTAAAACCCTTGGCGGAGAAGGGGTCGAGCTCGAACTGGGTAAGGGTCGACGGCAGGACCACGACCTTTGGTCCCTTGGAGCGAATGGCGACGGTTGCCATGCCTTCGCCGAAGAAAGCGCTCTCGGGGCGGCCGTTCGATGGCTCCCCGTCGGTGTAGTACTCGCCATCGACGCCGCCGCGCACGATGAGGTGGGACGCCATGCGGTACTCGCGCGCGGTCATCCAGATTTCGCGCATTTGGCTGCCGAATTCCACGGTGTCAAGACCTGTGTTGACCACGCCCCTGGCGGTGTGCACCGACTCGGGTATGGTCATGTCGCTCAGGCTTGTGCAGCCGTAGAACGCGCCGTAATCGATGGTCGTGAGCCCTTCGGGCAGGACAATGCGGGTGAGAGAGGAGGCACCGTCGAAGGCCCACGTACCGATCCAGGTCCTGCCGGCCGCAACCTCGAACTCGCTCCCGGTCCTGGCGGTCGGGTAGCGCACCAGGCGAGGGCCGGCTGGGGCATGCTCGTAGAGGACTCCGTCCGTCACGTAGTACGAGGCGTTGGCGGGGCTGACGCTCAGAGTCGCGAGGGAGGGGGTCCCTCCCGGGGCCGTGGCTCCGATAGACATGATGCCTGCGCCCAAGTGCAGCGAGGTGAGCGACTTGTTGTTAGCGAAGGCGTTGTCCGCGATGGTCGTCACCGTGTCGGCCTGGGCTTAGGCTGGTGTTGTTGATACTTCGTGAAGCGGGTGCGTGTGCCTACGGCCAGTGAGGTGCCTGTCATGGTTTCTCGTCGTCGTTTTACGCCGGAGTATCGTCGTGATGTTGCGTGTCTGGTGTTGGATACGGGGTCTACGATCGCGTCTGTGGCTCGGGATTGAGGGCTGGGAGGAGTCGGTGGTGGGCCGGTGGGTCACACTCGAGCGCGGGCGGCGCCAGGCTGTGCGTGAGGGCCATCCTGATCCACGCGAGATGGAAGCTGAGATCACTGCTGCGCGTCGGCGGGTGCGCGAGCTGGACAAGGAGAATGACTTTTTGGGAAAAGCCAGCGCCTTCTTTGCCTCCGGCACCACAACACCAGCGCTGTGAACTAATGGACGCGCACAAGGCTTCCTCCTCGATCGCTGTGATGGCTAAGGTTTTAGGGGTCACGCGCGGTGGTGTGGATGTGGGTGTGCGGGCGGTTGCCGCATCAATGCGCCGCCTGGGCCCCACAGGCCTGAACACGCGCCCGCGCCCGGCCAGGCACGGCGGACGGGCCCCTGTGGCCCATGAGGATCACTGCGCCCACCAGTGGGATCAAGGTGGCCTGGAGTGGGTGTGGATCACGGATTTCACCGACCTGCTCTGCGCCCAAGGCTGGGTCTACCTGTGCGCCGTGCGCGATGCGCACTCACGCCGTGTCCTGGGATATGCCATGGGCGAGCAGCACAACACGCGCTCTGGTCATCACCGCACTCGACATGGCCGCCGCGACCCGTGGCGCCTTCCCCGCAGGGGTCGTGTTGCACGCTGATCGGGGAACACAGTTCACCTCCCAGAAACTGGCTGCCTACATGCGCGCGGTGAAAGGAACCGTGTCGATGGGACAGGCCCAAGTGTGCTGGGATAACGCCATGGCCCAATCCTTGTAAGCCGCCCTCACAACCGAGTACTACTACCGGCGTGCCTTCACCACCCGCGACCAGGTCTACACCAAGGTCGCCACCTCGATCAAAGACTTCGACAACCGCCGCCGCATCCACACCAGCCTCGGCGGCAGATCCCCCATCGAATACGAACGACACCAAGCGGCCTGGACAACAGCCACATCTACAAACCCTCAACAACTTGCACACACGCCCACTCCTTCGTAGGGGGTTAACGTGGCAACACTACCTGCGCTCCCGCGCTAAGGCTAGTAGGCGCTTATCAGCTGATTGAACTCAGCCTCTCCCTACCGCCATTTCTGCACCGAAGCGAGCCCCTTCGAGCCACCACGGCGTTATCATTCAATTCATCATTCTCATACGGGCGCATCGGCGCGCCCGGCGACTTCTGTGGGGCAATGCCATGAAGATGCACGTCTACGGGCCTTGCGGGCAGGACTGCCCCCCCGTCCTGATCATTCACCCGATGCTGTCATCGGCCTCGAGCATGAAGGCCGCGCTCTGCGATCACATGGGCTCCAACCTGCGCTTCCTCGTGCCGGACCTGTCGGCCCACGGGGAGGTGTCCGGGGTCCCCTACGTGTCGGCGGCGGCGGAGGCGGCGTCGATCCACGAGTGGTTGACGTCCCACGGCGTGCGACGTCTGTCCCTGGGGTTCGGGGCGTCGCTCGGCGGGGTCATCCTGTTCGAGTTGCTGCGATTCCCAGACCTCTCGTTTGATCGACTGTTTATTGAGGGCGTGAGCTGCTACTCCGGCGGGCCCGTGGCTCGAGTCGGCGGCTCCATTCTCAGCCGTGTGATGGTCGCGAAGCACCGGAAAGCTGTACGGGATCCCGAGGCCGGGGCTCGCAAGCTCGCACGCCTGTACGGTAAGGAGACCGCTCACGCGATGGCCTCTAGCTTCGCCGCGATGAGCGAGGACAGCATCCGCGCGATCGTGCGCGACTGCTCTCGGGTCAGGCTGCCGCTCCTCTCCCCCGCAATTGCGCGGCGCTGCACCTTCGCGTACGGGCAGAATGACTCGGACCTGCGGCTCGCGCGCCGCGTGATCCCGCGACTCTATCCGGAGGCCGAGCTGCGCGTCTGGCCGGGCTCGGGGCACTGCGAGCGCATGAGCCGCGACTCGGTCGCCTACGGGGCGATGCTGCGGATCATCGCCCTGGGCTCAGCATCTACCGATCGTTCATGAAGGACGCGATCACGCAGGGAATTCGACCTCGTACGACGCGGTAGGTAACGCCCGTGCAGCCCATGCTCTCGAAAAACGCCCGGTAGGACGCCGGGTCGAAGCGCTCTTGGAAGTGCACACCGAATTGGGAAAGCAGCCTCAGGAACATGGTGTGTGCACGCTTCTTGGGAATCACGTAGGTAGGAACAATGATCGTGCCGCCCGGGCGCACGACCCGCTTGAGCTCCTTCAGTGCGTCGCCCGGTTCAGGCAGCAAATGTATGACGTTGCCCGCCACGACCGCGTCGAACGAGTTGTCCGCGTAGTGCAGGTCGGTGATATCCGCCTGCTCGACGACCACGTGCGGGAACCGCGCGAGCTTCTTGCGTGCTTGCTTAAGCATCCCCTCGGAATAGTCGGTCGCAACCAGGCGCGCACATGCGGGGGCGATGGCGGCGCTGATCGCGCCCGTGCCGCACGCACATTCGAGCATGGTGTCGCCGGGACGAATCAACCGGGCAACGGCGTCACCCGTCCCGTCGTACACCCTCCTGTTGAGCGTGTTGACCACAAGGTCGTAGAGCGGGGCAACTCGATCCCAGAACATGCCAGCACCTCCGTGTACCTGTGCTTAGCGCGAGCCTTGAGCCGTCGCGATACCTGGAATGCTACCGCGCGCGGCGCGCGTGGACGAGGGCGCCGAGGCAGTGGGCCCCGAAGCCGAGCAGGCTGTAGCCCACCCCGTAGATGAGGGCGCTGTCGTTGAGGAACAGGTACATCGGCGCCAGGAAGCACACGAAAGGCGCGAGCAACCACAGCAAGCTGAAGCCATCCTTCACGCCGTCCCAGGCTCCACACCCCATTGCCAGGATCGGCAGGATCACGAGCAGGATCAGGAACACGAGGCTCTTCACGATCTCCATCGAGTCCGAGACACTCGAGAGACTAAACCACGCAGCCGGCACCAACAGGTAGATGCCGAACAGCACGGCGATACGAATCCACGTTGATTTTGTCGTCCACCTCATGACTCGATGATAGCCGCCTCACATGAAAAAACAGCTCTTTGACGCATCAGTTGCACGGGCGT
>CABKMD010000058.1 GCA_902373435.1 uncultured Actinomyces sp.
GTTTGGTGGTGGTGAGGCTGCGACGTGGGTCGGTGTGCTCGCCAAAGTGCAGACCACCTCGGTGAAAAACGCTGAAAATCGGGGTGTTGTGGGCGAGGTGGTCTGTGTTTTGGGTACAACGGTGTCTGTCGTGGAGTGTTGTTTGTACGCGAACCTCTGACCATGCGCGTTGACCCCTTGGTGCGCACGTAAACCCCTAGACCTGCACGTGGGCGGGGCTGCCCACGCTCATCTCATCGGGTCCACGTGCGGGTTGTAGGGCCCAGGTGCAGGTCATCGGGCCCACGTGCGGGTGAGAGAGACCAGGTGTGAAATGGCGGGGCCGGACATGGCTTCAGGGCCCGCGTGCGTATAGGTGGGCCGATGCGCGGTCAGCCAGATGGCCCGGTGGTCTGAAACCGCCATCGCCTTTGCTCGCTTGTGCCTGTGTGGGTTTGAAACCACCGTCGCCTTTGTGGCGAAAAATGGGCGTTTTTGGTGCGTTTTTCGGGCGCAGAGGTGTCGTCGGTTTCAGCGGTGCCTTGTTTGGGGTGAGCAGTGGTGTTGTTGGTTTCAATGTCGCCATGTTTCTGCGTGCTGTGCGCGAAGTTTTTCGCCCTGCTCGGTCTGATGTGGGGGTGAGTGCGACAAAGATCGCCCTGTAAGCCCAAAACGGGCGAAAGACGCTGTTGTCAGGCGTGCTGGGCGAGTTTTTCGCGGAGACGCCGCTGGAAGGGCCGTGCCGGGCGAGTTTTTCGCGGACCAGCAGTCGTCGGATCCCACGCGCGAGTTTTGTTGTGCCGCGGTCCAGGCAGTCGGTGCCTTCCAGATCCCCAGTGATACGACGGAGGCGGGACCTCGAAGGGTCCCGCCTCTCGTTGCGTACGCTGGCCGCGCCGCCGGAAAACCGGCGCTGGAAGGCCCGAGCCTCAGCTCAGTAGCGACGGCGTTGACCGCGGCCGCATGAGGCAGACGCTCAGTTCTTCCACCAGCCCTTGACGGTGTCGACCGCGTGGGCGCCCAGGTCGGACAGCGCGGAGTGGGCGTTGACCAGGCCGGAGGACAGGCGGGCGGCCTGGAAGCGGGAGGCGACGTTCTCCCAGTTCACCAGGTTCCACCAGGCCTTGACGTAGTCGGCCTTGACGTTGAGGTAATCCAGGTAGAAGGCGTGCTCCCACATGTCGATCATGAGCAGCGGCACGGTCGCGACCGGGATGTTGCCCTGCTGGTCGGTCATCTGGTAGGTCACGAGGCGCTTGTCGACGGTGTCCCACGCGAGGACGGCCCAGCCGGAGCCCTGCAGGCCCAGGGCGGCGGCGGCGAACTGAGCCTGGAAGGACTCGAAGGAACCGAAGAACTCGTCGATGGCGGCGCCAAGCTCGTCCTCGGGGCGCGAGGTGCCCTCGCCGGTCATGTTGGTCCAGAAGATGGAGTGGTTGGTGTGGCCGCCCAGGTTGAAGGCCAGGTTCTTCTCCCACAGGTTGATCGCGGCGAAGTCGCCGGACTCGCGGGCGGCGGCCAGCTTCTTGAGGGCGGCGTTCGCGCCGGCGACGTAGTTGGCGTGGTGCTTGGAGTGGTGCAGCTCCATGATGCGGCCGGAGATGTGGGGCTCGAGAGCGGCGTAATCGTAGGGAAGTTCGGGCAGGGTGTAGACGGCCATGATGCTCCTCCTGGGCGTCGTCGTCGTTTATCTGTTGACACCAAGGGTAGTACTTAAGTCCCACCTTGAGTAGGGGTTATGTATCACCTTTCGCGCAGTGCGATCAACGACGAGGCCGGGGCTGGTCCTCGCGACCACGCCCCGGCCTCGTGAAACGACAGACGATCAGGCCTTCGTGCGCGCCCGACGCGCGAGAGCGGAAACGCCGACGACGATCCACGCAATGACGGTACCGAGGATGATGCCGAATACACCGGACAGGAGAGTCTCGACCAGCCAGGTGACGAAGCCGCCGGCCGATGCGACCGCGTGCTCGGCGACCTCGAGGATGTGATGGAAGACGGGGACGCCGACCTCGGCGAGGTTCTGGATGACCAGGTGGCCGCCGACCCACAGCATCGCGACTGTGCCGACGATGCCGATCGCGTTGAAGATGTGCGGCATGACGCGCACGATCGTGCGGCCGACGTTGTCGACGGGGCCGGTGCGGTTGTCCTCGGGATCCAGTGCGTCCTTGGTCAGATGGAGGCCGAAATCGTCGGCCTTGACCAGCAGAGCGACGAGGCCGTACACGAAGAACGTCATGAAGAACGCGACCCCGACGAGGGCGGCGACGCGCATGATGCCGGTTTCGTTGGACAGGCCGGCCATGGACACGAGCATGATTTCGGCGCTGAGGATCAGGTCGGTGCGGGTCGCAGAAGCGACGATGCCCTTCTCGAGCTCCTCGGCGCTGGTCGCGTGGGCCTCCTCGTGGCCCTCATGATGGCCGGGCAGCCAGCCGAGCTTCTCGAGGACCTTCTCGCCGCCCTCGAAGCACAGGTACGCGCCGCCCACGATCAGCAGGAATGGCAGAACCTGCGGGGCCAGCCAGGTGAGCAGAAGCGCGATCGGAAGGATGATGAACAGCTTGTTGATGAGGGAGCCGCGCGCGATCTTGCCGATGATGGGCAGCTCGCGCGCCGGGCTCAGGCCCGACACGTACTGGGGCGTCACTGCGGTGTCGTCGATGACGACGCCCACCGCCTTCGCGGAGGCCTTGACGGCGTTCGCCGCGACGTCGTCGATCGACGAGGCCGTGACCTTCGCGAGGGCCGCGATATCGTCGAGCAGCGCGACAAGTCCACCGGACATGAGGTTTCCTCCTCTGAGCCTGACGAGAGGCTTCTGGTTGGGTACCCGCGCATTGTACGCGTGGGGATAGGCTTGAGTCATGACGACTTCTGTACCCGTTCCCGCCCTCGACCGTGACCTGATCGGGCGCCTGCGCGCCGACGTGATCACGTCGGAGTGGACCGTTGAGAACCTCCAGACCCTGATCAGCGAGGGCGCGATGTCCGCGCTCATGCGCGACTCGCGACTGCCCGCCCTCGTCGAGCTCGCGAGCGCGACCGACCCCGCCGCCGTCCTCACGCGCTTCTTCATTCTCGGCCAGCCCGAGCGCGCCTCGGCCCTGAACGAGGCCCTCCCGACGCTGGGCGTACGCGGGCTGGAGTCCCTCGGCCTCGCGGCCACCATCGACGAGGCCGAGGCCGCCTCCGCGCTCGTCATGCCCCGTGCGGGCGGCGCGCCCAAGCATGAGCCGCAAGACAATGGGGCGGACGAGGCCTCATCCCCGACGGTAGCGAGCCTGCCGACGATGCGAGATCCCGACGAGGAGGCCCCCGAGTCCGAGCCCGAGGTCGAGGCAGACCCGTGGATGCGTGCCCTCTACGACCTGCGACCCCACGCGGCCTCGCTGCCGGGCGGCGATCACGAGTGGTGGGTGGCCTCGGACCTGGGGGAGGTACAGACCGGCAAGCCACTGTCCGACGATCACGTGCTCGGCATCGGCGGCGCGACACTGACGCTGCTGGAGATGACGGTGCGCGAACGCGTCGACTCGGCCCTTGACGTGGGTTGCGGCTGCGGCATTCAGGCCCTCTACCTGGCCACGCACGCCGACCGCGTGGTAGCGACCGACCTGTCGTCGCGTGCGTGCGCACTCACCCAGTTCAACGCGGCCCTCAACGAGGCTGTCATCGATGTGCGCGAGGGCTCCCTCTTCGAACCCGTCGAGGGCGAGACCTTCGACCTCATCGTCACCAACCCGCCCTTCGTCATCACCCCGGACTCGGTGCGTGGCGCGGCCGGCCTGCTCGAGTATCGCGACGGCGGCATGGACCGCGACAACCTGATCTGCGCTGTCCTGCGCGGCACGCCCGCGTGCATGAACGAGGGCGGCACCTTGCAGATGCTCGCCAACTGGGAGATCCCCGCGGACCGCAACCCGGACACTCAGTGGTCGTGGCGCGTGGATTCGTGGCTCGACGGCCTGCCGGTGGACGCATGGGTCGTCCAGCGCGACGTCCTCGATCCCGCGCGCTACGTGGACATGTGGATCCGCGACTCGGGCGGCCAGCTCATGGCCCGCGCCGACTTCGAGCGCGCCTTCACCTCGTGGCTGGCGGACTTCCGCCGCGCGGGCACGGGCGCGATCGGCATGGGCTTCGTGGCGCTGCGCAGGCTCGACGAGGCCGAGGCTGCCTCGGGTGGCAAGCGCGCCTACGACCTGTCCCTCGATGGGCACGTGCCGCGTGGGCGCGACGTGGCGTGGGCGTTGGCCTCCCTGCGAGCCCCGGAGCTGTGGGAGGTGGCGCTGACGCGTGCCTCGGACGTGCGCGAGGAGCGCCACTACGTGCCGGGCAGCCCCGACCCGGAGCTGCTCATCATGCACCAGGGTGGGGGATTGGGCCGTTCCGTGCCTGTCTCCTCGTCCGTGTCTGCGGTCGTGGGTGCTTCCGATGGCGAGCTGACGGTCGGGCAGATCGCGGCGGCCGTCGCGATGCTCACCGAGGCCGACGTCGACGACGTGCGCGCCGAGATCGAGGCGCCCCTGCGTGACCTGATCCGCTGGGGTTTCTTGACGTTCTGAGCGTTGTTGTGTGCGTGGGCACCGCGGCTGCAGGAAATCAGTTGACGATCGGCTTGCCGCCGATGGACATGGGGGCGCGGGTGCGGGCCTGGGCATCGAGGTCCTTCTCCCACGCGGAGGCGTCCTCCCAGTTGACGGAGGACAGCAGATGCAGGGCACCCATCTGGCGCAGCGCGTCGAGGAGGACGTAGCGCGGGGCGGGGTAGGGGGCGTCCCACGGGATCGCGGACCACAGGCCGTTCTTGCCGACGAGGAACTCGCCGCGGTTGCGGTCGTGCAGGTCGTTGGTCGCGGTCTGGGCGTCGCCCTCGGCGGCCCACAGCCAGCGGGTGATGCGGAAGGCCTCCCACGTCTCCTCCCACGAAGAGTAGGAGAACTGCAGAGCCCGGTTGATGACCGCGAGAGTGTCCCAGGCCTCGTCCTCGCTCAGCCAGCCCTGGCCGGTGCCCGCGCGCGTCAGGTTCGCCGCACGAATGAGGTCCCACGCAGCGAAATCAAGGGTCTGGATGCCGCGGTCGTTGTCCAGGAAACGGCGGATGCGCCAGCGGCGCTCCCAGGCCTCCATCGACGAGTCGGCGGTCTTACTCAGGCGGGCGATCTCGGTGTTCGCCCAGCCGGGCCTCGCGCAGCGCTCGCGCAGGCCCGCGAAATCCTCGCGGTGTCCGGCGCGCAGAAGCGAATAGATCTGGCGGAGCAGGCCCTCGCGGTCCGTGATGCCCCAGTCGTGCTCCAGCATTGTCTTCATGGCACCCGGCTGTTCGAGCTGCAGCCGGTTGACGATCTCATCGGTGCACAGTGAGTAGACCATGGACGGTGCCAGCAGGCGGGCCTGCGGGTCGGTGGCCATGTCCTGGCGCTTGCCGCTCAGATGCGGGGTATGGTGCTCGTTGAGCTTGTTCCACTCGCCTTCCTTGCCGGCCTTGCGCACGTCGCGCGGCGCGGGAACGGCACCCTTCGAGCGGGCGGCCGCCTCCTTAAACTGAGTCGCTGCAAGGGCCACGATGACGCAGCCGATCGCGAACCAAATCGGGAATGGAATGTCGGAGAGGAAATTCTGGAGCACAGACTGATTGTGCCCGATGGAAAGCAGATCATACAATTCAGGGGTGCTTGTGCGCGCCACGTGGGACGAGGCCGGGGCTTCCCTATGTAATAGGTATCGCCGCGCGGCACTCCGATGTCTCGCCGATGCGTCGCCCGGGCGCGCCCGCGCGCGCGAATCCGCCACTGCTTCGTGAATGTCAAACCCGAGCGGCGTGAGACGCGCGGAAGCGTCCCCGGTACCCAGATGCGGGTGGGACGCGGTAAGGTCCATCCCAGATGCCTCGCCGGGTGAACCGCAGGTGAGGGTGCTACAAATACTGGGGAAGCGACGGAAGGGACCGGCAATGTCAGCGACGAAGCTCGTGATCGTGGAGTCTCCTGCGAAGGCAGCCACCATCGAGGGATACCTGGGTCCCGACTACCACGTGACCGCCTCCATCGGCCACATTCGCGACCTCCCGCAGCCCTCCGAGCTGCCCAAGGACATGAAGAAGGGGCCGTTCGGACGCTTCGCCGTGAACGTGGACGACGGTTTTGCGCCCTACTACGTGGTTAACCCGGACAAGAAGAAAAAGGTCACCGAACTCAAGAAGCTCCTCAAGGAGTGCGACGAACTCTATCTGGCAACTGATGAGGACCGCGAGGGTGAGGCCATCGCGTGGCACCTTCTGCAGGTTTTGAAGCCGAAGGTTCCCGTGCGCCGCATGGTGTTCCACGAAATCACGAAGGAAGCGATCCAGCGCGCCCTGGAGAACACGCGCGACCTGGACACGGACCTCGTGGACGCGCAGGAGACCCGCCGCATCCTCGACCGCCTCTACGGCTACGAGGTCTCGCCCCTCCTGTGGCGCAAGATCCGCCCGTCCCTGTCCGCCGGCCGCGTGCAGTCGGTGGCCACGCGCCTCGTGGTCGCCCGGGAGCGGGATCGCATGGCGCACGTGAGCGCCCAGTACTGGTCGATCGACACGGCTTTCACGTCGGCGGGCCAGGCCTTCGGTGCGCGCGTCTCCTCCGTGGATGGCCACTCGATCGCGACCGGCTCCGACTTCAGCGAGAAGGGCGAGCTGAGTGTGAAGGCCGCCAAGGCCGGCGTCCTCCACCTGTACGAGGCCACGGCCCGTGCCTACGCCCAGGCGCTGTCGGACGCCCCGGCCTCGGTCATCGACTCGGTGACCCGCAAGCCCTACCGTCGCCGTCCGGCCGCCCCCTTCACGACGTCGACCCTCCAGCAGGAGGCGTCGCGCAAGCTGCACTGGAACGCGGCCTCGACGATGCGCACCGCCCAGTCCCTCTACGAGTCCGGTTACATCACCTACATGCGTACCGACTCCACGGCCCTGTCCAGCCAGGCGATTCACGCCGCCCGCGAACAGGCTACCCAGCTCTACGGGGCCGAGGCCGTGGCCGAGTCCCCGCGCCTGTACGGCACCACCTCGAAGGGCGCGCAGGAGGCGCACGAGGCGATCCGTCCCGCCGGCGACCACTTCCGCACACCGGGCGAGGTGGCTGGTTCCCTGTCGAAGCAGCAGCTGGCCCTGTACGACCTGATCTGGAAGCGCACGGTCGCCTCACAGATGGCCGACGCCCTCGGCTACACGGCGACGATTCGTGTGCTCACCGGCATCGAGGTCGACGGCAAGCGTCACGACGTGATCTCATCGGCCTCGGGTACGGTCATCACCTCCCCGGGCTTCCGCCTGGCCTACCAGGAGGGCCGCGACCAGGGGCGTTACGACGCGGAAAAGAACGACGCGGAGAAGACCCTGCCCGACGTCGCTGAGGGGGATCCCGCGACGCTGACCGAGGCCACCCCGGACGGCCACGAGACCCAGCCCCCGGGCCGCTACACGGAGGCCACGCTGGTCAAGACCATGGAGGAGCTCGGCATTGGCCGTCCCTCTACCTACGCGGCCACCATCCAGACGATCGGGGATCGCGGGTACGTGACGCATCGCGGCCAGTACCTGGTGCCCACGTGGCTGGCGTTCTCCGTGACGCGCCTGCTCGAGGAGAACCTGGCGAACCTGGTCGACTACGACTTCACGGCCTCGATGGAGGGCGACCTGGACCGTATCGCCGCAGGTGAGGAGAACGGCACGGAGTTCCTGACCGGCTTCTTCTTCGGTCCCGACGGTACCGGTGAGAAGGGCGGCCTGCGCCACGACGTTGCCTCCCTCGGTGATGACATCGACGCGCGCGCCGTTAACTCGATTGACCTGGGTCGTGGCGTGACGCTGCGCGTGGGGCGCTACGGTCCCTACATGGAAAAGACAGACGGGATGCGCGCGAACATCCCGCCGGAGGTTGCCCCCGACGAGCTGATGGACGAGCTGGTGGACCAGCTCTTCTCGCGCGCCGCCGACGACGGCCGTGAGCTGGGCGTTGACCCCGCGACCGGTCACACGATCATCGTCAAGGACGGCCGCTACGGCCCCTACGTCACCGAGGTCCTGCCCGAGGCGGCCGAGGGCGCCGAGGAGGGAGCGAAGAAGGCAAAGAAGAGCGCCGCTAAGCCTCGCACCGCCTCGCTGTTCAAGACCATGGACATCGCGACGGTCACCCTCGAGGACGCCCTGTCGCTGCTGTCCCTGCCGCGCGAGGTGGGCACGGACCCGGCCTCGGGCGAGGTCATCACCGCGCAGAACGGCCGTTACGGCCCCTACCTGAAGAAGGGCGCGGACTCGCGCACGCTGTCCTCCGAGGATCAGCTGCTGACCATCACCCTGGACGAGGCCCTGGCGATCTACGCGCAGCCCAAGACGCGCGGCCGCGCCGCGGCCCGCCCGCCGCTGCGCGAGTTCGGGGAGGACCCGATCTCGGGTAAGAAGGTCACCGTCAAGGATGGCCGCTTCGGCCCCTACGTGACGGACGGCGAGACCAACGTGACGGTTCCGCGCGCCGAGACGGTCGAGGACCTGACGGCCGAGCGCGCCTACGAGCTCCTCGCGGACAAGCGCGCCAAGGGCCCCGCCCCCAAGCGCACGCGCAAGACGGCCGCGAAGAAGACGACGACCAAGAAGACGGCCACCAAGAAGACGACGGCTAAAAAGACCACCGCGAAGAAGACGGCCACCAAGAAGGCCGTGACGAAGAAGGACAGCTGATGGCAACGCGAGGAGTGTTCATCACCTTCGAAGGTGGCGACGGCTCGGGGAAGTCCACGCAGATCCAGTCCGTGCGCGACTGGTTTGAGAGCCGTGGCCGCGAGGTCATCGTCACCCGTGAGCCGGGAGGTACTGAGCTGGGCACGGAGATCCGTCGCCTCGTGCAAAACGGCCCCGAGGATGTCGATGCGCGCACGGAGGCCCTCCTGTACGCGGCCGACCGCGCCTACCACGTTGCCACGGTCATCGCCCCCGCCCTCGAGCGCGGCGCGGTCGTGCTGGGGGACCGCTACATCGACTCTTCCCTGGCCTACCAGGGTGCGGCCCGCTCCCTCGGCGTGGACGAGATCGCCTCCCTGTCCGCGTGGGCGACCCGCGGACTCTACCCGTCCCTGACCTTCCTTCTCGACCTTCCCCCGGAGGTTGGCGCGCGCCGTCGCACCGACGCCCCGGACCGGATGGAGCGCGAGTCTATGGACTTCCACGAGCGCGTGCGCCACGAGTACCTGCGCCTCGCGGACGCCGAGCCCGACCGCATCGTCGTCATCGATGCGGTGGGTACGGTCGACGAGGTCTTCTCCGAGATCCGCGGCGTCCTCGTCGAGCGCTTCGAGGGCGGCTCCGTCACGATTGACGAGGCCGACGACACCGTTCCCGCGCCCGCTCAGGAAACCCCAGCCTCGTCTTCGTCCGAGGTTCCCGAGGCCGCTGAGGCCCCCGAGACCGCCGAGAAGCCGCGGGAGAAGAACGCGAACAAGGGCTCGTCCCGTAAGCCCGCCACCATGGTGGGAGCCCTGGGCGAATCCCAGGGTGCGCTCTGGGATGAATGATGAGCGTCTGGTCCTCGCTCGTCGGACAGGACGCGGCAGTCGCTAAGCTCGGCGAGGCCGCGGCCTCCGCCCGCGCGATTGTCGCCTCCCGTGGCGGCGTCCGCACCTCCGATGACGCGCGTTGCATGAGCCACGCCTGGCTCATTACCGGCCCTCCCGGGTCGGGTCGCTCCGTCGCCGCCCGTGCCTTCTCGGCAGCCCTTCAGTGCACGGGAGAGACCGTTGGGTGTGGTCAGTGCGCCGGATGCCGCACGACGATGGGCCGCACGAACGCCGATGTCGTCTTCGCCGCCACCGAGACCTCTATCATCAGCGTGGAGACCGCGCGTTCCCTCGTGCTACAGGCGCAGTCCTCGCCCTCCCAGGGACTGTGGCGCGTCATCGTCGTCGAGGACGCGGACCGCCTCGGCGAGCCCGGTGCAAACGCCCTGCTCAAGGCCATCGAGGAGCCGCCCGAGCACACCGTGTGGCTGCTGTGCGCCCCCAGCCCAGAGGACATGATCGCCACGATCCGCTCGCGCTGCCGCCACCTTGGCCTGCGTATCCCCACCGCCAGCGCGGTCGCCGACCTGCTCGTGCGCGAGGGCGTCGCCACCCCCGATGTCGCGCTCGAGGCCGCGCGCGCCGCCCAGTCGCACATCGGCCTGGCCCGCGCGCTCGCCCGCGACCCCCAGATGCGCGAACGGCGCCGAGCCATCATCACCGCGCCTGCCTCCGTGCGCAGCGTCGCTGAGGCCGTTATGGCCGCTGACTGCCTCCTCGAGACCGCGAAAGCCCAGGCCGACGCGCAGGTGAGCGAACGAAACGCCCGCGAAAAAGCGGAGTTGCTGCGTCAGCTCGGCATGGACGAGGGCGAGAACGTCACCAGGGCCTCGCGCACGATGATCCGCCAGCTCGAGGAGGACCAGAAGCGCCGCTCCAAGCGTGCCCTCACCGACGCGATCGACCGAGCCCTCATTGACCTGCTCGCAATCTACCGTGACGTCCTCATGGTCCAGGTGGGCGGGGACGGCGAACTCATCAACACGGACCTGTCCGACCTGGTGCGCGAGATCGCCCAGGACTCCACGCCACGCCAAACCCTCGCGCGAGTCGACCACATCGAGAGGGCACGCAAACGCCTCGTCGCAAACGGCAACCCCCTGCTGGTCCTGGAAGACATGGCGATTTCGCTGCGTCCCCAAGCCTGAAAACTGACCCGACGTTTCTTCGTTACAATCGGGGCCATGAAGACACGCTCCATTGCGGCCTGCGCCGTCGCAGTCCTCGCCGTCGTCGCGATCGTCCTGACCGTCGTCGGCTACTACGGACCCCAACGCAGGGGACCGGCCCCCTCGGCGACGGCCTCGGCCGCGTCCGCGCCGATCCCTGTGTCCGCGGGGTCCGTGCAGGCCTACTACGATCAGGCGATCGAGTGGGGCGTGTGCGCCGATGGCACCTTCGACACCTTTCAGGGCGTGAACTCCTCGGACGCCAGCGAGTACCAGTGCGCTTTCTTGAAGGCGCCGCTGGACTGGGAGACCCCCGACGGAGACCAGATCACGCTGGCGCTCGCGATCCACCGCTCCGGCGTGAAGGAAGCTCCCGCACTGTTCATCAACCCGGGCGGCCCCGGCGCCGCCGTCGTCTCCTCCCTGCCTTACTA
This sequence comes from uncultured Actinomyces sp., assembly GCA_902373435.1. Classification (GTDB taxonomy): domain Bacteria; phylum Actinomycetota; class Actinomycetes; order Actinomycetales; family Actinomycetaceae; genus Pauljensenia. The sequence continues at coordinate 11,177 of CABKMD010000058.1, forward strand.
CGCCACGCAGGGAATCGGCGAGGCCGTGGTCAACGCCTACGACATCGTGGCCCTCGACCCGCGTGGCGTCGGCGACTCGACCCCCGTGTTGTGCACGACCGACGCCGAGCGCGACGCGCGTAACGCAGGCGAGGACGAGGACGTTGACACCGGCGACGAGTCCCCGCAGTCCGCGGTCGCCGAAGCGAGCGCAGACGCCCAGGAGGTTGCCGCGGGGTGCCGCGAGCACTCCGGCAGCCTGTATGAGCGCATTGACACCGTGAGCGCCGCACGCGACTTCGACATAGTGCGTGCGGTCCTTGGCCAGGAGAAACTGAACTTCCTCGGATACTCCTACGGCACCTTCCTCGCCGCCACCTACGCAGGACTCTTCCCCGAGCGCGTCGGCCGCTTCGTCCTCGACGGAGCCCTCGACCCCACGCTCAGTGTCAACGAGGTCTCCGCCCTCCAGATGCGAGGCCTTGACGCCTCGCTCCAGCACTGGATCTCCGACTGCGCCACTCAGTCCACCTGCCCGATGGGACGCAACCTCCAGGAGGGTATCGAGACCGTGCGTTCCTTCCTCGATTCCCTCGAGGACAACCCGATGCGCACGAAGGACTCGAATCGTCCGCTCACCGAAAACCTGGCTGTCACCGCGCTGACCGGCGCCATGTACAACACGCAGTGGTGGCCCCAGCTTACCCAGGCATTCGGCATGGCCTGGCAGAAGAACGACGGCAGCGGGCTGCTCGCCATCGCGGATACGCTGAACTTACGCAACCCCGACGGTACGTACCAGGACAATTCCTTCGACGCGATCAACGCGATCAACAACCTCGATTACTCGCCTGAAGGCACCATCGAGCAGTGGACCGCCCAGGCGGAGACGCTCAAGAACGAGCTGCCGATCCTCGGCAAGTACGTGGGCTACCCGTCGGCCGGCCTCGAGGCGTGGCCCACGAAGCACGCGCCCCGCTCGCGCATCACCGCGCAGGGAGCCGCTCCCATCGTCGTCATCGGCACGACCAACGACCCGGCGACCCCCTACTCGATGGCGCAGGGACTCTCTAGCCAGCTGTCCAGCGGCGTCCTTGTCACCGTCGAAGGCTGGAACCACACCGCTTACCGCCGCGGCGCTAACCAGTGCGTTACGCGGGCCGTCGACGATTACTTCGTGAAGGGAACCGTCCCCACTGACGGCCTCATGTGCCAGTAGGGACGTGACTCACGACATCCCCATGGTGGGTGTCTTGGTTTGCGCTCGGCGCGATTCGTCCAGTAGAGTTGTGCCGTTGCCTGCACGCCCCGGAAACAGTGGAACGGCAGGCGCGGCCGCCTTAGCTCAGTCGGCAGAGCGATTCACTCGTAATGAATAGGTCGTGGGTTCGATTCCCACAGGCGGCTCAGATGCGCCCACCCGGTTCCGGGTGGGTCTTTTTGTGTGCGTTGCTTGCTGTTTGTGGCTTGTGCCCACCGGTGTTCCGGGCGTCGGAGGGCCCGGCCGCTGTGTGTGCCGGTGGGCACAAGCC
>CABKMD010000059.1 GCA_902373435.1 uncultured Actinomyces sp.
CCAATGGTACTGCAACCGACAGGTTGTGGGAGAGTAGGACACCGCCACAACACATTCATCGAGAGGGACGGACCGCGATAGCGTGCCGTCCCTCTCGTTTTAGTGGCCCCACGCCGCTGACAAGCCGCCCGTCGTCTACTATTGGGTGGTTGAACGCGCACGATGCGCACCATGAACAAGAGCGCGCCTTTGGCGCAGGAATAGAGGATAGACACCATGGCAGAAGAGACTCGAGGACGCGGCGAATTCGGCCGTGGTGGATACCAGAAGCGCCAGCCCCAGTGGCGCGACCGTGACAGCGAACGCTCCGCGCGTGGTGAGCGCGGCGGTTTCCGTCGTGATGATCGCCGAGACGGTGGTCGTGGTTTCCGCGATGATCGCCGTGATGGGGATCGTGGCGGGTATCAGCGTCGTGACAATGATCGTCGGGACTTCGGTTCGCGCGATGATCGCCGTGGGGATCGCGGGGGTTACCAGCGTCGGGACGATCGTCGCGGTGGCTTCCAGGACCGCGGACGCGGGGGTGTGCCTCGCAATGACGGCGGTTACAAGAACTACTCGTCGACGGACGAGTACATCTCGCCCAACGGCAACGAGCCGACGATTCCCGCTGGCGTCAGCGCAGATGAGCTCGACCGTGATGCTCTGCGTGCTCTGACCACTCTCTCTGGCCCCAATCGTGATATTGTCGCCCGTCACCTGGTGATGGCCGGCCAGCTGATCGATCTTGATCCCGAGGCTGCCTACCAGCATGCGCAGGCCGCTGTGGCGCGCGCAGGCCGCGTTGACGTTGTGCGCGAGGCAGCTGCGCTCACCGCCTATGCGTCGGGTCGCTACGAGGAGGCCCTGCGCGAGGTGCGCGCTGTTCATCGTATGCGTGGCGATTCTTCGCTTCGAGCTGTGGAAGCTGACGCCGAGCGCGGTCTTGGCCATTCGGAGAAGGCCGTCGAGATCATCGATGCCACCGATCCCTCGACCCTTGAGCTCGCAGAGCAGGTCGAGCTCGTGCTCGTCTCCTCTGGCGCTCGCGCAGATCTCGGCCAGGCCGAGGTCGGCCTCGTGATTGTCGACGATGCACTCGCAGCCTTGCCGGCCGCGGCTGACGACGAACTGCGTCGCCGCCTGATGGAAGTCAAGGCGCAGCGCCTGCTCGACCTCGGCCGAGAAGACGAAGCGGCAGACGTCATCGCGTCGATGCCCGCCGAGGTCGAGGACACAGAGATCGTCGATATCGCTCTGTACGCTGATGCCGACGTGGATGGTAAACGTTCGCCGCTGCGTGGCTCCGGTGCGGCGCTTGCTGAAGAATACGACTGCGCGCTGCTCGACCTTGACGGCACTGCGTGGTCAGGTGACGAGACGATTGAGTACGCCGCTAGCTCGGTTATTGAGGCGCGTGAGGTCGGCATGGCGTCAGCTTTTGTTACCAACAACGCTATGCGCACCCCCCAGCAGGTCACCGACAAGCTCAACTCCATGGACTTCGCGGCGACCCCTGACATGGTCATGACCTCCGCGATGGACATCGCAGCGATCATGGCGGAAGAACTTGAGGAAGGTTCGAAGGTCTTCGTCATCGGTGGCGCCGGCCTGCGTCTCGCGCTCGAGGAGCGCGGCTTCGTCCTCGTGGACAGTGCCGACGACGAGCCCATCGCGGTTGTTCAGGGCCTCGACAAGGAGGTCGACTGGGCGCTCCTGTCCGAAGGCGCTTTCGCTATTGAGCGGGGTGCCGCTTTCTACGCCTCGAACCTCGACGCGACCTTGCCCATCGAGCGTGGCCAGGCCCTGGGTAACGGTTCTCTGGTCCGCGCCATCCAGCACGCGACGCGCAAGCGACCGACCGCTGGCGGCAAGCCTGAGCCTGGTATCTACCGCCGCGCCAGCGAGCTTGTCGGTGCGCAGAATCCGATCGCCGTCGGTGATCGTCTCGAGACCGACATTATGGGTGCTGTCGCCGCAGGCGTGCCCGCCCTGCACGTCCTCACTGGTGTTCACCAGGCTTGCGACGTCATCCGAGCCCCGCGCGGACAGCGACCCAGCTACCTGGCGATCGACATGCGTGGTCTGTTGGAGGCGCACCCGGCACCCAAGCACCACCGCGATGGCACCTGGACCTGCGGTGTCTCTCAGGTTGCCAAGGTCACTCGCTCCGGCATGCTCACGCTCGACGACGTCGAACTGACCGAGCCTGTCACGATCAGCATTGACTCCTACCGTGCGCTTGCTGCCGCCGCGTGGGAATACGCTGATGGCGCCGGCACACCGGTCACCTGCCCTGACATCACGGTGGTCGACAACGAGGATCCCGCTGGCATCGTCACCCAGCCCGAGCCTGTCGCTGCGGACGACGAGGACGACTTCTACGATGTCGCCGCGGATACTGACAAGCTGCCGGAGCCGGACGCTTCGACCCCCGCGTTCCTGCCCGGTGAGGAGGAGCTTGAAGAACTCCTGGAGCGCACGGCAGATGTGGACGAGCAGGCCTGATGACATTACGGGAGCAGACTGAAGCTCGCTTGGTCGGTTTCGATCATCTCGGAGCGTCCCTTCAAGTGGAGACGCTCCGAGCGATCGAGATCGACCTACGGCGAGCCCTGTCTGCCGACGCGCCCAGCGGCACTGTCCGCTCCGGCGCGCAACTGACGGCTTCAGGCAACGAGGGGAGCGGCGCATGAAGTTACGCAGGATCGACTCCGAGCTGGTGCGCCGCGGGCTTGCGAAGTCCCGTGCCGCTGCTGCGCAGATGATCGAGGACGGGCGCGTCAAGCTCGATGGACAGATTGTGCTCAAGCCCGCGCGCCAGATGGACCCCGCGCAGGCGATCGTCGTCGAGGAATCGGATGATCCCGAATACGTATCGCGTGGTGCTCACAAGCTTGCAGGAGCACTCGATGCGCTTGGCGACAAGGCGCCGTTGATCGAGGGGCGTCGTGCGCTGGACGCAGGTGCTTCGACGGGTGGTTTCACCGACGTCTTGCTACGTCGGGGTGCTGCCTCTGTTGTTGCCGTCGACGTCGGGTATGGCCAGCTCGCGTGGAAGCTGCAGAGCGACCCGCGCGTGGAGGTGCACGATCGGACGAACGTACGCACCCTCGATCCGGCTTCCGTCGCTCCCGCTCCTGAGCTTGTGGTCGGCGATATGTCCTTCATTTCGCTGACGTTGGTTCTTCCTGCGCTCGTCGCTGCGGCTGCGCCCCACGCCGATTTTCTTCTGATGGTCAAGCCTCAGTTCGAAATTGGTAAGGAACGCCTCGGCCACGGCGGCGTCGTGCGGAATCCGGAGCATCACGTTGAAACTGTGGAAAAGGTTGCGCGTTGTGCCATCGACCTTGGCTTGGATATCGCCGCGATCGCTGCGTCGCCTCTGCCGGGTCCGTCTGGAAACGTCGAGTATTTTGTGCACATGCGCCGCGATTACCCGGATTCCATCGGTCCGACACAGCTCACCGATTACATCCGGCGTGCGGTTGAAGCCGGTCCTGCTGGAGGTGGCCGATGACTCGAGTTCTGATGGTTCGTCACCGTCACCGGCCCAATGCGGTGACGAGCGCCGTGAGCCTTGCCGAGGCACTCAAAGATCGCGGCATCGACGTCGTGGACGACGCATCGGGTGGCGATATCGACATGGTCCTCTCGATCGGCGGCGATGGTACATTCTTGGTCGCTGCGTCGAGTGCTCGCGCGCTGGGGGTGCCGCTGCTCGGCATCAATGCGGGCCACATGGGTTTCCTGACGGAGCTGGGCGATAGGGGGACCGGCGACCTCGCCCGCAAGATCGCGGAGGGTGACTTTACCGTCGAGCGTCGCATGACGCTGGATGTGACGATGCAACGCTCCGACGGCTCTCAGGCTGATGACTGGGCGCTCAACGAGGCTGTCGTCATGCACACGGATGTTGCGCATCCCGTTCATTTTGCCCTCGTTGTCGATGGGCAGGAAGTGTCGACGTACGGTGCTGACGGCATGATTTTGTCGACTCCGACCGGATCGACCGCCTACTCGTTCTCTGCGGGGGGCCCGGTCGTGTGGCCCGATACGGAGGCGATTGTCGTTGCCCCGTTGGCCGCTCACGGCCTTTTCACGCGCCCGCTTGTCGTCGGTCCGTCGGCGTGTGTGGAGATCATTGTTCTCGACGACATGTGGACGCCTCCGGAGATGTGGTGCGACGGCCTGCGGCGTATGCCCGTCCCCGCCGGAGCAGTGGTTCGTGCGTGGGTCGGTTCATCGCCGGTTCAGCTCGTGCGCGTGGACGATACGCCATTTTCTGCTCGTCTCGTTCGCAAGTTCAATCTTCCCGTGCGTGGGTGGAGGGATGGTCCCCAGTGATCGAGTCGCTCGACATTTCGCATCTCGGCGTCATCGAGTCTGCCCATGTTGACTTTGGTGATGGCCTTATCGTTGTCACAGGTGAGACCGGTGCGGGTAAGACGATGGTGCTATCAAGCTTGCAGCTGCTGCTCGGTGCCCGCGCGGATGCTGCACTCGTGCGCTCGGGCGCTGATCGTCTGTCCGTTGACGGCATCTTCTCGGTGAGCGAGGAGGTCACAGCACGCGTTGAGGAGAGCGGCGGCCTTGTCGAGGGGGGCGAGCTCATTGTCGGTCGTTCGGTGCGTGCGGCAGGGCGCTCCCGCGCGCACCTCGGATCGCGTCCCGTGCCCGCTTCAGTGTTGACGGATATCGTCGGGTCGATGGTGACGATCCACGGGCAGGCTGACCAGGTCCGATTGACGGGGGAGGCCGCCCAGCGCCGTGCGCTCGATCAGTTCGGAGGCGAGGAGCACGTGGCTCTGCTAGGGGAGTACCGCGCTGCCTTCCGTGACGCTGTCGACGTCAAGCATCGCCTGGATTCGCTGCGCGGCGATGCGAGCGAGCGTGCCGAGGAGCTGGAGGATCTGCGAGCAGCCATCGGGCAGATCGAAGAACTGAACCCGGTGAGTGGTGAGGAGGAAGGCCTCGTTCGCGAGGCGGCGCGCCTGACGAACGTCGAGGACCTGCGCGCGCTGGTTGGCGTGTCTCTGGGGTATCTCAAGGGCGACGATCGCGGTGACTTTGTCGGGGCGGTCGAGGCAACGCGCCACGCTTACGCGCAGCTCGATGACGCAGCTCGATTCGACGAGGCTGTGGCTGAGTTTGTGGGACGCGCGCGCAATCAGGTGCTCGAGCTGGAAGCGCTTGCCGATGATGTCTCAGCGTATCTGGCGCGCCTCGACGCGGATCCGGAGAGGCTGGCGCAGATTCACGCGCGACGTGCGGCCATCAAGGACGTTCTGCGCGGGCGCGCTGCTGACATTGAGGGTCTCCTCGCGTGGGCCGACGAGGCTCGCTGCCGTGTTGAAGAACTCTCTTCGCCGGGGTCGGATCCACAGGCTGTCGAACGTGAATTGGTGGCCGCTCAGGAGCGCGTGCTTGAGTGCGGGCGCCGCGTCACGCAGGCGCGCGTGCGTCTTGCTGCGCAGCTTGCGGAGGGCGTGAACGAGGAGCTGCACGCCCTGTCGATGCCCGACGCGACGCTGCACATTGATTGTGAGCCGACGAAACCGACTTCCCATGGATGTGAGACTGTCGTTTTCCGGCTGCAGCCGCATCCTCACGCTCCCGCCCGCCCGCTCGGGCAGGGAGCCTCCGGCGGTGAACTGTCTCGCGTCATGCTCGCATTGGAACTGATGCTGGGGCGCACTGAGGCGTCTTCGACGTTCATCTTTGACGAGATCGATGCCGGAATTGGCGGTCAGACGGCAACGGAGGTTGGCGCACGCCTCAAGAAGCTCGCGCGATCGCGGCAGGTTATTGTCGTCACGCACTTGGCCCAAGTCGCGGCTTTCGGCGACCAGCACCTCGTCATCGAAAAGAACGATGGGACCACGAAGGTGCGCGAAGTCAGCGGGGATGAGCGCGAAGCTGAACTGACGCGCATGATGGGTGGGGATCCGCACTCAGCTGCGGCGCGCCGCCACGCTTCGCAAGTCTTGGCTTCTGCCGTGTCACAATCGCAGGGATGAGTGAGACACTTTCAAAGGAATCGAGCGCGCGCTCTGGGCGGATTCGCATTGACGACCGTCCCAAGCATCTGGCGACGCGCCTAGAACGCGGCGAGATCGCCGTCATTAACGTTGCGGATCTGGATCGCGAGAGCGCCGCGGCGCTCGTTGCCGCCGGTCCCGTGGCCGTGCTGAACGCGCAGCCCTCTCTGACCGGACGCGCAGCCGCCCTGGGACCTCGCCTTATTCTCGAGGCCGGCATCGTCCTCGTCGATGACCTGGGCCAGGACATCATGTCGCTGCGCGAAGGTCAAGAAGTGACGGTGACAGGCTCGAAGGTCCTCGTGGACGGCTCCGTCATCGCGACCGGCTCCGTCGTGTCCCCGGACAACTTGGACGTCGACGTCGCCGACTCGTCGGCGCTTTTCGCTGGCGTTGACGCTTCGATTGAGGACTATCTGGCGAAAGATGGCGCGACAGTGCTGCGTGGCGTCGACGTTCCCCAGCTCCGTGACCTCAGTAAGCGGCCAATTCTCCTCGTGACGGGCACGCCTGACGCGAAGGCTGAGTTGCGCGCGCTTGCGCGGTGGCGCTCCGAGGTCAGCCCCTTCGTGATCGCCGTCGATGGCGGAGCGGACGTGGCTCTGAAGGCCCGGCTGTCGCTCGACCTCGTCGTCGGTGACGCTGAGCTGATGAGCGAGAAGGCGATCCGCAAGGCTCGCTCCTTTATCGTCCGCGTCGGAGGAGATGGTCTCGCCCCTGGCGCAGATCGGCTTGACCGCATGGGCGTCGTTTACGAGAGCATCACCATGGCTGGCACCTCTCTCGACGCGGCTCTCGTTATCGCCGCACATTCCACCGCGCCCGCTGTCGTCACTGCTGGTGTGTCCTACGGGGAGGCGGAACTGGTAGACACCGGCCGATCCCTGGTCGCCCCCGCATTCTTCTCGCGCCTCGCGGTTGGCTCGCGCCTTATCGGCGCGCAGGCGGTTGCGGCCACCTTCCGCCCGCGTCCGCGCGGTTGGACGCTCGTCCTGCTGGCCGTGGTCGCGGTGGCCCTCATGGGTGTCGCCCTGTGGTCGACCCCGTGGGGTAACGACCTGCTGCACCCCGTTACTTCATTCTTCGTCTCGCTGATGCACTCCGCAGGAGGAGCCCAATGATTAACTTCCGCTACCACGTTGTCTCGATCATCGGGATCTTCATCGCCCTGTCCGTTGGCGTCGTTCTGGGGGCCGGCCCGCTGCAGAGCCGTATCCAGGCCGGCGTCAGCTCGTCGTCGAGCCCCGCGGCGGCGGACCCGCTGCTGAGCGCACAAGCCGATGCGGAGGCTGCCGGCCTCAAGGCTCTCGCTTCCTCGACGCTGACCGGTTCGCTGAGCTCCGCCAAGGTCGCTCTCGTTGTCCTGCCTGGCGCGTCTGACGATGACGTGACCGCGATTCATTCGACGCTGACCGATGCCGGCGCGAGCGTCGTCGGGCGAGTGACGCTGAGCGACAACTGGCAGTCCACCTCGATGAGCCAGTACCGCACGACACTGTCCACGACCCTGGCGTCGCATCTTTCTTCCGAGGCGGCCAAGACCGCTAGCGCCGATGGCGTCGTTGGTTATTCGATCATCCAGGTGCTCACCACCACCGGAGCCGAGACCGACCTGCTGCGCCAGATTCTCACCGACGAATCCACCCCGATCATGACCGTTGACGAGGATGCGAATGGAGGGGCCACGGCCATCATCGCGGTTGGCTCGCGCGCGCAGGCTTCGGCCGTCTCCAACGCGACGCCCGCTGCGGCGACTTCGAGCCCGGATGCGTGGGTTGGCCTCGGTCAGGCTCTCGGTTCGACGAACGGCGTTCTTGTTGGCGACGCCTCCACTCGTGACGCGATGATTTCTCAGGTGCGCGCTAGCGGCGTGAGCGTCACGACGGTTGACTCCGTTGGTACGACCCTCGCCGCCGTCGATACTGCGCTCGCGCTGTCGACGCCCGCGACGGGTGCCCGCGCTTTCGGTGTGGGCGCCGGTGCGCAGTCGGTCATTCCTCCCATCAAGTAGCGCACGACGCTCGTTGTCGAGGCCTCGGCGGTTCACGGTGACCGCCGGGGCCTCGTTGTATTCCTCGCTGCGCCTATACTCAATGGCGTACTGACGAACCCGAATGAAAGCGTGATCATGCGTTTCCTGTCCCCCCAAGACGCTGTGGCGATTGAAGACCAGCACACCCCCCATACAGTGACCGAGAGCGAGACTGTGTGGAGTGGTCGAATCGTCGACATGATCAAGGACCACGTCGTTGTTGTCGAGGGTCAGGAACCGGTCGTTCGTGAATACACGCGCCATCCTGGAGCTGTCGCAGCGGTTGTGCTGCGCGGTGAGAGTGGGGAAGAAGAGATTCTTCTGGAACGTCAGTACCGCCACCCTGTGCGGGCCTCGCTGTGGGAGATCCCAGCGGGTCTGCTCGACATTCCTGGGGAAGAACCACGCGTCGCAGCGCAGCGTGAACTCGCGGAAGAGGCCGATATGGTCGCCGACCGGTGGGACGTCCTCGTTGATTACTTCACCTCACCGGGTGGTTCCTCTGAGCCGTTGCGAGTCTTCCTTGCACGTGAGGTGCGCGATAGTGACGCGCGTTTCGAGCGCGAGGATGAGGAAGCGACAATGGAATATGCGTGGGTTCGCCTGGACGATGCGCTGACCATGGTGCTGGACGGACGCCTGCACAACCCGTCGGCGGTCATCGGCGTCCTCGCTGCGCATGCCGCACGCGGTCGAGGTTGGGCCGGTTTGCGGCCTGCGGACGCCCCGTGGCTTCGCTCCTGATTACTCAGTAGGCCCTTAGTCCCGAGACTTGTGGGCCGTCGAACACTCCAGACGGCTTTTCGCAACGCCTATTTATCTAAATTGGCGTACACTCATTCCCAGAGAATAGCACACAGAGGCGCAGCAATGGAGCGTCGGAGCGGAGGACACGTGGCAGAAGAATCAGACGCCACTACCCGACAGCAGGTGCTCGATCTCATCGTCGAAAAGGGGCCCGTGACGGCCTCTTCGATTGCGAAGGTCCTCGGGCTGACGACTGCCGCGGTGCGCCGCCACATCACGCTGCTTCTGGACTCTAAAGAGATTGCAGAACACGAGCCGGGGGCACCTTCGAAGCGTGGCCGTGGACGCCCCGCGCGTCACTACGTCGCGACGGAACGGGCACACGTTCACCTCGCTGACGGATATTCCGACCTGGCGTCCAAGGCCCTCGGCTACCTCGGCCAGGTCGGCGGAGAGGAAGCCGTCGAGTCATTTGCCGCCGCACGTTCACGCGAGATCGAGCGGCGCTACGCCCCGATCGTGCGCGACGCGGGCTCCGATCCGCGGGTGCGTGCCCAGGCCTTGGCCGACGCGCTGACGCAGGACGGATATGCCGCCACTGTGCGCGACATCGGCGGTGGCACACTCGCCGTGCAGCTGTGCCAGGGCCACTGTCCGATTCAACATGTCGCGGGAGATTTCCCGCAGCTGTGCGACGCTGAGACGCTTGCCTTTGGCAAGCTGCTCGATGTCCACGTCCAACGACTGTCCACGCTCGCGGGCGGGGGACACGTGTGCACGACCCACATCCCCGTGGGTATGCCCGTGATCCGGCCCGGAGCGCGGAATGTGCGACGCAAGTAGCACTTGGTAAAGAACGAGAGGTTGACACAACTATGACGCAGGCACCCGCCTCGGGCGCTGACGACCGTCGAATGACCGATGACGAGATCATCGAGTCGATCGGCGGTTACGAATATGGTTGGCACGACTCCGACGACTACTCGAAGGATGTCCCCACCGGAATTAACGAAGAAATTGTTCGCTTCATTTCTGAGGTGAAGAACGAGCCGCAGTGGATGCGGGAACGTCGTCTGAAGGCACTCGAACTGTTCGAACGCAAGCCGATGCCCGCGTGGGGCCCCGACCTTTCTCACGTGGACTTCGATTCGTTCAAGTACTACGTTCGTCCCACCGATCGCCAGGTCAACGACTGGGAGGACTTGCCCGAGGAAATCCGCGACACCTACGACCGCCTCGGTATCCCCGAGGCCGAGAAGTCGCGTCTGGTCTCCGGCGTCGCCGCCCAGTACGAGTCTGAGGTCGTTTACCAGCAGATCCAGGAGGACCTGGAGCGTCAGGGAGTTATCTTCACTGACACCGACACCGGCCTGCGCGAGTACCCGGAGATTTTCGAGGAGTACTTCAGTAAGTGCGTGCCGGCGGGTGACAACAAGTTCTCCGCGCTGAACACCGCCGCGTGGTCCGGTGGTTCCTTCGTGTACGTCCCCAAGGGCGTCCACGTGACGATCCCGCTGCAGGCGTACTTCCGCATCAACACCTCGGCGATGGGACAGTTTGAGCGCACGCTCATCATCGCCGACGAGGGGTCGTACGTGCACTACGTCGAGGGCTGCACCGCTCCTATCTACGACGAGAACTCGCTGCACTCCGGCGTTATCGAGATCTTCGTGAAGAAGGACGCTCGCGTGCGTTACACGACCATTCAGAACTGGTCGACGAACGTTCTCAACCTGGTGACCCAGCGTGCGATGGTCGACGAGGGCGGCACCATGGAATGGGTCGACGGCAACATGGGTGCCGCGATCACCATGAAGTACCCGGCCTGCTTCCTCATGGGTGAGCACGCCCGCGGCGAAACGCTGTCCATCGGCTTCGCCGGCCCCGGCCAGCAGCAGGATACCGGCGCGAAGATGGTGCACATGGCACCCCACACCTCGTCGTCGATCGTGTCGAAGTCCGTGTCGCGCGGCGGCGGCCGCACGTCCTACCGCGGCCTCGTGCAGATCAACGCTCGTGCCCGCCACTCCAAGTCAAACGTGCTGTGCGACGCCCTGCTCGTCGACAAGATCTCGCGTACCGATACCTACCCCTACGTCGATGTGCGCACCGACGACGTCGAAATGGGGCACGAGGCCACCGTCACCAAGGTGAGCGCCGACCAGCTCTTCTACCTGATGAGCCGAGGCCTCGACGAGAACGAGGCCATGGCGACGATCGTGCGCGGCTTCGTCGAGCCGATCGCCAAGGAGCTGCCGATGGAGTACGCCCTCGAGCTCAACCGCCTCATTGAACTGCAGATGGAAGGATCCGTCGGCTGATGACGACCCCCAACACTATTGTCGACACCATGAACAAGGCCCACTCGCACGGGGCCGACGCCGAGAAGGCTCACCCGTCGCGCGCGGACCGTCCGACCTCGTTCAACCTGGACGACATCGCTGTTCCCCACGGACGCGAGGAAGACTGGCGATTCACCCCGATGCGTCGCATCGAGCGCCTGTTCGAGCCCTCCAACTACGACGCGGGCGACGCTCCCGTGACGGTTGACGCTCCCGCCCCCGTCGTCGTCGAGACCGTCTCGCGAGACGATAAGCGCCTGGGCACCGTCCTTGCTCCCGGCGACCGCACCGCAGTCGTCGCCTGGAACGGCTTCGAGCAGGCGACCGTCGTCGAGATCCCTGCCGAGGCCGAGCTTGACGCACCCGTGCGCATCAACGTCGCAGACGTCGAAGGCATCCGCGCGCAGCACATCGTGATTCGTGCCGAGAAGTTCTCCAAGGCCACCGTCATCCTGTCGCACACCGGTTCCGCGCAGGCTGCGCTCAACCAGACCGTCGAGGTCGAGACGGGCGACAGCGCGAACCTCACCGTCGTGTCGCTGCAGGAATGGGACGATACCGCCTCGCACGCCTCGAACCAGCGCCTCGCGCTCGGCCGCGACTCCAAGCTCACGCACATCGTCGTCACCTTCGGCGGCGACCTCGTGCGCGTCTGCGCCGATACCGACTTCCGCGGCCCCGGCGCCGAGCTCAATATGCTCGGCATCTACTTCGTGGACGGCGGCCAGCACCTCGAGCACCGCGTGTTCGTCGACCACTCCCAGCCCAAGTGCTTCTCGCGTGTCACCTACAAGGGCGCCCTGCAGGGCAAGGACGCGCACTCGGTGTGGATCGGCGATTGCCTCATCCGCGAAGCTGCCGACGGCACCGACACCTACGAGCTGAACCGCAACCTGGTGCTCACCGAGGGCGCCAAGGCCGACTCCGTGCCCAACCTTGAGATCGAGAACGGCGAAATCGAAGGCGCCGGACACGCGTCCGCGACCGGCCGTTTCGACGACGAGCAGCTGTTCTACCTGATGAGCCGTGGTGTTCCTGAGCACGAGGCACGCCGCCTGGTCGTGCGCGGCTTCTTCGCCGAACTGATCAACCAGATTGGCGTCCCCGAGGTGGTTGACCACCTCATGGCAACCGTCGAGGCCGAGCTGGCCAAGTCCCGTAACAACTGAGCTGTAAGGAATACACATGTCGACTCTGCGCATTAAGGATCTGCACGTCTCCGTCGAGACCGCCGAGGGCCCCAAGGAAATCCTCAAGGGCGTCAACCTCACCATCAACTCCGGCGAAATCCACGCCATCATGGGCCCCAACGGCTCCGGTAAGTCCACCATGGCCTACGCGCTGGCCGGTCACCCCGATTACGAGATCACCTCGGGCGAGGCATGGCTCGATGACCAGCTCATCACCGAGATGAGCGTCGACGAGCGCGCCAAGGCTGGCCTGTTCCTGGCCATGCAGTACCCCGTCGAGGTCGCAGGCGTGTCCGTCTCCAACTTCCTGCGCACCGCCAAGACCGCCATCGACGGTCAGGCCCC
>CABKMD010000060.1 GCA_902373435.1 uncultured Actinomyces sp.
ACCGACTTCACTACCCATAGAAGAGCCGCCTCAGCGGGGTTCTCACAGCCCGGATCCGCTGCGACAATCAGGCGTTCAGCTCTTCGAAAGGGAATAGTCTCTTTGCCTCTCGCACATTCTTCGAGCCTAGCCAACATGCTCTCCTGCAAAGCACCCGAACGTTGCCGGCCCACGTCCTGCTTAAACACTGAAAACTGCGACTGGCGATTGAGCAGCATACACAGTGCCACGAAAGCACTTAAGTGTTCAGAGAAGAGGGCCATGCGCACTCCAGCGTCAACGATTCCTTCGACCTTGATGCCCTCAACTTGCTCAAGCTCCAGCACATCAGGTGGAACGACACTCCACCTGACAGCCACGGCAGGCACCCGAACAGCCTCCACTTGAACCGCTCGCAGCGATTTATGCCCGTGCCGAGAAGGAGCCCATATGTAGATGTCTGGATTCGCTTCCCACAACGGGATACCTCGAGCTACGAGTGCACTAGCTCCAATAAAGACACGATCCCCACTCCCCGAAAGCTGCATAGCCAAGAGTCTTGCTCGAGACACGGTTTCCCACACAGCCCATCGCGAACTCAGGAATTGAGCATCATCGACACGTACATAGAACCCCTTCATAATGTGGAGGAACACGCATGCATCTTGTACGTCGCGGGGAATTCGACAGCCTGACGACGAACGAACTACTTTTAGCTGATTGCCACTCATATATGGATGATCGCAGCGCGACGAAAGCAGCTCACCTAGAACGGCTGCCCCTGTGGAAAACATGCAACACGGAAATGCGGCTGTGGACAAACCCTCCGGCCCCTAGCAAGGATGGCCGACAACGACACATATCCACGTATTCACTTGTTACCGATGAGGTGTTACACCCGATCGGTAAGGTTCAACCCCTTCTGATCTGGTTGAATCTTCCCGATCAGGTTGAATCTACCGTCATGCAGTTCCCATCCCGAGGCTAACTCTGGCATCAGCGCCTCACCCCTGCGCCCGCACCAGGCCCACAACCTTCGCCGAGGCCGGGGTGCCCGTCACGCGGGCCCAGCGAGCCGCGACGTCAGAGACATCCGTGGACGGATCGACGAGCAACGCCGTTGACAGGGCCTCCGCCAACACACCCGACGAGGCCACGACGCTGACTTGTCGCACACCTGCATGAGCGGGATAACCCATGCGCGGGTCGATGATGTGATGGTCCAGCAAGCGTACGGCGGAACCTGTCACACCAGCATTGGGTGGCCAATAGCCTGGAACATCGGAGGTGGCATCCGCACGAGCGAGAACGGAGGCGTCAGCGTTCGAGGAATCGGAGCCAGACGCATCGACGTGAACGGGCGCATGAGCGGTGGAGGAATCGGAACTACGCACATCGCCACTGAGCGCTGCAAGGCAACGAGCATCTCGGACGGAACCACTATCCGCAGCGTCACCTACACCACTCGCGCCACGTGGCATAGCACCACCATCCGCAGATGTTTCACGCAATGTTTCACGCGCGCAACGGTCCGACACGGGCTCCGCAAGAGGACCCGACACAGACCCAGCCGCACGCCCAGCCGCACGCCCCGCCGCAGGATCCGCCCGACCCCCACCCAGCGGCCCCAGGTTGTCGCCGGACGTCGACAGGGACGCCATGCCGCCCGCAGGCAGCTCCACGACACCGACGACTGACGTGGGTCCGCCGTGAGGGTCGCGCAGGCCGGCACGCCACGAAGAACCGTCAGCGCGAGTCCCGAACACCGACACCGACGAGGTCCCCACCGACACGAGGACGCCGCGCGCCCCCATGGACACCGCCAGGTCGCGGCACGCATCGGCGGTGTACCCCTTCGCGATCCCACCCAGATCGAGGCTCGGGCTGGGTGCATCCACACCAGCCGCACACTCACGAGGGAGACCCATCACCCACCGTCGTTCGCCAACGCGAGACAACAAACCCCACGACGACGCGCGCAACGCCGCCTTCACGGCACGTGCAGACGGCGCGGGAGGCAAGGGCACACCCGCAACGTACGCGGCCCGCATCGCCTTGATATCCCAGGCGACAACGAGCGGTCCGATCAGCGGGTTGAACGCTCCCCCGGTCACCTCCGCGAGCGCCAGTGCGTCGCGCAGCAGCCGGTCGGTTTCTTCGCTCACGACGAGGCCGGGGCTGGCCTGCGCGGAATCGGCCCCCCATCGGGAGCCGGCGTCACCGCGCGCGGCATCACGGACAGCGGCATTGAGTCGCGACACCTCAGAGGACGGCCGGAACACGCTCCACATGTCCTCGTGGCGCGCAACAACGCCCACGATAGCGTTGACGATCGCCATGCCGTCCCCACCCCATCCGATGATGTCGACGCGGGTACCCATCGCGGGGAAAGAGGAGCGCCACGTGGGCGCGAATCGCGCATCCGACGGACGCTGAGGAGCAGTCTCCGTGCCCGCGGCGGCCAACGGATCGGCTACCGCGGCACCACCCCCAGTATCGACGACGCGAGCAGCCACCGGGGACCCGGCCACGGCCTCGTCCCCCGGGAGGCCGGCGAGGCGCGCGGGCTCAGCCGTCGGAGCCTCCGAGGTCCTTGTCGAGCTCGCCATCCTTGGTGTCGTCATTCAGACCGGGGATGTTGATGTCGTCGGCGCCGTCGGGCGAGACTCCCTGGGCGGCGGCGATGGCGCGGATGGCGGCCTGCACGAACTGCTGATGGGCGACGGTGGCACCGGTGATGACGTCGACCTTGGCGGGGTCACCGACCTTGGTGAGGTTGTCGGAGTACTCCTGGTAGGAAGCGACAGCGGCCTGCGCCTTCTTGTAGTAGTCCTCGTTGAAGACCTCGCCCGAGGAGTTCTTGCCGTAGTCGGCGCCCTTGTCGGTGCCGTCGGCCAGCGTCGTCTCGTAGGAGGTCGCGGTGATGCGCCCGCCCTCGACGGTGATGGTGATGGTGCCGATGGAACCCTGGTCATCAGCGTTGGACTGGGCGGTCCAGGTGCCGTCGCTCATGGGCTTGGTCATGTCCAGGCCGGTGTGGGGCGTGCACGCGGCCAGGATGGTCGCGCCGAGCGCACCGAGGACCGCGTACGAGGCGGGGGTGACCCAGCGGGATCGGCTCTCAACAGTGGTGGGCGTGGTCATCGCACCTTGTCCTTTCCGCTGCGCGCGTCGCCGTCGCGGCCGGGCAGGACCAGGCCGGAGGCGCGCTGTTCGAAGTCGTGGTCGTGCCAGGTTTCCTTGACGACCTTGCCGTGATCGAGTCGGATTTCGCGCTGGCCCTGTTCGGCGACGAGGGCGTCGTGGGTGACGACCATGAGTGTCGTGCCGTCCTGGTGGAGCTGGTTGAACAGGTCGAGGACGATCTCCTCGTTGCTTTCGTCCAGGTTGCCGGTGGGCTCGTCGGCCAGCAGCAGCTTGGGGTAGTTGATGAGGGCGCGGGCCACGCACACGCGCTGCTGTTCGCCGCCGGAGAGCTGGCGCGGCAGGTGGGTGGCGCGGTCGGCGAGGCCGACGCGGTCGAGGGCCTCGAGCGCCTCCTTCTCGTCGGGCATCGAGTGGTAGTACTGGGCGACCATGACGTTTTCGAGGGCCGTCAGGTGGCCGATGAGGTGGAACTGCTGGAAGACGAGGCCAATGGTGCGGCAGCGCACCTCGGTGAGTTCGTCGGCGGTCAGGTCGGAGATGTCGTGCCCGTCGAGCATGACGGTGCCCTTGGTGGCGGTGTCCATGGCGCCGACGATGTTCATGAGGGTGGTCTTGCCGGATCCGGAGGGGCCGACGATGGAGACCCACTGGCCGCGCGGGATCTCGAGGGACACGTTGTCGAGGGCGTGCAGGTCGCCGTAGATCTTCGAGACGCCCTCGAGGCTCAGCAGCGCGTCCGTGGGGGCCGACGAGGCCGGGGTGGCGGTGGAGGTGGTCATGGTGACTCTCATTCTCCGCGCAGGACGAGCGCGGGGTCGACGGCCAGTGCACGGCGCACGGGCGGGAGGCAGGCGAGGACGGCGATGAGGATCGAGCAGGCGACCGTGCCGAGGAGGATGACGGGGTGCAGCGAGATGGAGCGGTGGAACACGGAGGTGGAGATGAGGACGGCGAGGCCGTAGCCGGCTCCGGCGCCTACAACGCCTCCGATGAGCCCGAGCATGACGCCCTCACCCATGAACTCGCGGGTGATGGAGCGGGCGGTCGCGCCCAGGGCCTTGCGTAGGCCGATCTCGTTGCGGCGCTCGGTGACGACGGCAATCATCGTCGTGGACACGCCGATCATGGTCAGCGCCAGCACGATGACGGTGATGACGACGAGGAGGGAGCTCAGCATCGCGAGGACGCCCGTGTCGGACTGGGCGAGGCGGCGTACGGTCTGGGCGTGAATCTCTGGGTTCGCGGCGTTCATCGCGTCGGCGATGGCGCTCAGCTGCTCGCCCTCCAGCGCGATCGAGTACTCGGCGAGCGACACGGTGTTGCTCTGCTCCGTCAGGGCGCTCATGTCCTGAGCGGACATGTACACGTAGCCGTCTTCGTTGCCGCCAGTCTTGAGGATGCCGGACACGGTCAGGGTCACGGTGCGCGGATCGACCTTCAGGCCCGATGCCGGGGCACCGGACTGCACCTGCGCGCCCTTCGAGGAGGCACCGGCGTCCAGCTGGCTCACCGTGATCGTGTCCCCAGCTTTGACGTCGATCGTCGAGGCGATCTGCTCGCCCACAAGCACCTCGCCCGTCGCAGCGGGCCACTGCCCGTCCACGAACCAGTACGGGTTCATGGCGTGCACTGCCTCCAGGTCGGCGCCGCCCGCCACGTAGGGCTGGTCGTTGATGGTGACGGTCTCGTAGTCGAACGCGGCGGATCCGACCAGAGCGCTCGCGGGAACCTGGGCGGTCGCGGCGGCCACGGCCTCGTCCGTGATGGGCACGTCACCGGCGGGGGTGACGACGAGGTTGGCGCCGTAGGAGCGGATTTCGCGGGCCATCTGTGCGGGCACGTCGACCGCGATCGTGACGAGGCCGGAGAGGGTGGTCGCGCCGATGGCGACGGCGAGGATCGCGATGAGGACGCGGGAGCGGCGGCGCAGGATGGATGAGGTGACCATCCGCCAGAACATTGCTCGTCTGGACATGGGCATCACCTTCCGTGCAGGACTTCCGCCGCGTTGAGGCGCAGCAGGTAGCGGATCGCCGGGATGGAGGCTCCCAGGACGACGAGGATGACGAGGACGGCGACGAGGCCGACGACGACGGGCACGAAGGAGATCGATGAGCGGAAGACCATGTAGCCGATCGCCTGGGCCAGCGCGAGGCCTCCACCGTAGCCGAGGACGCCGCCCACCAGGCCGACGACGATCGTCTCCGTCAGGAACAGCGCGATGATCTGCTTGTCTTTGGCACCCACGGCCTTCATGAGGCCGATTTCGTTGGAGCGCTCCATGACGCCGGCGGTCACGAGGTTCGCGATGGCCAGGGCCGAGGCGATGAGCGCCAGGACGGTCACGAGGACCATGAGCAGCTGGGTCTTCTCGAGGATCGTGCCCTCGGACTGGGCGACCTGGCGGACCGGGCGCGCCACGGAGTCCGTCATGACTTCCTCGATCTGGTAGGCGATGGAGGAGACGTAGGCGGTGCAGTACCAGGTTTCCTTCTCGGACACGCTCAGCGAGTTCGGGTTCTTCGCGGCCTTGCGGGCCAGGTCGTTGTCGGGCGTGGTCAGGGCGGAGACCTCGACGCTGCCGACGATGCCCTCGCGGTTCAGGAGCGCCTGAGCCTGCGAGAGCTGGATGAACACGCCGCGGTCGGCGTCGTCGCCACTGGTGAGGATGCCGCGCACCGTGAAGTCGCGGGTGATGCCTTCGCGGGTGAGGGAGAAGGTGTCGCCGACCTTCAGGCCGTGGGCGGCCGCGTACGAGGTGCCGACGAGGGCACCGTCCTCATCGTCGTCCGTCGGCCACGCCCCCTCGATGCCCCACCAGCCGCGCAGCTTGTCGAGGCCGGTCTCGACACTCTCGCCGGTAGCCAGCTCGAGGTGGTGGTCAAACCACGTGCCGGTCGTGGGCACGTGCTCGCCGCTCGCGTCAGTGGCGGACACGCTCAGCAGCGGCGTGAAGTCGAGGATGTTATAGGTCCAGAAGATCGTCTTGATGTTGCCCAGCTCGTCCTCGCGCAGGTACGAGTGGGACTCGGTGGTCTCGCCCGTGGAGTACAGGTCGTCGAGAACGGCCGCACCCTGGGGCCGCACAACGATGTTCGCGCCGTAGGACTTGAGTTCCTGGTTGACCTTGTCACCCACGTTGAACATGACGGAGAGCATGGAGGTGGCGACGCAGGCGCCCAGCGCGACGGTCAGGGCGATCATGAAGTGGCGGTTACCGCGTCTCGTGAGGGCACCGCGGAGCATTCGGAAAAACACGCGTGAACCTTACTTCGCGAAGACGGGGGCCGAGGCCTCGAGGGCTGAGATTGGCACGGTCAGCGTGCCGTTAGAAACCTTGTAGTCGATGGGGATCGGGTTGCAGCCGCCCTTAAAGCCGATGGTCGCGATGTTCATCGCCACTTCACACAGCTTGCAGATGACCTTGCCGTCCTTCTCGTAGTAGCCGGTCGGGCCACAGATATCGCACGCGTCCAGGCCCACGCCGAAGGAGGAGCCAGACTTCTGGATGACGATGAAGCGCACCTTCACGCCGCCCGAGGTCGTGTACTCGTAGCGGTGCAGGTGACCGTCGGAGATGTCGGCGAGGTTGACGCTCACCTGGTCGTCGACGACGCTGAAGGACTCGGGCGGGGACAGCTCGATCTCCTGGCTGCCGTAGGCGACGCCGACGGTGATGAGCAGCGCGCCGCACAGGTAACCGACGGCGGCGGTGCCAGCCATGGACTTGTAGAGGCGCGAGCGCGCGCGGCCCAGGCGTCCCTCGGCGGGGTTAGCGCCCACGGTCGGGATGGAGCGCGATGCCAGCCAGGTGAGGAGCACGACGGCGCACAGGGCCAGGCCCGCGGCGATCGTGAAGACGGCCTCGTGGTTGATGAACCACGACATGACGTTCCACGCGTCCTTGGGAATCGCGATCCAGCGCTTGGCCTTGAGGATGCGCACGATCATCAGAGCGTGGTTGGTCAGCAGAGAGATCAGGATGAAGGCAGCCGGCCACACGCGGTTATTCCACGCGCACAGGCGGTAAGACACCCAGGCGACGAAGCCAACGAGCACCCACGCGAGCGCGTAGCCAACGATCGCGAGAACGACCTGGGTCGAGTAGATCTCGACGCCACCCGAGAGCATCATGACGGCCTGGTTCATGGCCGTGGGAACTGCGCGGAACAGGGCGGCAGCGATGTAGAGGGCACCGACGATGCGAACGAGGGTATCCCCGCTGACCGCGGTTTCCATCGACGAGAACGCCCGGGCCTCGTCGTCTGCGTCTGTGGGCAGGAGGGAACGCACGCGGCGCGAGCGCACCGCGATGAGCGCGAGAAACAGGACGGCGAGGACGATCGCGACGGGGAGGGTGAACAGGCCAACGGTCTGGCGGTTCACGGATTTGGGGGCCTCGACGTTGATGATCGTCAGTGCCAGGGAGGAGACCATGCCCAGGCCGATGCCGGCCCACACGGCGACCGAGCGCGCCTTCTTACCGCGGCGACCATGCCCGGCTGCGGGCATGAAGCGGATAACGGCGCCGAGCGCAAGCATCGTCAATAGCAGCGTTAGGGTTGCTTCGCTCATCTGCTGAAGCATTGGCTTTCCTCCCGAAATAAAGGTTCACCGAAGTCATAGCTACGGTGTCGATTCTAGTCCCCTCACGGGGCGAGGGCCGAGGCGAGAGGCCCCCACAAAGAACCACTGCCTCGGCCCCGCGAAGAGTGCGCGTCGATCACCAGGAGACGGCCGTGGGATCCCACTGCCAATCCGGGAACTCGGCGACGAGCGGCTCGGTCCAGAAGCGACCCTCAACGCCCGTGGTCTTGTCGGTGTGCAGCAGCCAGCCGCTCGGGGGCTTGATCGAGAACGCCACGTCGTAGGTGCCGGCGTCCAGCTTGGGCAGGTTCAGGCCGTAGTGCGGGCCGTCGGACGCGTTCATCGGCATGAGCGTGCCCTCCTGGACGGTCATGCCGGACTTGTCCTTGATCGAGTAGTCCACGGTCAGGCCGGGGACGAAGTCGCCCGCACCGTAGCCGAGCTTGTTATCGGCGGCAGCGGAGACGTCGGCCTCAATGTGCATCGAGGACTCGGCGGCCGGGGTGCCCATCGTGGGCTCCATCTCGACAGGCTGGAAGTAGACGCCACCCACGACGAGGGGGCCGACGTGGACCTCGTCGCCGAGAGGCTGCTCTTCGAAGCCAGCGTCCTCGCCGGGGGCGGGAGCGTCGGAGTCGGCGGCGGCCGAGGACGACGAGGTCGACGGCTTCTCGCTGGAGGACGAGGAGGAGTTGTTGGAGCAGGCAGCCAGGGTGCCTGCGAGGGCCAGCGTGGCCAGGGCCGCGCCGACGCGGAACAGAGAGCGCTTCATAGGGATGATCTCCTGTACGTGTTGGTTGGGTGAAACGTCGGTGTCGCTCGAGAGGATTCAGTCCTCGGCCCGCGACTGGGCGGCCTCGCGGGCGAGGCGAGCTTTTCCGAAGAAATAGAGACCGACGATGATGGCGAGAACGATGGCTTGCGCGGCCAGGTTCTCCACTCGGGGGTAGATCCCCAAGAGGTCAATGGTGGGGAAGCCGGAGATGGGCGTCAGCGACACGACGTCCGCCTCCTGGAGTTCCCCGATGCCCGAACCCGCGAAGGTGAAGGCCATGAAGGCCATCAGCAGCGAGGTGACGGTGAAGAAGGGGCGCAGCGGGATGCGCACCGCCGCGAACTGGATGAGCAGGTAGATGACGACGAGGACGACGAGACCGACCGCCAGGCCGATCCACACGTAGTGGACCTTGTCGCCCGCGGCGGCGACGATCGGGACGTAGAAGAGGATCGTCTCAGCGCCCTCACGCAGCACGGCGAGGAAGGAGATGAACGCCAGGCCCAGCAGGGAGCCGCTGGTCAGCGAGGCGTCTGTCTGCTTCTTGATGTAGGCGTCCCACGCCTTGTTGGAGGACTTGTTAATCATCCAGTTGGAGACCCAGATCAGCATGGCGACCGCGAAGAGCGCCGCAAAGCCCTCAAGGAGCTCCTGGTTCGCGCCCGCCAGGGAGGTGACGTAGCTGAAGAGGAAGGCCAGGCCCACGGACAGGACCAGGGCGAGGGCCACGCCGCCCCACACGATGGGGGCCTTGTTCTTGTGACCGGCCTTGGCCAAGTAGGCCAGGACGGCGGCGACGACCAGGATCGCCTCCATGCCCTCACGCAGGATGACGAGGAGGGAGGGCAGGAACTGGGCGACCCACGGGGAGGCGCCCGAACCCTCGGTGGTCTTCTCAGCGGCCTTACCGGTGTAGCCGTCGAGGCTGTTGGCGTCCTCGCGGATGTAGTTCGTCAGCGTCGAGAGGTGCTGGTCGACGGCGGCCGCATCGTCGTCGGTCATGGCCTTCTTCAGGAGGGAGAACTCCATCTCCACCTGCGAGACGCGCGAACCGGAAATGCGGCTCATGACCTGCTTCTCCATGCCGGTAATCTCGTAGTGCTGGTAGTAGGCCTCGTTGACCTTGTCCTTACCGGCCTTCGCGTCGCCACCCTTGTAGGCGTTGGCACCGTCCTCGAGGATGCCGTTAATGGTCTTCGCAACCTCGCCCCACGCGCCGGGGCTGTAGTCATCCGAGGTGGCCTGGGCGGCGAAACCGGGCGCGACGCCGTCGAGGGATGCGCCATCCTCGACCAAGTACTGCTTGAGGGTCGTCGCGTGGGCCTCGACGCCGGCGTTATCGCCGTCGGTCATGGCCTTCTTCAGGAGAGAGAACTCCATCTCCACCTGCGAGACGCGCGAACCGGAAATGCGGGCCATGACCTGCTTCTCCATGCCGGTGATCTCGTAGTGCTTGTAGTACGCGTCGTTGACTGTGTCCTTGCCGCCCTTGGCGTCGCCCGCCTTGTAGGTGGACACGCCTTTGTCAATCAGGCCGTTGATCGTGGTCGAGACATCACTCCACGTCTGACCCGCAGCGCGCGAGGGCACGGCGAACATCGCCACGGCCAGGGCCGCCATGACTGCGACAATGAGGACGCGACTGAATCGCTGGCCGACGTTATGTATGTGAGCGCGAATACTATGCGCGTGAGCGCGAAGCACTGCCACCGCTTGCCTCCTGACGATCCGGTGATGAGGCAACACCGGGATGATGGAATTTCTAAGCATTGAGCGTAGCCACATCTCGCCCAGATGAAAAGTAGTCCGTTTAGGTCGTCCTAAATTGCGATCATGCCGTGACCGTGTTTAGCGCGAAGATATGCCCACTTTGAGGGACTAAGGACCCAGGCTGATCGCTTGCTGACACGGTGCCATAAAAGCCTGCCGCAAAATATCGCATTCAGCCCTACACGGATGCCCGTGATCGGCAACCAACCGCCCACGGGCATCACAACTCTCAGGTATCTATCAGGCGCGAGAGTTTAGCTTCTGCGACGAGCGCGCACACCTGCCAGCAACCCAAGAATCGCTAGCGTGCCACTCACCCCCATCAGCGCGACAACGTCCGCACCGGTGTGAGCCAGTCGCGGACCAGAGGCCTGCACATTGACAGGCGTCGGCTCCGACGAAGGGGCGACACTAGGCGACACGGCGGGAGCAGGAGGCTGACTAACAGCAGGCGTCGGCGACGGATCAGGCACCGCACACGGCTCCGTATTCTCCTCCACAGCTGCACCGTAATCATGCGATGTCGTTGCATCAACGAAGGTCTTCCCCGCAGCAACCGTAGCGATCAGGTGGCCGCTGGCATCGACGCGCCAGATAACATTCTCATCAGAGGCGGGCACCTCCCACGACGCATTGCCCGCACCGCACGGATCCGTCACAGCGGGCGCATCAGGCAGCGCGACACAATCCACGGCGCCGGCCTCTTCGGGCGTGCCGTAGTCGTGCGTGCGCGACTGGGTACCATCGCCATTATCAAGGATGTACGCGATGCTCGTAGTGACCACGAGATGACGGTCGGCTGTGAGCGTCCATGTGAAGCGCTCGTCATTCTCGGGCTTGTTCCACTGGGCACCACCGACAGCGCACACAGCCGATGGGTTCGTAGGCACAACCGGGATATTAACGGGTTTCGGAATGAACCCAAAGGTGACAGATGAGGGATTGAGCGTGCCGGGCTCGGGGTGAATGTCATGCTCCACCGGAGCCGTAGTCGATGCGCTGAAGGAGAGGACTTCTTGCCCGACAGCATTGGCAGTCGCCGCGATTGTAAAGACAACCTGCCCTCCACCACGCAGCTCGGCAATCGTACCGGTAACCCTGCGAGTAACCGGATCATACGCAAGATCGGTCGGGCAGGAAGCGGACCCATTCGCAACGCACGTGACTGACGAAACGGAATCCACATCGATCATGTTCGGCAGCGTGACCGTCACCGGCACATCATGAGCGACCGAGGCCGAATTCGAGACCGTCACAGCCAGCTCGACAGCATCACCTTGGACCACATCGACCCTTCCAGAAGCATCAGGCACCTGGATAACACCGTTAACCGAGGCGATAGTCGACGTGGAGACGTCGACGCAGGTTAGCTTGCCCTGGACACGATCCTGCACATCATACGCAAACTCCGTACTATACAGATGAAGCGAATTGGAAATATCATAAAGTCCATTCATCACACAGCTCTCCATCAACGTTTCCTTCACAGGAATGACGAGTTCGAGGACCGAATGTGCTGGCAACGTCATCGAGCCACGCCTCTTAATAATATCAATATTGTTCGAGTTTGTCGTAATCGTTTGCCCATCGGCCCACGACGGACAGTCAATATTCGTCGTACCCGCACCGCACGAGATCGAATACTCAACACGAGACGTGCGGTAAGCCTTGGAGTACTCGTCCATCAACGTCTGCCCTGTCATCGCTTCGCCCCCCCGGTTTTCAATGCGGAGCGTATACGTACGAACCTCACCCGAGGCGACGATTTCCTTGTCCTGGGTCTTCGTCACGACGGGAACCATGTCACAGGCACGCAAGGTAATCCCACCATAGACTCTATCATTCACATCCAGCCTATAGGTACTGCTAAAGAGCTGCGCCGAATTCTCCACCCGCGCAACACCGTCCTTCACACAGCTGGCAGCAGCTAATGTCTCTTTGATGGGAATAATGAGCTCAAGGACCGAATGCGCTGGCAGCGTCACATCAACACGGCTGTAGAGCAGGGCAAGACTCTTATAGCCTGGCGCATCCACTTTCGTCTCTCCGTTCGCCCATGCCGGACAGGCAACATTCCTCGTGCCGGGACCACACGAGATCGAATACTCCACGCGCGAGGTACTAAAAGCCTTGTAATAGTTCTCATTCAGGATCGGCGCCGGAATCGGATCATTTCCCTGATTCTCAAAACGCACGGTGTACGTCCG
>CABKMD010000061.1 GCA_902373435.1 uncultured Actinomyces sp.
CCACAGGGCATGCACGCCCGGGTATGTCAGGGCGATCTCCAGGGCGGAAGTGGCCGCGGGGTCGCGGCGCTGCGCCGTCACGAGATCCTCACGGAAGAGCTCGAGCGCCTTGGTGGGCAGGGCGCGCGACAGGGTCTTCGACAGGGCGCGTACGGTGAGCTTCACGAGTTCCTCCTGGACGGTCGACTGAGACGGGAACGCACAGGTGGCCCCGGATATTCCATCCGGGGCCACCTTAGCGCGTCAAGCGGGAACGATCAGTCCTCGAGGCCCGCGAACAGCGCGGTCGAGAGGTAACGCTCACCCGTGTCGGGCAGGAGCGTGACGATCTTCTTGCCAGCCAGCGCGGGGCGGGCAGCGAGGGCAGCCGCACCCGCCAGGGCAGCACCCGAGGAGATGCCCACGAGCAGACCCTCTTCGGCGGCAGCACGGCGAGCGAACTCGAGGGCCTGCGCGGTCTCGACAGAGATAACCTCGTCGATGATGTCTGCGTCGAAGGTCTCAGGCACGAAGTTGGGCATGAGACCCTGGATGCCGTGCGGGCCGGGGGTGCCGCCGGTCAGCAGGGGAGACTCGGCGGGCTGAACGGCAATGATGCGCACGTCCGGATTCTTCTCCTTGAGGGCCTTCGCGACGCCCGAGATGGTTCCGCCCGTGCCTACGCCGGCGACGAAGACGTCAACCTGGCCGTCGGTGTCCGCCCAGATCTCCTCGCCCGTGTGCGCCAGGTGGGCAGCAGGGTTGGCCGGGTTGGTGAACTGGGAAGCGATGATGGCGCCGGGGCGCTCGGAGGCGATGCGCTCGGCCTCGGCGACGGCCGCGGAAACGCCACCCTTGGGGTCGGTGAGAACCAGCTCGGCGCCGAAGGCACGCACGATCGCACGACGCTCGACGGACATCGACGCGGGCATAACGATGACGACCTTGTAGCCGCGGGCTGCGCCCACCATCGACAGGGCGATACCCGTGTTACCGGAGGTGGCCTCGACGATCGTGCCGCCGGGGGACAGCGCACCCGAGGCCTCAGCCGCGTCGATGATCGAGCGGGCGATACGATCCTTCACGGAGGAAGCGGGGTTAAAGGCCTCGACCTTGGCGACCACGTCAACGCCGTCACCGGCAACGTGGTTAATACGAACCAGTGGGGTGCCGCCGATCAGATCGGCGACGGTGGAGGCGATGCGAGTCATGGGGGATCCTTCCTAAGCAGGTGTACCCCTGAATTGTCATCCCACGCTCGGAGCCTCGTCTAGTTCAATTCGCCGTGTTTCCACGTAGCGAAACTTTGCAACACCCGACGAGGCCTGGGCCAGGCATGCGTCAATCGATTCTCGGTCGTCCGGATCGATCGCGATGCGTAGCGTGACGTCCGTGCCCCATATCGTGTCGACGACCGCGGCTCCTCGCGCCCGAAGCTCGGACTCGACGCGGCCTGCCTCCCCGGGGCTCAGCTGGGTTTCGAGAACGTCGCGCCCGACCAGGTAGGCGATGGAGGCGCGGGCGACGGCCTCGGACACGGAGGTGGAGTAGGCCCGCACGAGGCCGCCTCCGCCCAGGAGGATTCCGCCGAAGTAGCGGGTGACGACCGCCGTAGTATTCCACGTGTCAGAAGCGCGCAGAGCCTCCAGCATCGGTGTGCCCGCCGTGCCCGACGGCTCCCCGTCATCCGACGAATGTTGCAACGGCGCGGCGTCCGGCGGATCGATCAGGTATGCCGAGCAGTTATGGCGGGCCTGCGGGTGCTCGGCCTTGACGGCATCGATGAGCTCGCGTGCTTCCTCGGGCGTGTCCGTCCTCGCGAGCGTCGTGATAAAACGGGAACGCTTGATCTCAATCTCGTGGGTGAGGAGCGTGCCGGAGGCGAGCGTGCGGAGAGCGGACATGCGCTCAGTCTAAGGGAGAGAGCCCGCCCTCAATCTGTAAGCAGGATCGCAGGCGCGTAGGCTCTCGCGATGTGCTTCTCAGGCTGGTCCGTGGTAGTCTTGTCGGGTTGTCGCCGTGCGCCCGCGTGGCGCACCGATCAGAATAGTCGTCGAGAAAGAAGAGGAGCGGTAAGACATGGCAGTTCCCAAGCGCAAGATGTCCCGTGCGAACACCCGCACCCGCCGGTCTACCTGGAAGGCTGATCTTACCGAGCTGAACACCGTCAAGGTTGCCGGCCGTGAGATCCGCGTGCCCCGCCGCCTGGCCAAGGCCTATAAGAACGGCCTCCTGGACGTCGAGGGCTGACCTCGCATCCACGCACGGGCCCGGGACTTGTTGTCCCGGGCCTTTGTCATGCGCACAATCACTAGCAGCGTATCCTCGGCCCCTCCGGCCGTCGGCGCGCACCTGATTCCAGTATCCGAAAAGGAACGCACATGAGCCTGGCGATGTCTCTGCCCGCCGCGAGCGGGGGAGTGGGCCACGGCCTCGTCGCCGCCTCGACAACGAGCGGTACCGAGGGGGCCATCGTCTCCCTCTTCCTGATCGCCGCCGCTGCGGCGCTCGCACCCCTCCTGTCCTCGCTCACGCGCAAGCGCGTACCCGACGTCGTCTGGCTCCTCATCCTCGGCGTCATTATTGGGCCGAACGTTCTGGGACTCGCATCCCTCACCGATCCGATCTCCTTGTTCCGCGAGGTTGGCATGGGCATGCTCTTCCTCATTGCGGGCACCGAGATCGATGTTGAAGAGGTCCATGGCCGGGCGGGCAGGCGCTCGCTGCTGACGTGGCTGGCATGTTTCTGTATCGGCCTGGCCGTCTCCTGGGTGGCGGTCGCCGCATCGGGCACGACGGGGGTCGCCACTGCGACGTACATCGCCCTGGCTATCGCGCTGACCTCGACGGCGTTGGGTACCCTGTTGCCCATTCTCATGGAGGCCGGCGTCATGGGGACGACAATCGGCAAGGCCGTCCTTGTCCACGGCGCCGTCGGTGAGCTCGCGCCCATCATCGCCATGTCGCTGTTGCTGTCGGCACGCAGCCCGTGGGCCGCGGCGATCGTCCTTTTGCTGTTCGCGCTTGCCACGGTCCTTGCGGTCGCCATCCCGACCCGCTTCATCCTCAAGCATCCCGCTCTCGGGCGGACGATCCTGCACGGGGCACAGACCTCGCAAAAAACGCTCATGCGCGTCGTCATGCTGATTCTGACCGGCCTCATGACGCTGTCCGCAGTCATGGAACTGGACATGGTGCTCGGCGCGTTCGCGGCCGGCATCATCGTGCGCGCGCTGGCGCCCGGCAACTTCACGATGGTCGAGGGCGAGCTGCGCACCCTCGGATTTTCTTTCCTCATCCCGCTGTTCTTCATCACCTCGGGCATGAACATCTCGCTGAGCGCCGTCGCGGGCTACCCGTTCCTGCTCGTCGCCTTCGTCGGTGCGATCCTCGTGGTGCGCGGCGTGCCCATCGTCCTCCTGGAACGCTTCCAAGGCTCGATCGAGCGCGTCGGCTGGACGGACGCGACTCGCATCGGCCTGTACGGTGCGACTGGCCTGCCGATCATCGTCGCCGTCACCGAGCTCGGCGTCGCGACGGGTGTCCTACCTTCGTGGCTCGCCTCTCTGCTCGTCGTCGCGGGTGCACTGTCCGTCCTGCTCTTCCCGCTGCTCGCCTTCCTGCTGGGGCGCGCTGGTGGAAAGGCGCGCTAACCTCCGCTAGTCTTACATGCGGCACACAGTGCCACGCCTCCGTAGCTCAATGGATAGAGCAAGGGCCTTCTAATCCCGAGGTTGCAGGTTCGAGTCCTGTCGGAGGCGCATTTCCCGCCCGGTAGGTGTCACCAGATCGGCAACTGAGACGCCGAAGGTGTGCGCAAGGTCGTCCAGCTCTTCAAGCTGCCAGGGGCGCTTTCCGGTCCAGCGCTTGTTGACCGACGGCTGTGAAATGCCCAGTGTTTGCCCAAGTTGCACCTGGTTGTAACCAAGTCGCGCCGCCTCTGCGCGGACGTTTGCGGCGACGACATCGCGGGTAGTAATCGGATGGGTTGGCGAGGGATTGATTAGCGCTGTCATGGATTAATGATAATCCAAACTGGCATACTTTGTTACCGCACAGCTCCAATTTGAGACTTCCTATCGTTTGCGAACTATTCCAAAAGGGATTAGAACATTCGCATGATTACATCTCAGGCAGCGATCACTCGTGAGGTCACGCGGTACATGACCGCAGCGGGCCTATCGCAGAAGGCGCTGGCCCCGGCCCTGGATATGACGCAGGGCACCCTATCCCGGAAGCTCGTCGGTACTCGCCGATGGACTCTCTCTGACCTTGACCGGCTCGCCGCCGTTGGCGTGCCGGTCTCCATCACATCTACCGCACCTTGGGAGGCCAAGTCATGAGTGCGTCAATTGAGAAAACGCGGGATTCACTGTCGGATTGTCAGTCCGCGTTGAACACAGTTTTCGAGAACCTGAACGACTACGCGATGGAGGTCATCGGCCGTGATCTGGAGATCATGTGCGGCGACATTGAGGACATGATCTTCAACCTGGGCTTCGCGCCCGTCGGCCCGTTGGAGGATGAGGGGGGTGACGTGGCGTGAGGTCAGTGTCCGATGAACGCGGCGGTCTTGGTAAGGGCCAGGTGGACGCGCGCTATTTTACTGCCGCCGTCGGTGAGGATTTGGAGAACGTCGGGGTTCCGGTCCCAGCCGGTACGCCCGATCGGGGTTCCGTCTGTGAGGGTGACAATCCCGCAGTCCATGCGGTGGGAATAACGCAGTATGACCCACTCTACTTCGAGTCCGCGGAGACTGGAGAGGTTCAGGACACGATCTTTGGTGAACGGCATTATCTTCATCCGCTTCCCTCTCCATTGGACGAGGGGGATGTGTTGAGCCTGTTCCCATTGGGAGACAAGGCTTTGGAGTCCGCCGTCATGGGCGCCCTGCGCACTGTTGGCGGGGACGCTGCTTGTCTTCAGTACCAGGTCCTTATCCGGTTGAGTGACCTCAGTGATTGTATTCACGATATTGCGGGGTGCTCGCCCGCCGCGCTCCAGTTCGTCGAATGCCTGGACGAGTGTATCAACGAGGCCCGGAAGCACACTCATCGGATTCTCGTCGCTAAGGGCCGCGCTCAGGCAACGCTTGAGCCTCTCTTCGAGGCGGCTCGTGATGGGGCTGTAGGTCATTGTTCTTGTCCTTCGGTAGGTACGGGGGCTAGTTGTTCTGAGTCTACCGAAGGGGGACAGCTGTGAGGTACACGGTGGATTGGGTTCAGTTCACGGCCGCTCTCGTCGCCCTCGTGGCGTACGGGACAACGATTTGGGCGTGCTTCGCGTTCTATATCCCGTGGCCGGTCACCGTCCCGCTCATGGCCCTCACGATCACGGCATTCGGCGTGTGGTCACACCGTCGCGACGTTCACGAGAGGGGCCGCAAGTGATTACCGGACCGGACGCCGCCATCGTGCGGTCTCTGCTGCGCAAGTCGCAATCTCTGACCCTCCAGCTCGCCGAGGACGCTGCCAAAATGAACGTGACCGGCGCTAAGCGGATGCGCCCGAAGGACCGGGCGCAGAAGATCAAGCTGTTGCATTGCTATGTGACTGTGGCGATCCGGTACATGGTGGAAACCCAGTCATGAGCGCCGCCGCACTGTCGTGGACTGAGGAGGAGCGCGCCGACTTTATCGCGGCCGCTCGCGCTGCGATTAGTGGCCCACGTGCCGAGGATGCTGCCGCCTGCCCGGCGACCGTGCCAGCGCCGAGGGCGCGCGGCATCCTCAACGCGGGCATGTCGTTCACGTCGATTCTCGCGGCTCTGTCTCGGATCGGGTGGGGGCCGCTCAGGGGCAGGGAGTTCGCCGCGTCCCGCGCGATCCTGGACACCCTGGCTCTACTCGCACACGATACGCGCGCCGACCTGTCGGCGACCGTCCAGACCACGGCTCGCCAGCTCGCCAAACGCGCCGGATATTCCTTGCGCCACACGTCGCGTTGCCTCCAGTGGCTTGAGGATGCCGGGGTGATCGAGTGGCATCGGGGCGGCATCCGGCTCGGCCTGCCCACGGTCGGCGTCATCAAGATCGTTAAGAAGACGCTGGTGGACTGGACGCTGGCGTTCCGGCGCGCCTCGGACGCCGAGGACCGTGCCCGCAACGCGGCGACGCGCGCGCGCATCCAGCTCTATCGCCTGCGTCGCAATTCGGCGCGGCCTAAGCCGCTCGGCGCGGCCCATGTGGACATGAGTACGCCCCATCCTTCCCTACGGGATGAGGGGGCCGCATCGGCGTCCCCTCGCTCCTCCCGTGAAGAGGTTAATTCCGCCCCAGCAAAGGAGATCGAAACAATGAAGTACAAGCCTTCATATTACAAGTACTTGGCCACCGAGTGTTCGCATGGGCAGCCCTCCGCTGACCGCTGCAACGCTTGCAAGTACGAAGCGATCATGCGCCAGCAGCGGGTCGCCGAGGCCGAGAAGGCCGCCGCGCAGCGGCGGCGCAAAGAAGAAGAGCAAGCAGATCACGGAGCCACTGGGGCCTCCTGGCCTCCCGCTTTCGTCGAGTACATGCGCTCCGAATACCCGGACGCCGCGCCCAGGCAGTGGGCACGCCTCACCATCAGCGATGACAGAGCGAAGGAACTGATCAATGCACACGCCGCTGCCTGACTCGCGCACCATCGTTGCCGACATCGCCACCGACATTGAAGCCGCTGCCATGCGAGCGCACGAGCACCTGAACGGTGACTCGCCCTACTCGATGAGCTCGACGCAGTTCCGACTCGCGGGGAAGGCTTTGCAGATCGCGAGCCTTGCCCGCGAGATGAGGGATGAGATCGCCGCGTCGTACCCGCCGCCGACGGGACCGAGGCCATGAGTCGGTGGGGTGGTCGGAAGGTCGCGCGCCTCAAGTGGCAGGTGGCCGCTGTTCACGGCACCGCCTGTTACGTGTGCGGGTGGGCGATCGACATGGGCCTGGCGTACCCCGATCCTTACAGCGCATCGGTTGAGCATGTGGTCCCTCGATCGAGGGGCGGGAGTGATGACCTCGCGGGTCTTCGGCTCTCTCATCTTCGTTGCAACGTGAGTCGAGGGAACCGGCCTCGCAAGACGCGCACGAGGCGCGCGGTTGTGCGCTCGCCGATCATCGACGGCGTGTTTTAAATCGCGCCAAACCTGACGGAAGGCCCGCGACTTCCTTCTCCCCCCGAAACGCATATAAACGGGTGCGGAAAGCTAGAAAAACACAGGAATTGCAAGGAAAAAACAGGATGAACGACGAGGACGGCGGGCTGTTCGCGATCCCTTCCGCGACGGGTTCCAACAAGGTTGGGCCGGTGGAGTCCGAGACCATCTCGACCATCGAAGCCCTGCGCAAAGACGGCTTGATCACTGGCAAGTACATTGCGATCGCGGCGACCCTCGAAACGACGGCGCGCGCCGTTGACCGGGGCATGGTCGGCGGGCCGAAAGGCGTGAGCGTTGCGACGGCGAACCTCGCGAAGCTCCTGGTCGAAACCCTTGATTCTTTGCCGGAGCCGCTCACCGGGCAGGAACCCTATTTCGATGCCCTCGATGCCCAGCTCCAGGCGCTCACAGCCGAGGCCCTCGCATGAGCGCCGCGCCGTCCTACGCTACCCAACGCAACCACCAGCGACCGACCTTCGGAGCTCGCGTCGCTCACGTCGCCGCCCGCGTCATGGGCACCCCGCTCATGCCATGGCAACGCCTTGTCGCCGACGTAGCCATGGAATTGGACACCGAGCGGCCGGGGGAGTGGGCTTACCCCACCGTCGTCGTCTCTGTCCCGCGCCAGTCTGGGAAAACAGCACTCATGCGCGCCGTCGCCGCCGACCGTCTCCTGGCGTACCGGGATCACGTGATTCAGATGACAGCGCAAACGGGGAAGGATGCCCGCAAGCGCTGGGACCAGATTGTCGATGCCCTGGGCGTGGACCAACACCCCAAAGCGTTCAAGAAACTCGCTTCGCGGGGAAGCGAGGCCCTGACCTACACGCGCACAGGATCGGTTCTCTCACCGTTCGCCCCGACCCCTACCGCTGTTCACGGCGACAGCCTAAACCTCGTGATGATCGACGAGGCGTGGGCTTTCGATGAGGAATCGGGAACCGCGCTCACCGCAGCTATCAACCCCACGTTCGCGACGGTCCTGGACTCCCAGCTATGGATTGTCTCGACCAAGGGCACAGCAAAGTCGGCGTACCTGAACCGGCTCATCGCCCAGGGCCGCAAAGCCACCGGCGACCCTGACAGCCGGGTCGCCTACTTCGAGTGGTCCGCTGACCCTGACCTTGCCGATAAAGACCCGTACGGGCGCGACACTCTGGCCTTCCATCCGGCACTTGGTCATACGCAGTCTTACGACAAGATTCTCACCCTCGGCAAGGACGAGCCGCTGGCCACGTGGAAACGCTCCTACCTCAATATCGAGGACCTCACGGGAGAGACCAGCGTTATCGACCTGGCGATCTGGGATAGCCTCGCCCGACCCACCACCGAGCTCGACCCGCCAGCGCCCGGCCTTATCTCCGTCGCGTTCGACGCCGCCGCAGACGGGTCCGGTGCGTGCATCTACGGTGCGTGGAGAGAAGGCGAGGACGTTCAGACAACGTGCCTGGCCTCCCAGCCGGGCACCGCATGGCTCACGCATGCCGTGACCCGCCTGTACCGCACCGGCTACACCGACCTCGTTGCCGACCCTACCGGCCCCACTCACACGATCCTCACCGAGCTCGACGCCGCCGGTATCCCCGTCACCGTGGGCAGTTCGCGCGATTACGCGGCCGCGTGCCAGTGGCTCATCGACAAAGCCAAGACAGGTGATGTTCACCATGACGGGGACCCAGCGACCCGCACCGCGCTCGACAAAGCCCAGACCAGCGTCATCGCTGGATCGACTGTTTTCTCGGCGACGAAAAGCGACGCGCCCATCGACGCGATCCGCGCCCTCGCCCTCGCTGCACACCGCGCCAGCAACCGGCGCGCCCGTATCCAACTGTTCTAAGGAGGTCTCGCAATGACGCACAACTCACATTACCGGATGAGTATTGATCGAGGGGCTTACACGTTCCTCGCGGTCTGCTCATGCGGGTGGAGAGACTATATTCCCCGTGTTTCCAACGTGGAAGCCTGGCGCGCAGCCAGGGATCATGAGTGCTCCTGCCACGCGGGCGGCATGCAAGCAGCGCGCGGGTTCGACGCCGCGAGGCGACGCCTGTACCGGGAAACGTAGAAAACCGATCGCACCATTGACGGCATGAACCTCCTGTCCGCTTTTGGCTTCCACAAGCGCGCCGACGTGCAAGCCCTCTCCCCGCGCGTCCTGCCACCGCCGCGCCAGGACAGCGTCGCCCTCGACGAGATCATCGGACTTGACGCCGTTTACCGGGCCGTTGCCTACCTGCAGACCCTCGCCGGGCAACTCACGATCGACGCGACACGAGCAAACCGGCCGATCACCTCGCCCCTGATCGACCGACCCGACCCGTGGCTCACGCAACGCCAATGGATCACGCAGACTGTCGCCGCTTTGGCACTGACCGGAAACGCATACTGGCAGATTAGCCGTGACGCCGCCGACGCCATTGTCGCCCTGCGCAACCTTGACCCCAGCCGCGTGAGCGTCACCGTCGACTCGGCCCAGGTCACTCATTACAGCGTGGACGGCAACGAAGTCAACACCCGCGATATAGCGCACCTGCGGTACATGATCGTGCCGGGTCGTGCCCTTGGCCTCGGCCCCATCCAGGCAGCCAGGCGTGGCCTGACCGGCATGGCGCACGTGCAGCGGTACGCCGACCAGTTGTTCACCAGGGGAGGGACCCCGGCAGGCGTACTGTCCACCGACCAGCCCCTCACTCGGGAGGCAGCGGACGCGGCCGCAGCGGAATGGATGGAGAAGCAAACCGCTGGAAAAACTGCCGTCCTTGGGCAGGGCTTGAGCTACCAGTCGATCGGTGTCAAGCCTTCGGACTTGCAATGGCTCGACTCCCAGAAGTGGAGCGTGCTGCGCGTTGCACGCC
This sequence comes from uncultured Actinomyces sp., assembly GCA_902373435.1. Lineage (GTDB taxonomy): Bacteria > Actinomycetota > Actinomycetes > Actinomycetales > Actinomycetaceae > Pauljensenia. The sequence goes on from CABKMD010000061.1 coordinate 9,969, forward strand.
TGTTCGGTATCCCGCCCGCCAAGCTCGCCGCCGCCGTTGACGGCGCGTCACTGACCTACAACAACATCGAGACGGCCACCCTCGACATGCTGCGCGACACCCTCATGGGCTACCTAGCGCCCATTGAGGACATGCTGACCTGGCTCCTGCCTCGCGGGCAGTACGCCCGCTTCAACCTCGACGCGGTCCTGCGACCCGATACGAAAACCAGGTACGAGGCTCACTCGATCGGCATCGCCGCAGGGTTCCTCACCGTCGACGAGGTCCGAGACATCGAGGGCCTGCCTTCGCTCACCACTTCCGAAAGCGAGATACCCGCATGAACACGCGCACCGCAACCCTCGACATCGCCCTCAACACCCGATCCATCGACGAAGGAACCAGGGAATTCACCGCCATCGGCGTCCCTTACGGTCCCGTGTACGACATGGGATGGGGATACAAGGAACGCTTCGAGAAGGGCAGCGTCGACGCATCCGACGCCGTGCTCGTCTACCAGCACCGCGATCCCATCGGAACGATCACGGGCACACGCGAAACCGAAACTGGCCTTGAGGTTACCGCCCGCATCTCCAACACGCCGCGCGGCGATGAGGTCTACACCCTCATGCGAGACGGCGTCCTGAAGTCCATGAGCATCGGGTTCGAGCTCATCGACTCTCGTGAGGACACCGTCGACGGCGAAGCCGTCAACACCATCACCAAAGCCCGGGCGATTGAGTTCTCGGTCGTGCTCAACCCCGCCTACAAAGACGCGCGCGTGACCAACGTCCGCGAAAAGACCCACCAGGAAGGAACCCCCATGGACACCACCACCACCCAGCCCGCGCCCGAGGTCACCGCCCAGGACCTCGACGAGGTGCGCGCGCACCTCGCAGACCTCGATCGCCGCACCTCGATCGCCGCAGCGCCGACCAGGCCCGCAGGCCCCGACCGCCGCAGCGCTGGCGAGTACCTCAAGGCCCTCGCCAGCGGAGATGAGCAGGCCCGCGAAGCCCTCGCCCCGTTTATGCGACGCGATTACAACGGCGGTACGGTCTCCGATGATGGCCGCAATGCCACCCCCGTATTCCTCAAGGACCTCACGCAGATCATCGAGGAAGCCAACCCTCTCGCCCGCCACTTCTCCACTGGCACGCTTCCCGCTGAGGGAATGACCATGGAATACCTGGAGCTCAAGGACAACACCGTCACGGTCGGCAAGCAGGCGAAGGAAGGCGACACTCTCAGGACCGGCAAGGTGTCAACGAAGGTCAAGACCGCCGAGATCGAGACCTTCGGTGGCGCGTCGACCCTGTCTTTCCAGGAGATTCAGCGGTCCCGCACCAACATGGTCACGCGAACCGTTGAAGCCATGGCTGTTGCAGCCGGTAAGGATGCACACGCGCGGTTCCGCACGGCGCTGGAGAAGCAGGTCAGCGAAGCCACGCGAGCTATCACGATCAGCAAGGAACTCTCGGCGCTCAATTACGCCGACCTGTTCGCCATGATCACCGACGCGAACGCCGCCTACGAGGAACTCGGTACCTCAATCACGGGCCTCATCGTGGACCGCGCGACCTGGCTACGCCTGGGCACCCTCGAAACGTCCTCCGGTGTGCCGTACATGGCGATCAGCGGGCACGGAACCGGCACCATCGGCACGATCTCCGCCGACGCCCTGGCAGGCACCCTCGGGAACATCACCGTGATCCCCGACCTGAAGGCAACGTCCAACCGAGGTGAGCACATCGCCGGAACGTTTTTCAACAAGGAGGCTATCTGCGTCTACACCAGCGGCCTCGCGCACCTGCAGGACGACTCGATCCTGAACCTCACCCGCGACATGAGCGTCTACTACTACGGCGCGATCGCGATGGAGCGCCCCGACCGCCTGATCCCCCTGAAGATCGGCGCGTGATCGTGAGCGTTGGAACCGCTGAGCTCGCCAGGTTCGTGTCCGCCCCACAGGAGGACCCCTACCTGAGCGAGTGCGTCACAGAGGCCACCGAACTCGTCGGCAAGCTCGCAGGCGACCGGCTCCCCATCATCCCCGGGCCGGTCGCCGACCGGGCAGTCCTGGAAGTCGCAGCCGACCTGTACCACCGCAGGGCCACCCGAAACGGAATCGCAGGCTTCGAGGACAACGAGATCAGCGCCGCCCCGGTACGCATCAACCGCGACCCGCTCACCCCAGCCCGCCCCATCCTCGCACCATGGATCGGAGTGACATTCGGATGAGAACACAGGCCGCGACCAACCAGCTCGCAACCATGATCGACCAGGCCCTCAAGGGCCTCGCCATGGTCGTCACGGACCCCGAGGACGCAACAGGGCACCTACTGGCCGGTATCCCCGTTGTCGTGATCGCCCCGCCCTCGATCACCGCTGACACCGGCCCCACCCAGACCTACGAGTGGGAAACCCCCATCATCGGCGCACCAGT
>CABKMD010000062.1 GCA_902373435.1 uncultured Actinomyces sp.
CCTGGCCGACCTCGTCGACGCCCTCTACGAGGCCGGGGCCGACGCCCTGGAACCCGTGTTCGCCGCGCAGTGGCGGGCCGCCTCCGACGACGGTGTGCGCCTGCGCGCGGTCATCGACCAGGTCGCCTCGCTCACCGACGTGTCGGCCTCCACATGGCACGCCCGCTGGTGCGGCATGCTGTCTTCGCAGCTGTGAGCATGATCGGACGCAGACGTGTGCGGGCATCGGTAGACTGAGGGACATGGCGGGTCTGATTCGTAAGGACGACATCGAAGCGGTACGTAACGCAGTGAAGATCGACGAGATCATCGGCGAACACGTAGCGCTTCGACCCGCGGGTATCGGCTCCCTGAAGGGCCTGTGCCCGTTCCATGACGAGCGCACCCCCTCCTTCAACGTGCGCCCCCACCTGGGCATGTTTCACTGCTTCGGATGCGGTGAGAGCGGCGACGTTATCTCCTTCGTGCAAAAGATCGACCACCTGCCCTTCACCGAGGCGGTCGAGATGCTGGCGGCGAAGGCCGGGATCACCCTCCACTACGAGGAGGGCGGGGCGCGCGTGCGCACCGAGGAGCCGGGCAAGCGCCAGCGCCTCCTGGATGCCCACCGCGTCGCCGAAGAGTTCTACCAGCTGCAGCTGGCCTCGCCCGAGGCTCACAAGGGTCGCACGTTCCTTGCCGAGCGCGGCTTCACCCAGGCGATGTGCGCGCATTTCGGGGTGGGCTACGCCCCCGCCTCGTGGGATTCCCTGACGCGTCACCTGCGCTCGAAGGGCTTTACGGACCAGGAGATCCAGATTTCGGGCTTGGGTTCGCAGGGTAGTCGCGGCGTGTACGACCGTTTTCGCGGGCGCCTGGTGTGGCCGATCCGCGACATCACGGGCGCGACGGTCGGTTTCGGTGCGCGCCGCCTGGATGACAGCGACAAGGAATCGCCCAAGTACCTCAACACCCCCGAGACGCCGATCTATAAAAAATCGCAGCTGCTCTACGGCCTGGACCTGGCGAAGAAGACGATCGCCACCGAGCATAAGGTCGTCATCGTCGAGGGCTACACGGACGTCATGGCCGCGCACGTGGCGGGCGTGACGAACGCCGTGGCCACGTGTGGCACCGCCTTCGGCTCCGAGCACGTCAAGATCATTCGCCGCCTGCTCGGCGACCATGCGGATCCGGCTGCCGGCGTGCTCCTGTCCACGGGTCGCGCACACGGCTCGGAGGTTATCTTCACTTTCGACGGCGACAGTGCGGGGCAAAAGGCCGCGCTGCGAGCCTACGGCGAGGACCAGAACTTCGCGGCCCAGACCTTCGTGGCAGTGGCGCCGGGCGGCCAGGACCCCTGCGACCTGCGCCTGTCCCAGGGCGATCAGGCGATTGTTGACCTCGTGAACTCGCGCATCCCGCTCTTTGAGTTCGCGATCCGTTCGGTTCTCTCCCAGATGGACCTGCATAGCGCCGAGGGTCGTGTGCAGGGCCTGCGCGCCTCATCCGGAATCGTTGCGCACATCAAGGACCGCGCCCTGCGCGCCGAGTACACGCGCCAGCTTGCCGGGTGGCTCGGCATGGACATACCGACGGTCGAGCAGGCGATCCGCGCAGCCGGCCGCGTCGAGGTGATCTCGCACGAGGCGCGCCCGGGCGAGATCGAGATGGCGGGCGCGGGCCGCCCCATCCCCGCGCCCGAGCGCCGAGGCCCCGAGGATCCGGTCAGCCGCATTGAGCGCCAGGCTCTCGAGGCCGTCCTCCAACACCCGCTGTACGCCGTGGGCTCGGGCTTCGAGGAGCTCGACGGGCAGTCCTTCACCGTGCCCACGCACCGCGCCGTCCACGACGCGATCCGTGCGGTTGGCGGCCTCGACGCCTTCACGCAGATGATGCGCCGGGCCGAGGCCCACTTCGGCCCGGGCGAGAACGCCATCCTCGCGGCCTCGCGCCATTTCGTCCAGGTGGTCCTCGAGACCGCTTGCGAGTTCATCGGCCCCGCCGTCACCCAGCTGGCGGTTGCGCCCCTGCCCGTCGCGGGCGAGGCCGACGTGCGCTCGTACTGCCGCGGCGTGGTCGCGGCGATGGCGCGCATGGACCTGACCCGCAAGCTCGGCGAGGCCCGCGCGGCCCTGTCACGCTTGAGCGAGGACGACCCCACCTACTCCGACACGTTCCGGGAGCTCATGCGCCTGGAGCAACGCCGGCAAAACTACACCGAAAGGGACTAACCGATGGCTGAAGTTGAGAGCTTTACCCTGGACCACACCGCAGTAAAGGCGCCCTACGTGCGCCTCATCAACGTGGAGGCCGGCCCGAAGGGCGACCAGATTTCGAACTTCGACGTGCGCCTCCTCCAGCCCAACGCCGGGGAGATCCCGACCTCGGGACTGCACACGATCGAGCACCTGCTGGCCTCCCTGCTGCGCGACCGCATCGACGGCGTTATCGACTGCTCGCCGTTTGGCTGCCGCACGGGCTTCCACCTCATCATGTGGGGCGCCCCCTCGGTGCGTGAGGTGACCGAGGCGCTGGCCTCCTCCCTCCATGCGATCGCCGAGGAAGTCACCTGGGAGGACGTGCCCGGTACCGACGCCTACTCGTGTGGCAACTACCGCGACCACTCGCTGTTCAGCGCCCGCGAGTGGAGCCGCGCGATCCTCGAGCAGGGCTTCTCCCTCGACGCCTTCGAGCGCGTCGACGTCATCCACTGATTCCGGGCGTTCGCCTGAACACGGAAGCGGGACCCGTCCGGTGAGGATGGGTCCCGTTGTCGTCTGAGGATGCGCGGGTGAGGGCAGGCTTCCCCGAGGGGAGCCCCGGCCTCGTCGATCAGTCCAGGCCGACCGCGTCGCGCACGCGGGCCTCCAGGGCGTCCGCCTCGCGCCGCCCGTGGGTATCCAGCGGCCCGTCGGCCGTCAGCACCGAGAAGAGCCCGTCCTCGCCGCGGCGCACCCACGCCGTCACCGTCGTCCCGTTGCCCACCTCCACCTGGGAGTGTAGGACGATCGAGCGGTTCACGAACTCGCTCGTATGACGCATGAAGTCCTCCGGGTCGCCGACTCCGCGCCCCGCCAGGGCCGAGCGGGCCGGATCTACCCACTCCAGGGCGAACAGCGAGCCCTCAGCCTCCCAGCGCGCCCGCGCCACGTCGTACCAGGGGAACACCTCGGGGGTGGGCTCTCCATCCCCGGATGAGGCCTCGGCACCGAACACGTACAGGCCCGACTTCGCGGCCACCATCCAGCGTCCATCCTCCAGCTCCAGGCCGGGGGAGCGGCGCTCGCGGGAGGGCAGTGCGGAGGTCAGGCAGTCAGGCAGAGTCGTCATGCGTTGATCGTATCCTTTCGGGGCGATGTGTGCGGTGATGGGCTGTAGGGATCGGGCTGCGATGGGCGAGGCATGTCGGGGTGAGAACGTCCACAGGGGACGGGGGAGTGGGTCACATGCCGAAATCAATCGGCCACAATGCGGACGGCGGGCATATTCTGGCCTCATATTTGTGAAAGACCACGACAGGAGACCTCATGGCATCGACGCAGCACACCCCCACGGAACTTGAGGCTGCCGGCGACCTGGTACTTCCCGGTGCCGACGAGCTGGCCGGTCGTTTCCCCCTGACCCCCAACGCTCACCCGGCGACGCCGGAAGAATATGGCGAGATCATGTCGACCCTGGCCTTCGGCAAGAAGTTCACGGACCACATGGCCCACATGCGCTGGACCCGCGAGGGCGGCTGGGACGACCGCGGCGTCATCCCCTACGGCCCCCTCGAGCTGACTCCCGGCACCTCCGTCTTCCACTACTGCCAGTCCGTTTTCGAGGGCATCAAGGCCTACAAGCGCGAGGATGGCTCCGTGTGGACCTTCCGCCCCGGCTACAACGCCGCGCGCCTGAACCACTCCGCCCGCCGCCTGGCTCTGCCCGAGCTGAGCCGCGAGGACTTTGTGGCCTCCCTCGTGGACTACGTGCGCGCCGACGTGAAGTGGGTTCCAGACGTCGATGGCTCGTCGCTGTACCTGCGTCCCTTCATGTTCGCCTCCGAGGAGTTCGTGGGCGTCCATCCCGCTGGTGTTGTCGACTACCACGTCATTGGCTCTCCGTCGGGCCCCTACTTCAAGGGCGGCCTGTCGGGTGTTGCCATCTGGGTGGAGCGCGAGTATCACCGCGCCGGTCCCGGCGGCACCGGCAGTGCCAAGGCGGGCGGTAACTACGCGGCCTCCCTGCTGCCCCAGATCCAGGCCGAGGCCAAGGGCTTCTCTCAGGTCTGCTTCCTGGACACCTACGAGGGTAAGTACCTCGAGGAGCTGGGCGGCATGAACATGTTCGTCGTCATGGCAGACGGTACGATTCGTACGCCGGAGCTCACCGGCGTCATCCTCGAGGGTGGCACGCGCAGCGCGATCCTGCGCATGCTGCGCGACGAGGGCGTGGATGTGCGCGAGGAGAAGATCGCCCTGTCTGAGGTCGTGGACGGCGTCCGATCGGGCGCTGTTGCCGAGGTCTTCGCCTGTGGCACGGCCGCCGTGGTTACGCCGATCACGCGCCTGGCTGGCGACGACTTCGACGTGGAGATTGAGGTGGGGAACAAGACCCGCGAGATCCACAAGCGTCTCACCGACATCCAGTGGGGCCGCTCCGAGGATCCCTACTGCTGGACGTACCGCCTGGTCTGAGCATGATCGCTTGAGGGAGCCACGGCCTCGTCGATTGCACGAGGTCGTGGCTTCCTTATATAGTCACGAGGGGAAATTGGTCCAAAGTGACAGTGGTGTCAGAACCTGACTAAGGCTATCCTTGGTTATGTACTCGTGTGCGTCATGTTGATAGGAGAACAATGAAACGCGCGATCGTGGTCGTCTGCTCGTGGGCGGCTGCCCTCTGCCTGGCTGCCGCCTACCTGGCGATCGGCTGGGGCGTCGATGATATTGCGGGAGGAAACGCCTGGTCAACGTGGTGGATCGGCGTGCTGGGCGCCCTGGGATCGGGAGTGTTCGCGTGGGCGGTCAGCGCCCTGGGAGCCGCCCAGATGAGCCAGATGGAACCCGCGCTGCGCCACTTGATGATCCGCCAGGTCTTCGCCCTGGGTCCCTCGCAGCGCACCAACGAGCGCGCAGGCCGCGTCGTCAACTCCGCCACTGACGGCGTCGAGCGTGTCGCCGCCTATAAGGGCATTTTCCTGGCCCCCATGATCGCCTCGCTGACGACCCCGATCCTCGTCGTCATTCTCGTTGCCCTGACGATCGACCCGGCCTCGGGCGGCTTCCTCGCGATCGCGATCCCGCTGGTACCGATCTGTGTCATGGGGTTCCGCAAGGCCTTCAAGCCGGTGTCCTCGCGCTACCGCCATGCGTCGCGCCAGCTCGCCGCCAAGGAACTCGACGCCATCCAGGGCCTGGGCGACCTCGCGCTCATGAACGCCGGCAGGGACATGGGCAAGCGCCTGGCGCAGGCCGCCGAAGAGGTCTGCTCGAAGGTCATGAGCTACCTGGCCGGCAACCAGCTGATCCTCCTCGTCATCGACTCCGTCTTCTCCTTCGGCATGATCACCGGCGCGATCGCGCTGGCCCTTATCCGCTACCAGCAGGGCGCGATCAGCGTCGGCGAGGGCATCTCCCTCGTCCTGCTCTCCTCGATCATGCTCGACCCGCTGGACCGCATCGGCCAGTTCTTCTACATCGGCATGGGTGGCATCGCGGCCAACAAGGAGATCAAGAAGTTCATCAAGCAGACCCCGCCGGTGACGGACGCCAAGGGTGTGAAGGCCCCGGCCATCCCGCCCCAGCGCGGCGAGATCCGCCTCAGCGGCGTGTCCTTCTCCTACACCGAGGGCACCCCGGTGCTCCAGGGCGCTGACCTGATCCTCGCCCAGGGTGAGCACGTCGCGCTTGCCGGCCCCTCGGGCGCCGGTAAGTCCACGATCTCGGCGCTGTTGCAGGGCTTCCTACGTCCGGCGCGAGGCCGCGTGAGCCTCAACGGCGTCGACCTGGCCAGCGCGCCCCTGTCGTGGGTGCGCGCCCAGACTGCGGTCGTCGAGCAGAGCACCTACCTGTTCTCCGGCACGCTGCGCGACAACCTGCTCATGGCTTCACCTGCGGCCACGGACGACCAGCTCATCGAGGCCCTGCGCGCCGCCCACCTGGGCGAGTTTGTCGACTCCTTGCCCGGCGGCCTCGACGCCCGCGTGGGTGCCCGAGGCCTGGCCGTGTCCGGCGGCGAGGCCCAGCGCATCGCGATCGCCCGCGCCTTCCTGAAGAACGCGTCGATCATGATCCTGGACGAGCCCACCGCCCACGTGGACCTGGCCTCCGAACGCGAGATCCTCGCTTCCCTCGAGACCGTGTGTGCCGGGCGCACGACCCTGACGATCTCTCACCGAGACGCCACCATTAAGGGCGCCGACCGCGTCGCGACCCTGCAGGAAGGAACGATCCGATGACCCGCAGGCAACTGTCTCTTCGACTCCTGTCGATCACGCGGCGCGTCCTGGCGCCGCTCGCGGCCTCCATCGCCGCCCGCATCGTCTTCCTCATGATCGGCATCGCCCTGTTTGCCCTGGGCGGCTGGGCCGTCGCCGGCCTCGCGTCGGGGGAGAGCGCCTGGAGCATCGCCCTCATCATTGTTTGCGCCATCGGCCTGAGCCTGCTCAAGGGCCTGGCCCGCTACCTCGAGCAGTTCGCCGGTCACTTCGTGGCCTTCCACTCCCTGGCGATGCTGCGCAACTACTTCTACGACCAGCTCGAGCCCCAGGCTCCTGCGGGCACGGATCGCCTGGATTCGGGCGACATTATGAACCGCGTGACGAAGGATATCGACCGCGTCGAGGTCTTCTTCGCCCACACGCTGGCTCCCGTCACGACGGCCATCATCGTCCCGATCCTGTCGCTCGTGTGGATGGGCAGTGCCGTGTCCTGGACGCTGGCCGCCGTGCTGGCTCCCTTCCTGCTGATCGTCGGCGCGGTCGTTCCCTTCCTGGGCTCCGGCTCCACCGCCCGCGCGGCGCGTGAGCTGCGCGAGGCCCGCGGCGCGATCGCCGCCCACGTGACCGACTCGGTGCAGGGTGTGCGCGAGGTCCTCGCCTTCGGGGCGCAGGAGCGCCGCGAGGCCGAGATGAGTGCCATCGAAAAGCGCATCTCCTCGGGTCTGGGCACACAGGGCCGCTGGATCGCGCTGCGCCGAGGCCTCAACCAGGGTGCCGTCGCCCTCGGTGTCGTCACGGTCGCTATGGTCGCGGGCTCGAACGTGCTCGCCGGCACGCTGACGTTGTCTCAGGCAGGCCTCGCCCTCGGCATCGCCATGGGATCCTTCGGCCCGGTCCTCGCGGTCGAGGAGTTCGCCGCTGACCTTGATCAGGCCTTCGCGTCGGCGGCCCGCGTCTTCGCGATCACCGACCGCGCGCCTGCCGTTGCCGACCCGGCTGACCCCACACCGCTGACCCCGGGCGACATCGAGTTCACCGACGTCACCTTCGCCTACCCGACGGATGAGGACGCACCCGCGCCTGCCCCCACGGTCCTGGACGGCGTCAGCATCCACATCCCCGCCGGAAAGCGCACCGCCATCGTGGGCGCCTCCGGATCGGGCAAGTCGACGCTGGGCTCGCTGCTGACCCGCACGTGGGACCCGGCCTCGGGCACAGTCACCATCGGCGGAACGAACGTGGCCGATGCGTCCCTGCACGACCTGCGCGCCACGGTCGCATCCGCGCCCCAGCGTCCCTACCTGTTCAACGACACGCTGCGCGCCAACCTGCTGCTCGCCGCACCTGACGCCACCGACAAGGACCTCGAGTCCGCGTTGGAGGCCGTGGACCTCACCGACTGGCTAGCCACGGAAAAGGACGGCCTGGACACGGTGGTTGGCGACATGGGCGAGCGTCTCTCGGGCGGCCAGCGTCAGCGCCTGGCCCTGGCCCGCGCGTTCCTGCGTGACGCCCCGATCTACGTCTTCGACGAGGCCACGAGCCAGGTTGACCCGGGCACGGAGGCGCGCGTGCGCGAGGGCATCGCGCGCGTCGCGAAGGGCCGGACCATCGTCGAGATCGCCCACCGCATCAGCGCCGTGCGCGACGCCGACCAGATCATCGTCATGGACGCGGGCCGCGTCGTGGAGAGGGGAACCTACGCCGAGCTGCACGAATGCGGAGGTGCTCTCGCCGCCCTCGAGGTGCGCGAAACCATCGATCAACCCAGCGCCTGACAGACGCGAGCACGCGGGGATGGGGCCACGGCCTCGTCCCTCGTGTCTTTGTGCGCCCGATACCGATAGGATTCGACCTATGGAAAGACTGATCGGCTGGACGAAAGCTGACGCGTGGGGCTCTACGAACGCGATCCCCGAGTTCCTGGGGGCCGCCGCCGGGGACGATCCGGTGTCCGAGGTGTGGTTTGGTGCCCACCCGGACGGACCGACGCTGCTGATGGGCGGGCAGACCCTCGCCGAGCATATCGGCGAGGATCCCAAGCGAGCCCTCGGTGGCGGGCTGCTCTACGCGTTCGGCCCGACCCTGCCGTACCTGGCGAAGATCATCGCCCCCGCCCAGACTCTGAGCCTACAGGTGCATCCGACGAAGGAGATCGCGCGCGAGGGCTACCTGCGCGAGGAGGTCCTGGGGATCGAGCGCACGGACACGCGCCGCGTCTACCGGGACATGAACCACAAGCCCGAGATGATCTACGCGCTCACCGAGTTCAACGCGCTCGTCGGCTTCCGCGTGCCGCGCAAGGCCCGCCAGCTCCTCGTCGGCCTGGAGGGCGAGCTCGCCGACCGCCTGCGCCACCGCCTCAAGCTCGCCACCGTGCGCGGGGGCCTGCGCTCCCTGGCCACCTGGCTCTTCGACGAGGACTCCCCGGCAACCCCCGAGCGCGTCGAAGAGTTCGTGGCCGCGTGCCGATCTCGCCTCGTGTCCGGCGCGTCCCCGTCGCCGCGCACCGACGAGCTCGTGAGCGTCCTGGGGGAGAAGCACTCGGGCGACCCGGGCATCATCGTCGCCTTCCTCATGAACCCGGTGTCCCTGCGCCCGGGCGAGGCCGTCTACATCCCGCCGCGCCAGATCCACGCCTACCAGTCGGGCCTGGGGATCGAGGTCATGGCCTCCTCCGATAACGTCGTGCGCGCCGGCCTGACCGGCAAATACGTGGACTCCGCCCAGCTTGTGGAAATCACCGAGTTCTCGGCGCTGCCGCCTGTACGCGTGGCACCCGAGCACCCCTCGGCGACGACGGACCGCTTCCTGGCACCCGCCCAGGAGTTCGAGCTGTCGGTGACGACACTGGCACCTGGCACGCACACGTCCCGCGTGGACGAGGTCGCCGTGCCCGGGGAGGGGCCGCGCATCGTCATCGCGACCTCCGGGTCGGTCACCCTCCACGTGAGCGAGGAGCAGGGCGGGGACAGCGTGGAGTTAAGCCGTGGCCAGGCCGTTTTTGTCTCGGCCGCCGAGCGCCGCGTGTGGGCGTACGGCACCGGCTCATTCGTGCAGGTCGCAGCCCCCTGACCGGGTGCGTCGCGCGCCGTGACGAGGTCGTGGTGGGTTGCGTTGTCAAGTCGTTCCACGTGTTGATCTTGGTTCCTGGAAAAGCCTCTTATGCGTGCTGTTTTCCTCTAAAATAGGAGCCGGGCCTCATCTCCGCTCGCTGCGACGAGGCCCGATTGTCAATCGCAGTGTGGGTACCGCGTGGGGGTGCCCGCACTGCGATTCTGTGTGCGATTTAGAAGACGCCGCAGACCCAGTCGGCCAGGGTCTTGCACGTGGAGGCCAGCTCGTCCTCGTGGGCGTCGTATCCGGCCACGATGTCCTCAGTGTTCACACGCTCGTTATTCTCTGCCCACACCGTGGCGCTTTCGCGCGTCACCTCGGGGTGGAACTGCACGCCCAGGGCGGTGCCGTAGGAGAAAATCTGCGTGTACTTATCTGAGCGCGCCCACTCGCGCGCGCCATGGGGGAGCTCCACGATGGCGTCACCGTGGTCGGCGAACACCGTGTGGGTCGAGGCCAGGGCCATGCGCAGGGGGACGGCTCCGCCGCCGCCCGCCTGGTCATTCGTGCCCCAGGCCAGGGAGATGACGCCATATTCGGGGCCCGCCGGGTCTGCGACGCTGACACGCCCACCGAAGGTCGCAGCGATCAGCTGGGCACCCAGGCAAATTCCGAGCACTCGAATCTGTGCGGCGACGCAGCGGCGCGCCAGCTCGCGTTCGGCTTCCAGCCACGGCCATGCGTCGTCGCCGTAGGCGCTGGCCCGGCCACCCAGAAGGATGAGGGCACCCGGCAGGGGAGCGGCCGCCAGGTCCCGGAGACGCTGCGGGTCCTCCCAGGCGCGCACAACCTCGTGACCGCCGAGGAAGGCGGACAGCTGACCCACCGGAACGATCGGGTCGTTTTGAATCACGAGGATGTTCATACATCAATTGTAGGCGCGATCACGCTCAGACACCTATCGGCCCTTAAAGAACGTGAACAGCTGGCGCTCGCGGATCGTCATGGAGGCAATCACGACACCTATGAGCAACCACGACGCGGCACAGGCACCCTCGGTTGCGACCAAACGGATGAGATCGGAGCGATCCCCGGGCGCCGCTCCGCTCAGGATCGTGAGGCATATGCCGGAGGTGAGGACGAATGCGCAGCCCACCCACGAGATGGCCTCATACAGCTGGAGGACCGCCGTATCCGATGTGCGGAGCCCAGCGTGCAGAGCCGAGGCGATCTCGAGGCGACGCCACCAAGTGGCAGCGGCCCCTAGAGCGGCACCGATTGCGCTCGCGGCGATCCACGCCCACCAGGTCGGCCTCTGTCGCAGTCGCCCCGCCGCGTCGAAGGTCGTCCCGCGCGTAGGGTTCATGGCCAGGACCAGGGCGTTCTGGTCGTCGCTTCCAACCAGGGCTGAGCGTACCAAGGCATCCACGTCGTCGCTGTGCGGCCAGGATTCGTACCAGCACTCATCGAAGGTCCCCGTCGCGGGCACGGGGGCGAGAGCCGCGTAGGCGTAGCCGGGACGACGCCCGTCGTTCTCATCCCACGGATAAGTGCCCGCGACCTCGGCCTGCCCGTGTTCGAGGGGGAGAAGGGCTCCTTGAGTGGTGCCGAGGTCCTCGGCTACCTGCTCAGGGAGCAGAATTCCCGTCGGATCGGCCGTTGTTGTCCCCAGGAGAGAGACGGTCCCGGGCGTGACCTCGTACAGGGGCAGCGACGAGGCTGGAAGGGCGAGCGGTGACAAGCCGGACTTGACCGAGCGAACGGCACCTGCGCGCACCCCGGGGATTCGCGACAGCGCATCGCAAGTGGCCCCGTCGATGCTGCCTTGCGCTTGGAGGACGCGCACCGATCCCAGATGGGCACGAAACGAGGCCGCCTCAGCGCTGAGGGAACGAAGCGAGAACGCATCGGCGCAGATCGTGCCCCCGACCAGGGCGGTGGCCAGGATAGTCAGTATCCCGATGCGGGCCGTCCCGCTCAGGCAGTCCCTCCAGGCCTCGGACAGGAGTGCGTGCCACGAGAGTGTGCTCATTGCGCTCCCTCCTCATCCTGGAAGCGGGCAAGGTCAATGACGGCGTCGCACTGCGCGCGAATCGACGGATCGTGCGTCGCGATCACGACGCTCACCCCGTCCTCGCGCAGCGAGCCGAGCGTGGAGGCGATGTCGCGAGCCGTGGACTGATCAAGCTGCGCGGTCGGTTCATCCACGAGGAGCAGGGTGGGGGCGCACGCGAGCCCGCGCGCGAGGAGCACACGCTGAGCCTCGCCGCCCGACAGATCCCGAAAAGAGCGCTCCGCGAGATGCGCCAGGTTGAAGGCATCAAGGAGCCGGTGTGCCTCCACATCGGCCTGCGCCCGGCTCATGCCGCGGGCCAACAGGGGCAGCGCCACGTGGTCAATCGCGCTGCGCGCGCGAACGCCGAACGGGTTCTGGAAGACCCACGCAATGCGGGGCTTCTGCTCACCAGATGGACGGGGGACGCTGATCGTTCCCTCGGCTGGAGCGTCCCATCCTGCGATCAGCGACAGCAGGGTTGATTTGCCAGAACCGGACGGGCCGATGATGGCGGTGAGGGCACCGTCCTCGCAGCGGGCGCTCAGATGGCGAAAGAGCCACGGGCTTGCGGCGAATTTGTGCCCGACGTTGTCTAGCTCGACGGACATGAGCGTCCTTCGACGGCGGTGTCGACGGCGGAGAGCGGGGTCGTTGGCAGGACGTAGATTCGGCCAAGCTGGGAAGAAACGATAGAGACGGGAACCGGCGTGCCGCTTGCAAAGATGCATGCGTTCGTCGCGTCTCCGATCACTGAGGCCGGCGGGATGACCGTGACGGTGATGGGGGAGGCGAGCTTCCA
>CABKMD010000063.1 GCA_902373435.1 uncultured Actinomyces sp.
GCGTCGCCGCTGGCAATCCGAAGAATTTCGACCCGTCTGATCCGTGCGGTGCGACCATTGCGGTTCAGACCGGCACGGCTCAGGAAAAATATGCAGCCACCCTTTCCGACGAGTGCGTCGCGGCCGGGAAGAACAAGATCACGGTCATGCCTCATGAGCTGCAGACAGATATTGCCACCAAGCTCATTGGCGGCCAGCACGACGCAACCCTCGCGGACTCGACGGTCATTGGCTACACGAGCGCACAGTCTGCCGGAAAGATCGAGCAGCTTGGCGACACTTTCGAGTCGGCACCCCAAGGTGTTGCAGTCGCAAAGGATGACGCACAGCTTGCCGAAGCTGTTCAAAAGGCCATGCAGTATCTCATGGACAACGGCTACCTGAACGACATTTTGGCCTCCTATGGCGCTGAGAATGCAGCGCTGACAACCGCCACACTCAACCCGAGCGTTGACTGACTCGTGATATGCTACGCATAATATGCATTGATACGCATATGGGTGCATAATGGTAGCAATCACGGGCTGAAGCCCACTCCCATCGGAAGGCACATCATGACAATCTCGAAGGCACACGCCCTCATCGCCCTCGCAGCCGCAGCTACTCTCCCCCTCGCCGCCTGCGCGGATCCGACGTCGACGAGCTCGTCGACGAGCGGAACGAACAACCCCACGGCAGCGGCAACCACGGCCTCGTATGACGTCTCGAAGATCCCGACCGTCGACGACATCGCCGCCCTGGTTCCCGCCGAGGTCAAGGAGCGTGGCACGCTGCGTAACGGTGCCTCCGCCGACTACGCACCTGCGGAGTTCCTCGGCGACGATTCACAGACCGCTCAGGGGTATGACGTCGACATTAACAAGGCACTCGCCAAGGTCATGGGCCTGAACGAGGGAACCACCACCCATGCAGAGTTCCCCACCATCATTCCCGCTCTGGGTACCAAGTTCGACGTGGGCATCTCCTCCTTCACGATCACCTCCGAACGCGAGGAGCAGGCAAACCTGATCTCCTACGTTCAGGTAGGCTCCGCCTATGGCGTTGCTGCGGGCAACCCGAAGAACTTCGATCCGACCGACCCCTGCGGTAAGACGATCGGCGTGCAGACCGGCACCGCGCAGGAAGACTACGCGACCGAGCTGTCGGAGCAGTGCGTCGCCGACGGCAAGGACAAGATCACGATCATGCCGCACGACCTGCAGACTGACATCACCACGAAGGTGATCGGCGGCCAGTACGACGCGACCTTCGCAGACTCCACCGTCGTCGGCTACACCGCTTCCATGTCCGACGGCAAGATCGAGCAGATTGGTGACGTCGTCGAGTCCGCCCCGCAGGGCGTGGCCGTCAACAAGAACGACGAGCAGCTCACGAAGGCAGTCCAGAAGGCGATGCAGTACCTCATGGACAACGGCTACCTGAAGGATATCCTGGCGACGTACGGCGCCGAAAACGCCGCACTGACCACCGCCGACCTGAACCCGGCGACGAACGACTGAGGATCTCATGGCAACCATCAAAGACGGCGTTGAGCTGATCGACGCGAAACCGGTCCCCCGCCCGGGGAGGTGGGCAAGCGCGATCGTCGCAGCAATCCTCGCGGCAATGGCAGCCCACGCGCTGGTGACGAACGGAAACTTCCAGTGGCCGGTCGTGTTCCAGTGGCTCTTCTCGCTGTCGATCATGCAGGGTGTGCTCTTCACGATCATCTTGACAGTCCTCGCAATGGTGGTGGGTACCGTGCTTGCCATCACGATGGCGATCATGCGTCAATCGGTCAATCCGGTTCTGCGTTGGGTGGCGATGGCCTACATCTGGTTTTTCCGTGGAACCCCTATCTACACGCAGCTGATTTTCTGGTCGTTGCTCCCCACTCTGTACCCAAAGCTCTCCTTCGGCGTGCCGTTCCTCGGCTCACTGTGGGGCTGGGAGATGACGTTTGATACGGCCACGTATTTCACGCCGTTCTGGATGGCATTCATCGGCCTGGGCCTGAACGAAGGAGCGTACCTCGCGGAGATCATGCGCGCAGGCCTGCTGAGCGTGTCAAAGGGCCAGTGGGAGGCCGCCACAGCGCTGGGAATGCCACGCGGAACGATCTTCCGGCGCATTATCTTGCCCCAGGCGATGCGTGTAATCGTGCCGCCGATCGGCAACGAGACGATTTCGATGCTCAAGACGACGTCCCTGGTGTCGGCGATTCCCTTCACTCTCGAACTCACGTTCATCGCGCGTCAGCGCGGCCAGGCGACGTTCGCTCCCGTACCGCTCCTGATTGCGGCTGCGATTTGGTACCTCGTCATCACAAGCCTCCTCATGTGGATTCAGTCCTTCATCGAGAAGTACTACAGCAAGGGATTCGAGCGCCGCGACAACGCTGGCACCCACTCTCCCGCCACACCGTCCACCTTCCATGACACTGACGAGGCCACGACCACCAAGCTGACATTTTTGGATGTGACACCATGACGACCACGACGCCCATGGTCTCCGTTCGCGGAGTCCACAAGTTCTTTGGTGACCTGCACGTCCTGCGGGGTATCGACCTGGACATAGCCTCCGGCGAGGTGTGCGTTATCCTCGGCCCCTCGGGCTCAGGTAAGTCGACGCTCTTGCGCTGCCTGAACATGCTCGAGGACATCAGCGCCGGCCGCGTTTTCGTGGATGGTGAGCTGCTCGGCTACCGTGAGGACGAGAACGGCGTGCTGCACGAGCGTCACGACAAGGAGATCGCTGCTCAGCGATCACGGATCGGCATGGTGTTTCAGCGCTTCAACCTCTTCCCTCATAAAACGGCACTGGAGAACGTGATGGAGGCTCCCATTCAGGTTCTCAAGCGTTCGAAGAGCGAGGCACGCGCTCAGGCGCTTGAGCTGCTCGATCGAGTGGGTTTGGCCGATCGCGCGGATCACTACCCTGCTGAGCTTTCCGGCGGTCAGCAGCAGCGCGTCGCCATTGCCCGCGCGCTCGCCATGGATCCGGAGATCATGCTCTTCGACGAGCCGACTTCTGCGCTCGACCCCGAGCTGGTTGGTGAGGTTCTCCAGGTCATGCAGGACCTGGCCGCATCCGGCATGACGATGGCGGTCGTTACCCACGAGATTGGGTTTGCTCGTGAGGTCGGCGACCAGGTCGTCTTTATGGACGGCGGTCTCATCGTCGAAGCCGGAGCTCCCTCCGAGGTTATCGATAACCCGAAGTCGGAGCGTACCAAGGAGTTCTTCTCCAAGGTTCTATGAGATCCCAACGACGAGGCTGGGGCTGGCGTCTTCCAGTCCCGGCCTTTGTCGTACCAGCGGTGAAGCGCCTGAGGCGGCCACCTCAGGTGAGGGTAACGAGATCCAGGTAGCTGTCGTCCCACAGGTCCTCATCAGCGTCAGGCAACAGCAGGACGCGCTCGGGATTGAGTGCCGTGACAGCGCCGGGATCGTGCGTCACGAGGACGACGGCACCCTCATAGTCACGCAGGGCTGTGAGGATCTCTTCGCGTGAGGCAGGGTCAAGGTTGTTGGTTGGCTCGTCGAGGAGCAGGACGTTTGCGCCAGAGACGACGAGTGTTGCTAAAGCAAGTCGGGTCTTCTCACCGCCGGACAGCACGGATACGGGCTTTTCAACGTCATCGCCTTGGAAGAGGAACTGGCCGAGAATATTGCGCACGTGAGTGTCGTCGAGGGTGGGAGCGGCCTCGACCATGTTTTCGCGGATCGTGCGGGTCTCGTCGAGAGTCTCGTGCTCCTGGGCGTAGTAGCCGAGCTTGAGGCCGTGCCCGGGCACGACGCGACCGGAGTCCGGCTCCTCAATGCCGGACAGGAGCCGCAGGAGCGTTGTCTTGCCGGCACCGTTGAGGCCAAGGACGACGACTTTGGAGCCACGGTCAATCGCGAGGTCTACGCCTGTGAACACCTCGAGAGAGCCGTAGGACTTCGATAGCCCTTCAGCGGTGAGAGGAACGCGGCCCGACGGTGCCGGGTCGGGGAAGCGCAGGCGCGCGACCTTTTCCTGGACGGTCTCTGAACCCGCTTGGGCGAACAGTTCTTCGGCTCGGCGCAGCATCTGCTGTGCGGCGACGGCCTTCGTGGCCTTCGCACGCATCTTCTCGCCCTGAGCCTTGAGGTGTTCGGCCTTCTTCAACGCGTTCGCGCGTTCCTTACGGCGGCGACGCTCGTCTTCCTCGCGCTGCTTGAGATAGGCCGACCAGCCGAGGTGATAGATGTCGATCTGCGCGCGGTTCGCATCAAGATAGAAGACCTGGTTGACGGTGTCGCCCAGCAGCTTGACGTCGTGTGAAATGATCATGACGCCGCCGGGGAAGGTCTTAATCCAGTCGCGCAGCCACACGATCGAATCGTGGTCGAGGTGGTTTGTCGGTTCGTCCAAAAGCAAGACGTCCGCGCCGGAGAACAGGACGCGGGCAAGCTCGACCCTGCGTCGCTGACCACCGGAGAGGGTATCGAGGGTCTGATCGAGGACACGGTCTTCAAGACCCAGCGAGTGCGCGATCTGGGCTGCCTCGGCGTTGGCTGCCCAGCCGCCGGAGTTCGTGAACTGCTGATCGAGCTTCACGTAACGTTCCATGGCGCGCTGCTGACGAGCACCCTCGGTCGTGGCCATCTCGCGTTCGGCCTTGCGGATGCGCGCGATGATGGAGTCGATGCCGCGCACTGAGATGATGCGGTCGCGGGCCTTCATCGACGGATCACCCACGTGCGTGTCCTGTGCCAGGTAACCGACCGTACCATTCGACGAGATTGTGCCGGTGTATTCGGCGGCCCCTCCGCGGTCGCCTTCGCCCGCGAGCAACCTCATCGTCGTCGTCTTACCCGCACCGTTGCGGCCAACGAGGCCGATACACATGCCTTTGTCGATACGGAAGCTCGCATGGTTGACGAGCTCGCGGGGGCCGATGCGCAACGAGAAATCCTGGATGTTAATCACGTTCCAAGAGTAGAGGGAGGGGTGCGTGTGGGCGAATCAACCCGCCTGTGAGGCGGCACTGTTGCGCATGATCACGCAACAAGCGGGCACAATGGGTATCGTAATTAACCGATATCTGCTCAGCTTTGCGAGGTTTCATCCCATGTCCGATAGCCCGGTCCCGTCTGGATCGGCGCGCCCCACGCGCGCCCTTGACATTGTCTCCGTCGCCTTCGTGGCGCTGCTGCTCATCTCCAATATCGCCGCGACCAAGGCGTTCAAGCTCGGCTCGTCCACTCACTATCTCATTTTCGACGGGGGCGCGATCCTCTTCCCGCTGACATACATCATCGGTGATGTGCTCTCGGAAGTCTACGGATTTGCTCGGGCTAAGCGCGTCATCATCATGGGATTCGTGGCCTCCCTGTTGGCTTCCCTCACTTTTTGCGTCGTGCAGTATCTGCCTCCGGCCCCCGATTACGAAAACCAGGACGCTTTTGCCGCGGTCCTCGGCGTTGTGTGGCGCGCGGTTTTGGCCTCGCTCGTTGGCTACCTGGCGGGCCAGCTGCTGAACTCCTACGTGCTCGTATGGATTCGTCGCCGCTGGGGTGCCAAGCACCTGTGGGCTCGACTCATCGGCTCGACGATCGTCGGCGAGGCAGCTGACACGATCCTGTTCTGCACGATTCTCTTCTACGGCGAGATGACGCTGGGCAACTTCATCAACTACACCGTGACCGGCTACTTCTATAAGGTGCTCCTTGAGGTCATCCTGCTTCCGCTGACGTACCCGGTCATCGCGGCCATTCGGCGCACGGAGGGAATGAAGAAGGACGAGGTCTTCGACCGATGAACGAGAACTGGCTGTCCGCTCCCGATCCCGAACAGCTCACGCCTTTCGTGCCCCCGGCCTCGAAGGGAGTGCACCAGCCCGATAGAGGCTTCACTATCGGGCACCGAATGGAGTCTCACGGAGGTCTCGGGCGAACCGGAGTCATCCACACCGCGCACGGGACGATCGCGACCCCCGCGTTCATTCCCGTCGGCACGAAAGCCAACGTCAAGGCCCTCACGCCCGAAATGGTGCGTTCTCTGGGAGCGCAGGCCGTCCTCGCGAACGCCTATCACCTGTACCTACAGCCGGGATCCGACATCGTCGACGAGGCTGGCGGTTTCGGTCAGTTCATGAACTGGTCCGGCCCCACCTACACTGACTCGGGTGGTTTCCAGGTTTTGTCTCTTGGAGCCGGCTTCAAGAAGGTGCTGTCGCAGGAATTCTCCGGGAAAGCAGACCCAACCGACCCCGCTGTTCAGATGCAGGCCATCAAGGCTTCCAACGCGGTTGTCGACGATGACGGCGTCATCTTCTCGAGCCACATCGATGGTACGAAGCATCACTTCAACCCCGAAGTGTCGATGGGAATCCAGCATCAGCTCGGCTCCGACGTCATGTTTGCCTTCGATGAGCTGACAAGCCTGCTGCATCCGCGCTCATACCAGGAGGAATCTCTCGAGCGCACCCACGCGTGGGCAGCCCGATGCCTCGCCGAGCACAAGCGTCTCACCGCGGAACGCGCTCACAAGCCGTATCAGCAGCTCTGGGGTGTCATCCAGGGCGCCCAGTGGGAGGATCTGCGTCGACAGGCCGCGCGAACGATGGCAAACATGGAGGTCGATGGCCAGCGCTTCGATGGATTCGGCGTCGGAGGCGCCCTCGAGAAGGAAAACCTCGGGACAATCGTCTCGTGGGTGTGTGAGGAACTGGGTGAAGACCGCCCGCGTCACCTGCTGGGCATCTCCGAACCGGAGGACCTCTTCGCGGGCGTGGCCGCAGGTGCCGACACCTTCGACTGCGTCAATCCTTCACGCGTCGCGCGTAACGCTGCGATCTACACGCCCGACGGGCGTTTCAACATCACAAACGCACGTTTCAAGAGGGATTTCACGCCGCTTGTCGAGGGCTGCGGCTGCTACACCTGCATCCACTACACCCGCGCGTACATTCATCATCTGTTCAAGGCGAAGGAGATTCTATCGGCGACGCTCGCGACCATCCACAACGAGTGGTTTACACTGCGTCTCGTCGACGGAATCCGTGCATCGATCGTGAACGGGTGTTTTGACGAGTTCCGCTCCGATATGCTCGGCCGCTACGAGGCCGGGCGCCGCCGCTGAAAGTGTGGAACAACCATGAGTTTCAATGACAACATCCGTTTGGACCCCTCACGCGTTGGTACGTCCGGCGCGGGGCGAAAGATCGCAGGTGCGGGCGGTGGCTCGCTGCTCGGTGTTCTCTTGATCCTCGGGTTCTCCTATTTCACCGGCATAGATCTGACGAGCCTGCTGTCCACATCCCCTGACACGTCGTCGACCTCGTCGTCGGCGGTCGATACGTCCACCTGCCAGACGGGACAGGACGCTAACACTCGTCTTGAGTGCCGTATGGTCGCCACTGCGCAGTCCCTCGACGCGGTGTGGAAGACCCAGCTGTCCACCCAGGACGCTGGCATCGCGTACCAGCTGCCCGATTTCCAGATCTTCACGAACTCCGTCTCGACCGCGTGCGGTAACGCGACGAGCGCCGTGGGCCCGTTCTACTGCCCTGGAGATTCGACGGTGTACCTCGACCTCGGGTTCTTCGACGACGTGGTCTCCCAATACGGCGCCTCCGATTCCGTGCTCGCACAGGAGTACGTCGTGGCCCACGAGTGGGGACACCACATCCAGAACATCGAGGGTGTCTTCCGTGCGCACGACACCCGTGAGTCCGGTGAACAGGGCGCGGGCGTGCGCAGCGAGCTCCAGGCCGACTGCTACGCGGGCATATGGATGCACTGGGCGTCCAACACCCCCGATCGCTCGACCGGTACCCCGTTCCTGAAGACTCCGACGGCCGATCAGGTCATGGGTGCGCTTCAGACAGCTCAAGCGATCGGGGATGACCGTCTGCAGGAGAAGTACCAGGGTTCCTCGAATCCGGAAACGTGGACGCATGGCAGCGCGGACCAGCGCGCGACATGGCTGCAGCGTGGACTTGATTCCGGCGATATCTCGACGTGTGACACCTGGAGCGTTCCTCGCGTGTAAGTAAACCAACAGGTCGGTACAATTGAGCGCGCCAATTCGCAGGAGGAAGTCATGACACGCAGTATCGTCGAGCAGGCTCACGACATGTTACGACGCGGTCCCCTACGAGGTGCCCGTGCCTGATGGGTCGCTGTACACGCTGTTGGACGACGCCGCCCGCCTCTACCCTGACCGCATTGCGCTGGACTACTTCGGAGCGACGACCACCTACGCCCAGGTACACGACCAGGTTCTCAAGGCCGCTCGGGTTCTGCACGAGGCCGGGGTAGGCCCGGGTGATACTGTGGCCATCGCGCTACCGAACTGCCCGCAGGCGTTCGTCGCCTTCTACGCGTGTATGCGCATCGGTGCTATCGCTGCGCAACACAACCCACTGGCGCCCGCAGCTCAGATCGCGGGTTAGAGTTGGCCCGCCACGGCGGCAAGGTGGCGATCGTGTGGGAAAAGTGCGTGGATGCCTATCCGCTCGGCGTTCTCGACACCGTTTTCACGGTGGATATTTCTCAGGGTATGCCCGCCGCTCAGCGTTTCCTGCTCAAGCTTCCGGTCGCTCGCGCACGCGAGACACGCGCGCAGCTGCGTGGCCCCGCGCCCACGGGTACGAGGTCCTGGGACCGCGCCATCGCCTCGTCGACTCCGATTGATCCGTCGTTCCCGCTGCCTTCCCCTGATGATCGCGCGGTCATTCTGCACACGTCTGGAACCAATGGCGTTCCTAAGTCCGCTCCCCTCACCCACCGCAACATCGGGGTCAACGTCAATCAGTGCTTGTTTTGGGTGTGGAAGCTGCACGAGGGTGCAGAAACCTTTTTCTCGTTTTTGCCCTACTTCCACGCCTTCGGTCTCACGTTCTTCCTGTGTGCGTCCGTGCGCAAGGCGGCCACCCAGGTCCTGCTTCCGAAATTCGATGCGCAGATGGCTCTCGACGCGCACAAACGACGCCCTATCACCTTCTTCGTTGGTGTTCCTCCCATGTTCGAGCGGATCCTCCGACTCGCGACACAGACGAAGACCGACCTTTCCTCCATCCGTTATTCGGTCGCCGGTGCCATGCCTCTGTCGACGAAGCTCGCGAGTAAATGGGAGGAGGCCACGGGTGGCATGATCGTCGAAGGCTACGGACTGTCCGAAACCGCTCCGGTTTTGACCGGTGCGCCGCTGTCGGATAAGCGCCGTCACGGTGTTCTTGGTGTTCCGTTCCCTTCCACGCAGCTGCGCCTCGTCTCGCTTGACGACGATACGCTCGACGTTGAGGATGGCGAGCCTGGAGAGATTATTGTTCGTGGCCCTCAGGTCTTTGACGGGTACCTGGACGCGCCCGACGAGACCGCGCGCGTGTTTACGTCCGAGGGCTGGTTCAAGACCGGCGACATCGGCGTGAACAGTGACGGGTTCATTTCGATGGCGGACCGCAAAAAAGAGCTCA
This sequence comes from uncultured Actinomyces sp., assembly GCA_902373435.1. Lineage (GTDB taxonomy): Bacteria > Actinomycetota > Actinomycetes > Actinomycetales > Actinomycetaceae > Pauljensenia. Next base: position 9,428 of record CABKMD010000063.1, read on the forward strand.
TCTTGTCTGGCGGTTTCAACGTTTACCCGTCACAGGTGGAGGCTGCAATTCGCACGCATCCGTCGGTCAACGACGTCGCCGTCGTGGGGATTCCCATTTCGGAGGCGACCGAAGAGGTCGCCGCAGCCATCATCATGGAGGACGGCAGCGCTCCGCTGACTCTCGAGGAGGTGCGCACGTGGGCAGAGAAGACGATTGCGCACTACGCTCTCCCCCCGCCAGCTCGTCATCATCGCCGAGCTTCCGCGCAACCAGATGGGAAAGATCCTGCGTCGCAAGGTCGTCCAGCTCGTACGCGAGACAATCGGCCGCGCGTAGCGCCCGTTTACAGGGCGCGATCCCCGGTTGTACCGCGCGGACCGACGCTCACACGGCCATCAACGCGGTCATCGTCGGGCATGACACAAACCCCCGGAAGCCCATGCTTCCGGGGGTTTGTCTCATGCGCCGATCAGACGTTAAAACCAATGGCGCGCAGCTGCTCGCGGCCGTCGGAAGTGATGCGATCGGGACCCCACGGCGGCATCCAGACCCAGTTGATCTGGACTTCGTCGGTCACGGCAGACAGGATCGTCTGCGCCTGGCGCTCGATGACATCGGTCAGCGGGCAGGCGGCCGACGTCAGGGTCATATCGAGGCGCACCTGGTTCTCGGAACCGATGACGACGCCGTAGATCAGGCCGAGATCGACGATGTTAATGCCGAGTTCGGGGTCGATAACGTCCTTGAGGGCTTCCAGGACGTTCTCGGCTGCAAGCGTGCCCTGCTCAATGACGTCGGTGCCGTCAATCTGACGGGTGGGTACTTCGGCCGGTGCTTCCTGCGCGGGCGCGCCGAAGCGCTGCTCGACGGGCTCAGACTGAGCCATCGGATTACTCATGGGTGTTCCTTTACTGCTCAGCGGGCTCGCCCGCGGTGGAAATATCGATACCGGACTTGGCCATCGCGTCGCGCAGCGCGTACCAGCCCAGGAGGGCGCACTTCACGCGATTTGCAAACTGCGACGTAGACTCAAGAGCGGCCGCGTCGCCCAGGTCGTCGAGGATCTCATCGTCGACGCCAAGGTTACGCGAATGCATCATGACTTCCATGTCCCGGTACAGGCGGCCGATTTCCTCGGCGGACTTGCCTTCGGTCAGGTCGGTCATCATGGACAGCGACGCGCGCGAAATCGAGCATCCGTCGCCATCCCACTGAAGGGAAGCGAGCCGTTCCCCATCCAGCGTGACGCCCAACGTCACCTCGTCGCCGCACGTGGGGTTCACCTGGTGCGACGAAGCATCCATACCGCTCGGATCGCCCGCGCCGTGCTTTTCACGGGCGTGATCGAGGATCACCTGCTGGTACAACTGCTCAAGACTTCCCATGGCAACCTTTCCAAATTATTCCGGTACTGTTGTCGATTCTATAGGCCGAAGAAATGACGGACCTTCGACAAGCCATCGAGGAGACGCTCGATCTCCTGCTCGGTGGTGGTCGGTGCCACCGACGCGCGCGCGGACGATCGCACCTGGAAGAACGTATGGAGCGGGATCGCGCAGTGGTGTCCGACGCGCACGGCCACGTCCACGGAGTCCATGTACTGGCCGACGTCGTGCGGATGCACCCCGTCAACAGCGAAAGCAACGACGCCGATGCGATCGACGTCCGATTGCGGGCCGAGGACACGGATGCCGTCGATCGACGAAATTCCGTCGAGCATCATGGAAGTGAGCGTGTGCTCGTGGGCTTCCACGCGGTCCATGCCGAGTGCGCACAGGTAGCGCAGCGCCTCGGACCATGCGGCGATCTGTGCGACGGGCTGCGATCCCGCTTCAAAGCGTTCGGGCGGGGCCATGAAGGTCGATTCCTCCATGGTCACCCATTCGATCATCGAGCCACCGGTGAGAACGGGCGGCATCGCTGCGAGCAACGACCGGCGCCCCCATAGTGCGCCCACGCCCGTGGGGCCGAGCATCTTGTGGGAGGAAAAGACCGCGAAGTCCACGTCGAGCGTGGACAGGTCGAGCGGCATGTGCGCGCTGGACTGGCACGTGTCGAGGAGGACCAGTGCGCCGACAGCCCGGGCAGCCGCAGTCACAGCCGCAACGGGTGAAACGGTGCCAGTCACGTTGGACACGTGGGTGAATGCGACTAGCCGGGTATTCGGCGTGATCACAGACAGCGTGTCCAGGTCGATGCGACCGTCGGGCGTCAGATCAAGCCACGCGAGCTCGGCACCCGTGCGTTCACACAGCTGCTGCCACGGAACAATGTTCGCGTGATGCTCGGCGCGGGTACAGACGATGCGGTCGCCCGGTCCCACTCGCACAGCGGCAGACTCCGCGCCTCCCATCCCCTGCGACGCGTTTGCCATGGACAGAGCGACAAGGTTGATTGCCTCGGTCGCGTTCTTCGTCCACACGATCTCGTCGGGTGCAACACCCACGAAGGAGGCCAGGGCGCCCCGACCGCTCTCAAAGGCGTCGGTCGCTTCATCGCCGAGAAGGTGCGTACCCCGGTGAACCGCGCCGTTGCTGCGGCGGTAGAACTCCGCCTCAGCGTTGATGACGCAGGCCGGCTTTTGCGAGGTCGCAGACGCGTCGAGGTACGCGATGGGCGCGCCGCCGCGCCCGAGGCGACTCAGAATCGGAAAATCGGCGCGAATCGCCTCGAGCTCGGCGGCGGTGAAGTCCGTGGACACGGTGATCAGAGACCCAGGTACTTGTCGTAGCCGTTCTCTTCGAGTTCGTCGGCCAACTCGGGACCACCCTGAGTGGCGACGTGGCCGTCGACGAAAACGTGAACGTGACTGGGCTTGATGTAACGCAGAATGCGGGTGTAGTGCGTGATCAGCAT
>CABKMD010000064.1 GCA_902373435.1 uncultured Actinomyces sp.
CTCAGAAGTCCGGTGAGTGGGAGGTCGTGGACGGCGAGTGCCGTTTCGCCTCCGTCGAACTGGATGGGGCGCCGCTGGTGCTCACGGGCGACATGTTCTCCGTGTCGACCTCCGTGGATGCCGCTGAGGGGCAGGTCGCGGACGTGCTCGCCTCGGGCACCTTCGTCGTGCTCGACACGGAGCTGACCCCCGAGCTTGAGGCCGAGGGCTACGCCCGCGACGTCGTGCGCGCCGTTCAGGACGAGCGTAAGAACGCTGGCCTGCATATCTCGGACCGCATCGACCTGTCGCTGACGGTTCCGTCCGATCATGTGGCCGACGTTGAGAACTGGCGCGACATGATCGCCGCCGAGACACTCGCTCTGTCGCTTGAGGTCGAGGCCGGCGACAAGCCGCAGGTTCGCGTCGCCAAGCACTGAGTGCCGCCGCTTAGGCGGGTGGGGTCGGGAGGAAAACCTCCCGGCCCCGCCGGCTTTCCGCGATAGCTGGAGGACACAAGGTTCTCCGGCACGACGCGGATCAGTGACGTCAGCTGTCTGCCGTGGGTGGCATGTGCATCATGATCTCGATGGAGTCCATGAAGTGGCACATCGACTTGTTGAACTTCTCGTAGTTGGTGGTCTGGAATTCCTCGCCGACGCGCCCCACCGCGACGTTGACGTAGGACACCTGGTTGTGGAACACCAGCATGACGGCCGTCTTGATGACGGGCGCGAAGCCACGAATGGTGATGGAACCGGCCTCGGGGATGGTGAGGATCTCCTCGGGGGAGGAAATCTGGACAATTGCGTCGTCGACCAGAATCTCGGGATTGTCTCACCGAGCGTGCGGATAGGCGATGCCCGCGCCGCGCCCCGGCCTCGCTCATCAACCCGGTATAGCACCTGGGGAAACGAGCTGCGGCTGGCGGATGCCGTCACACGGATAGGTTATGAGAATCTGGATAGGTTATGAGCATCTGGATAGGTGAATAACCTATCCGTATCTGCATAACCTATCCGCAAGCGCACAACCTATCCGCATGAGTGAGCCTCGACCGGGGAGCAACCGCATTCCAACCAGCTGCGGTGTGGAGCAAACCTCGCAACAGGTGGGAGATGAGGTTACTGGTGCTCAGCGGGCCGCTTCGATCACTGCCTTCGCCGTCTTCAGGCCCACGCCGGTGCGGTCACGGTAGGCCTTGATGGCGTTGAGCGTCCTGCCCTCGGCAATCATCTGGAGTTCGGCTGCGCTCACCTCCGGGAACGAGGCCGTGGCCGGGTTGGGTGCGCCGGTTGGGAAGGCGGGAGCTGAGGCCTGCGGGACTGGCGCCCCGGGAGCGGAGGAGGACCCGGCGAGGGCCGTCACACCGGCGTCCGCGTAGGCGGCGCGCAGTCGCGCCTCGAGGGTCGCAACCTGCTCCTTGAGCCGAGAGTTCTCGGCGCGCAGCTCCTCGATCTCGGATGCCTGACCAAACCACTTACCCATGTGTTGCCTCCTTGAAGGGATCATCTTGACGGCCTTCATTCTATCTGTCTGCGTCGGCGCGGTGATGACGTGCTCCCCGCGACGAATATGGAGGTGTGGGGTACCCCGCCCCGGCCTCGTCGATGACGACGTGTGAAGAGTGCGCGCCAACGCGCCGTGACCGGCGAAACAAGCCGCCCGCCGCGCTTGGCCCGGTAAAATAGCGGAGACACTGCGAACAGCGGAGGAAACATGGCAGGCGAATCGTTCTTCGGGCAAGACCCCACCCACGAGGACCAGCAGGGCGGCATCCCGGCCGACCTGATCCCGTACCTGGAAGCGGCCGACGAGGTTGAGGAGACCGAGGCGGGGGAGGGCACCGACCCCGAGGTGGAGGAGAGCGAACGCGAGGCCGCGCTGCGCGCCCTCGTCGAACACTCGCTGCTGCTGGGCCCCGATCCCTCCATCCTCGCGGAGATCGAGGGCGAGGTGGACGAGGAGTTCGCCGACGACGCCGCCGAAGCAAACGATGAGCGTGCTTCCCACGACGCCGCGCTCGCGATGGTTCAGGACGACGTCGCGCTGGACGCGCGCGTGCAGGAGATCTACCAGTCCATCGTCGCGCGCGCACCCGAGCACGATATCGACCCCACGCTGGACCGCGTGAAGCTCGCCCTGGACATCCTGGGCGACCCGCAGAACTCCTACCCGTCGATCCACATCACGGGCACGAACGGCAAGACGTCCACGTCGCGCATGATCGACTCGCTTCTCACCGCTTTCGGCATGAAGACCGGTCGCTTCACGAGCCCGCACCTGCTCGACGTGCGCGAGCGCATCTCACTGGAGGGGCACCCGATCACGCGCGAGGGCTTCGTGCGTGCCTGGGAGGACATCGAGCCCTACGTCGGCATGGTGGACGAGCGCAGCGCGCAGGAGGGCGGCCCGCGCCTGTCCTTCTTCGAGGTCTTCACGATCATGGCGTACGCGGCCTTCGCCGATTACCCGGTTGACGCCGCCGTTGTCGAGGTCGGCATGGGCGGGCGCTGGGACGCCACGAACGTCATCGACGCCGGCGTCTCGGTCATCACGCCGATCGCCCTAGATCACACGAAGTGGCTGGGCTCCACGATCGAGGAAATCGCGCGCGAAAAGGCCGGCATCATCAAGCCCGGCCAGGTCGTCGTCATTATGAAGCAGGAGGAGGAAGTCCTCGACATCCTCCTCGAGCAGGCGCGCTCCGTCGACGCGATCGCTCGCGTTGAGTACCGCGACTTCGAGGTCGTGGATCGCCAGATGGGGGTCGGTGGCCAGATGGTCACGATCCGCACGCCCTCCGCGGTCTACGAGGACGTGTTCGTCCCTCTATTCGGCCAGTATCAGGCCCACAACGCGGCGGCGGCGCTCGTGGCCGTCGAGGCCTTCATGGGGGGCCGCGGCCTGGACGGTCGCATCGTCGAGCAGGGCCTCATGAACGCCTCCAGCCCGGGCCGCATGCAGGTCGTGCGTCATTCGCCCACGATTATCGTGGACGCCGCGCACAACCCTGCTGGCGCGGCCACCCTGCGCGAGGCCGTGGAATCCTCCTTCGGGTTCGCGCGGATCGCGGGCGTGTACGCGGCGATGGGGGATAAGGACATCGAGGGCGTCCTGTCCGAGGTCGAGCCCTTCATTGATCACCTCGTCGTCACGCAGATGCCGGGCGAGCGTGCGGCGGACATCGCGCGCCTGGCCGAGATCGCCGAGGAGGTCTTCGGTCCCGACCGGGTAGATGTGCGCGAGTCGTTGGCCGACGCGGTCGATCGTGCAGCCGAGATCGCCGAGACCGGGGCCGAGCCTGCGGATCGCAGCGGAGTCCTCGTGTTTGGATCGGTCATGTTGGCTGGGGAAATGCTGGCTCTCGCCGGCCATAGCCCGCGCTAGGATGGACCCCAACCAGGGCGGCCGCATCGTGGCGGCCGCCACGGTTGGGATTTTGTGCTCAAAGGTGGCACGATTGACCATGCGTACAAGTACAGATGAGCAATGTGCAAGGAGGCATCATGAAGAAGCTCGTCAATGACGTCCATGCCGTCGTCCGCGAAACCCTCGAAGGTTTCGCCCTGGCCCACTCCGACATCGTCGATGTGCATTACTCGCCCGACTTCGTGACCCGTCACGCCCCCAAGGGTGAGGGCAAGGTCGGCCTCGTCTCCGGTGGCGGATCTGGACACGAGCCGCTGCACGCGGGCTTCGTCGGCGAAGGCATGCTGGATGCGGCCGTACCCGACGCGGTCTTCACCTCGCCCACCCCCGACCCGATCCTGGAGGCCACGAAGGCCGCCGATCACGGCGCGGGCGTCCTGCACATCGTCAAGAACTACACGGGCGACGTTCTCAACTTCGAGACCGCCGCCGAGCTGGCCGACATGGAGGACATTACGGTCGCCACCGTCGTCGTCAACGACGACGTCGCCGTCGAGGACTCCCTCTACACGGCGGGGCGCCGCGGCGTCGCCGGCACCATCTTCGTCGAGAAGATCGCTGGCGCGGCCGCCGAGCGTGGCGATTCCCTCGAGGAAGTCACCCGCATCGCCACCAAGGTCAACTATCAGACCCGCTCCATGGGCCTGGCCCTGGGCCCCTGCACCGTGCCCCACGCCGGCAAGCCCTCCTTCGACCTGGGCGAGGACGAAATCGAACTGGGCATCGGCATCCACGGCGAGCCCGGATATCGCCGCGGCTCCATGGAGACCGCCGACAGCCTCGTTGCCGAACTCTACGAGCGTGTGCGCGAAGACCTGGGCCTGACCGAAGGCGAGCGCGTTGTGGCCCTCGTCAACGGCATGGGTGGCACCCCCATCTCCGAGCTTTACATCTGCTTCCGCGCCCTGGCCGCTCTCCTCAAGAAGGACGGTATCGAGATCGCTCGCCAGATGGTCGGCAACTACGTCACCAGCCTGGAGATGCCTGGCTTCTCCGTGACCCTCATGCGCGCCGACGACGAGCTGCTCGAGCTCTTTGACGCGCCCGTGAACACGGTCGCCTGGAAGTAAGCAGCGAGGCAGGATAAGGGGAATCACGATGAGCCTAGATGTAACGTGGGCACGCCGGTGGATCGAGCTGGCGGCGGCGGATGTCGCTGAGCAGCGCGACTACCTGGTGGACCTGGACCGAGCCATCGGGGACGGCGACCACGGCGAAAACATGGACCGCGGATTCAAGGCCGCGCTCGAGGCCCTAGGACAGGCCCAGCCGGGCAGCGTCGCCGAGGTCCTCAAGATGGTTGCCAAAACTCTCATGTCCACGGTCGGTGGCGCCGCCGGTCCCCTGTACGGGACCGCGTTCCTGCGCGCATCCAAGGCCGCCGGTGACGGCGATCTCGACGGCGCGGGCGTGGTAGCGGTGATCGCGGGCGCGCTCGATGGAATCCAGGCCCGAGGCAAGGCCACCACGGGTGAGAAGACCATGGTGGACGCGTGGACGCCCGCCCTCGAGGCCGCCCGCGCGGCCGCCGAGTCCGGTAGCGATGCTGCCGCCGTCCTCGAGGCCGCCGCCACTTCCGCAGAGGCCGGAGCGGCCGCGACGGAACCTCTGCGGGCCACGAAGGGACGCGCCTCCTACCTGGGCGAACGCTCCATCGGGCACCTCGACCCGGGTGCCGTGTCCACCTCCCTCATCCTGCGCGCCGCCGTGCGCGCAGCGGGCGAGGTCGGCGCGGCATGAGCGTGCGCGTTTCCTTCGTCATCGTCTCCCACTCGGCCTCCCTGGCCGCCGGAGTCTGTGAACTGGCCGCCCAGATGGCCCCCGACGTGCATTTCGAGGCCGCCGGGGGCACGGAGGACGGCCGCATCGGCACCTCCTACGACCTCGTGGAGGCAGCCGTCGAGGCCGCTCTGAAGGCAGTGGACGGCGAGGGCAGCGGTGTCATCGTGCTGACCGACCTCGGCTCGGCCACGATGACCGTCGAATCCGTCATCGACATGAGCGATGAGCCCGAGCGCGTGCGCTTCGTCGACACCTGTCTCGTCGAAGGGGCCGTTGCGTCCTCCGTGCGGGCTCAGCTCGGTGAAGACCTCGATCAGGTCGCCGACGTTGCAGCCGCCCTTGCTCCGCGCGTGGACGACGTGCCCGCCCAAGAGGCACCCAGCCCCGCCACCGGAGCCGCCGTGGGAGCGGGAGGGACCCAGGCCTCGTCGATGTGGGCGCAGGGGGACGCGGTCGTCGCTGACCCCGTCGGCCTGCACGCGCGCCCCGCGGCCGCCTTCGTGCGCCTGGCGGGCACCTTCGACGCCGAGGTCACCGTCAACGGGGCCGACGGCGGCTCGGTCCTGGAGCTCATGGCCCTGGGCATTACCCAAGGTCAGAGCGTCCACATCGAGGCTAATGGGGCCGACGCCACAGCGGCGGTCGCGGCGCTGACAGATATGCTGGAAAGCGCAACTACGCAACCCTCGTCATCAAAGGAGACAACGTGAGCGCTAAGAGTGTTCTGCTGGAGCCCCAGCACCTTCTCGACCCCACCCTGGAACACACTCTCATCGTCGTGAAGCCCGACGGCTACGTTCGCGGCCTGACCGGAGAGATCCTGCGCCGCATCGAGACCAAGGGCTACACGATCAAGGGCCTCAAGCTCATGATCGCCTCCCGCGAGTTGCTCGCCGAGCACTACGCCGACCACAAGGACAAGCCCTTCTTCGAGGGCCTCCTGGAGTTCATGAGCTCCGGCCCGGTCGTCGCCATCATCGTCGAAGGCCAGCGCGTCGTCGAAGGCATGCGCGTCCTCATGGGCTCGACCGACCCGACGACGGCCCCCGCGGGCACGATCCGCGGCGACCTGGGTCGCGCGTGGAACAGCCCCCACATGGAGAACCTGATCCACGGCTCGGACTCTGTGGACAACGCAACGCGCGAAATCTCCCTGTGGTTCCCGGAGATTTACTGAGTCACGGCTAACCTGCAAGGGTGTACCTCAAGAACCTGACGCTGCGGGGCTTTAAGTCCTTCGCCAGTGCGACCACGCTCGCCCTCCAACCGGGCATCACGTGCGTCGTCGGCCCCAATGGGTCGGGTAAATCCAACGTCGTCGACGCTCTCGCCTGGGTCATGGGCGAGCAGGGTGCCCGCGCGCTGCGCGGCGGGCAAATGGCGGACGTGATCTTCGCGGGGACATCTGGGCGCGCGGCGTTGGGGCGCGCCCAGGTGGACCTGACGATCGACAACACCGACGGGCTGCTCGACATCGAGTATTCTGAGGTGACGATCAGCCGGACCCTGTTTCGCGGGGGCGGCTCCGAATACTCCATTAACGGCACTCCGGCGAGGCTGCTGGACGTGCAGGAGCTCCTCTCCGACACGGGCATGGGCCGTCAGATGCACGTCATTGTTGGCCAGGGGCAGCTCGACGCGATTCTATCCTCCACACCCGAGGAGCGTCGCGGCTTCATCGAAGAGGCCACGGGCGTCCTCAAGCATCGGCGCCGCAAGGAACGTGCGCTCAAGAAGCTGTCCGACATGGACGCGAACCTCGTACGCGTCCTGGACCTGACGAACGAGATTCACCGCCAGCTGGGTCCCCTGGCCCGCCAGGCGCGGGTCGCTCGTCGCGCTTCTCTTATCCAGGCGCGCGTGCGTGACGCGAAGGCCCGACTGCTCGCCGATGACCTGTCCTTAGCGCTTTCCAAGTTGTCGGTGCTCGAGGCATCGGACGAGTCTACCGCGCAGCGCCGCGCGTCGCTCGAGGAGCAGATAGTCGCCGCGCGCTCCGAGCTTTCGCGTCTGGAAGATGCGGAACGTGTGTCCTCGCCGGCGCTCGATCAGGCATCTTCTGACTGGCAGTCGCTCACCACGATGACCGAGCGCTTGCGCGGAACGCTGATGGCCGCGACCCAGAAGGTTTCCCTGCGCGTGACCCCCGAGCTGCCCCCGGGCGGCGAGGACCCCGACGTGCTCGACGAGCGTGCCCGCGTGGCCGGTGCCGAGGACGCCGCGCTGGTCGCTCAGGTCGATGAGGCGCGCAGTGCCCTCACCGCAGCGACTCGCGCGCGTGAGGCCGCCGAGGACGCCGACGATTCCGCCTCCCGTGAGCTGGCCCGCGTCAACCGCGTCATCGCCGACCACCGCGAGAAGGTCGCGCGCCTGACGGGCGACGCCTCAACGGCCGCGTCTCGCCTGGAGGCCGCGATTGCCGAGGCCGACCGTGCGTGGGGCGCGTACCGCTCGGCTCAGGAGCGCGCCCAGGCCGCCGAGAAGGCTGTGCCCGCCTCCTTTGTGGGCTTCGTTGCTGTGGATGCTTCTGTCGCTGCGGGTTCCTCGTCTGCGGACGAAGCCGGCGGTGGAGCGGCCCGCGCACACGCCGAGGCCTCGGCCTGCCGCGACGCCGCGCGCGCCCGCGTGGACGAGCTGCTCGGCGTCGAACGCGAGGCCCGCGCCGACCGCGCGCGCTGGGAGGCGCGCCGCGACGCGCTCGAGCAGCTGCTCGCCCCCGAGGACGGAACCGCCGAGCTGCTCGGGCGCCCCGGCGTGCTCGGCCAGGTCACGCCTCTCCTGCACGTCACCCCCGGTTTCGAAGACGCCGTCGCCGCTGCGCTGGCTCCCTTCGCCGACGCCGTCGTCGTCGACTCCCTGGCCCGAGGCCTGGGCGAGCTGGACGCGGCCCGCGCGGCCGGGCGCTCGCTGCGGCTTGTTGTTGCATCTGATTCTTCCGGTTCTTCCGATGAACCCGCGGAAGGGACCGGCAGGGCCGCCCGCGCCGAGCTGCCCGAGGGCGCGACGTGGCTCGCTGACGTCGTCACCTGCGAGGGAGCCGGTGCGCCCCTCGCGTCCCTGCTAGACGGAGTCGTCGCCTGCGACCTTGAGAACGCCGCTGCCGCGCTGGACGTGCCCGGCGTCCGAGCCGTCGTCACGTCAGGTGGGGACGTGCTGCGCTCCTGGTCGGTGGAGGGGGGCCGCCAGGCATCCTCGGTACTCTCCGTGCGCGCCGACTACGAGGAGGCTTGCGCGCAAGCCGAGGCCGCGCAGGCTTCCATGGCCGAGGTATCCGAGCAGCTCAGCGAAGCGAACGCCCACCTGGACCGGCGCATCCACGAGGCGAACGACGCCCTGAAGGCCCTGCGCGAGGAAGACGCCCAGCGCGCCAAGGAAGCCCAGGAACTAGCCCGCGCACAGTCGGCCGCGCAGGCCGCCCGCGCCGAGGCCGAGCGCGCCCACGACGTGGCCCGACGCGCCGACGAACAGGTGACGTGGGCCCGCGAGCAGGACGTCGCCGCCCGCGCCCGACTCGACGGTGCCGACACCGTCGGCCCGCCCGAATCCCTTGAAGACGCACAGGCCCGCGCGGACGCCGCATCCCGCGCCGCGCGCGAGGCCCGCGAGGCTGAAAACGAGGCGCGCCTGGGCCTGCGTGCCCTCGAAGAACAATCACGGCGCGCAGCCTCCCGCGCCCGCTCCCTGCGCCAGACCGCCGCCGCCGAGCGCGAGGAGCGCGCCCGCTACGCCCGGCGCGAGGCCGCACGAAAGACGGAGCTGGCCACGGCCTCGGGCGTGGAGGCAGCCGCCCGCGTCGCCCTCGAGGCCGCCGAGCGGGCCCTGTCCCGTGCTGCCGCTGAGCGCGACCGCCTGAGTGAGCGGCGCTACCGGGTCTCCCAGGAGGTTTCGGACGCACGCCGCGCCCTGGACCGGCTGAGCGCGGAGCTGTCGGAGGCCACGGCCTCGGCCCACCAGGGGCAGATCGCGGCCGAGCAGACGCGCCTGCGCGTCGAGGATCTGCAGCGCCGTGCCCTTGAGGAGCTGTCCCTCGAACCCGAGCAGCTGCTCGCCGAGTTCGGCCCCCATACGCTGGTGCCGATGCTGCCGCTCGATCCCGATCAGGTCGACAAGGCCGCGGCCGCGGAGCCGAGCGCGTACGTGCGCGCCGATCAGGAGCGCGCGCTCGCCAAGGCGCAGAAGGATTTGGAGAAGCTGGGGCGCGTGAACCCACTGGCTCTCGAGGAGCACGAGGCGCTGGCCGCGCGGCACAAGTTCCTGGTGGATCAGGTCCAAGACCTCAAACAATCGAAGGCGGACCTGCTGCGCATCGTGGCGGACGTAGACCGCCTGGTGGAGGAGGCCTTCGCGTCGGCCTTCGCCGAGACACGTGAGCAGTTTGAGCACGTGTTCGGCGTGCTGTTCCCGGGTGGCCAGGGCGACCTGGTGCTCACCGACCCGGACGACATGCTCTCGACGGGCATCGAGATCGAAGCCCGGCCCGCGGGCAAGAAGGTCAAGCGCCTGTCCCTCTTGTCAGGCGGCGAGCGTTCCCTGGCCGCGATCGCGTTCCTGGTCGCGATCTTTAAGGCGCGCCCGTCCCCGTTCTACGTCATGGACGAGGTCGAGGCCGCCCTGGACGACATGAACCTCACGCGCCTGCTCGCCATCTTCAAGGAGCTGCAGGAGACCTCGCAGCTGATCGTCATCACGCACCAGAAGCGCACGATGGAGATCGCAAACGCCCTCTACGGCGTCACCATGCGCGATGGCGTCACGACGGTGGTGTCCCAGCGCTTGGCGGACTAGCCCAACTTTCCCATGGGTTCTACCTCGGGGTAGACGACGGCTGCATTGGTGCGTATTCTAGCGATATGGCAACGCTCAACATCAAGGATGAACGCGTGTATGCGCTGGCGACAGAGCTGGCACGCCTACGTAGGACGACCGCGACAGGTGCTGTTCTCGACGCGCTGACAGTTGAGATGGAGAAGGAACGAGCCAATCACGCTATCGACTGGCAGGCCTTTGCTGATGTGCAGAGAAGGTGTCAAGGTGTTGATGACCCCTGGCTGACAGACGACGATATCTATGACAGTGAGGGGCAACCTCGATGATTGTCGACACTTCGGCATTGGTTGCGCTGATCAGGTCGGAGTCGAGAGCTGCCGACGTTATGAAGGCTTTGGATGAACATCCCCAGAGACTTATCGCTGCCCCCACAGTACTTGAGCTGTCTATTGTGATGGGGCAGGCACGAGCCTCAGAAATTGATTCGATCCTCGGCATCTTGGGGCTAACTATTGTCGAATGTGGTGTCGACGAACTGAGATGCGCCCGTGAGGGGCTGCGCAGATATGGCAGGGGGAGCGGCTCGCCCGCAAGACTGAATTTTGGTGACTGCTTAGTCTACGGAGCGGCGAAAGCTGCTGGCCTTCCTTTGTTGTTCATCGGCGACGATTTTACTCATACAGATCTTCAGAGTGTTCTTGTGGATCCGTCTCCCCGTTTGTGACACGTGGGCGGAGACCGTGCGTTCTTCGCCCACGCCTTGTCAGGGTCTACCATAGCGGCCTGGATGCATATGTGTCGTGATTGGCCAGTGGCGACACGAAGAGCCTGTCAATTTTTCTGTGTATGGGGGTTAGAGGTAGGGGGTGATTCGGTCGGGGTAGGCGGTGGCGAGTTGGGCGAGGGCTTGTTTCCAGTTGGTGGTGGTGTGTCCTTGGATGAGGCGTGTGGGGGCTGTTCGTTTGTTGGGGGGTTTGCCTGCGTCTGTGAGGCGCTGGGCGGCTCGTTTGTCTTCGATGTTGCAAATTCCTAGCCATAGGAGTTTGATGGCGGGTTCTTCGCTGGGGAAATGCCCGCGGTTCTTGGTGATTTTACGTAGCTGGTAGTTCAACGATTCGATAGCGTTGGTGGTGTACACGACGCGGCGCAACATGGGCGGGAACGCCAGGAACGGCGTGAAGCGCTGCCAGGCGCGCTGCCAGGTCAGGGCGGTTTGGGGGTAGCGTGCTCCCAGCTCGCTGGCTGCAAACTCTTCCAGCGCCCCTCGGGCGGTTTCTTCGTTGGGCGCGCTGTACACGGCCTTGAGAGCGGCCGCGACGCTCTTGCGGTCCTTGTAGGACACGAAACGCATGGATGCGCGGATTAAGTGAACGACGCAGGTTTGGACCATGGACTGGGGCCAGGTCGCTTCGATGGCAGTCAACCCATCGCAGCACACGATCAGGACATCGCGCACGCCCCGGTTGGCCAGCTCGGCGCATACGTGGGCCCAAAAAGCCGCTCCTTCATCGGCTTGGACCCAGATGCCCAACACATGTGTGACGCCCTCCATGTCCACTCCGACCGCCAGGTGAGCGGCCCGGTTGTCCACTGTGTGATCGCGTCGGATTTTGATGTGGATCGCGTCCAGGTAGATCACCGGGTAGAACGCTTCTAGGGGGCGGTGCTGCCACTCTAAGACAGCGTCGCACACCGCGTCAGTGATCGTGGAAATCGTTGCAGCACTGACCTGTACGCCGATGGTGGAAGCGAGGTGATGGGCGGATATCGCGCACCGTTATCCCCCCGGCATACAAGCTGATAATCATCGAATCCAAGCCATCGAGACGCCGTTGTCCTGTGCGTACCAAGCGTGGGGTGAAAGAGCCTGCCCGATCCCGGGGAACCTCGATCTCGAAGGCTCCCACCTCCGATATCACGGTCTTCTTCGTCGTGCCGTTCCTCGTGTTCGAGCGCGCCTGCGCGCTGGGCTGGCCCTTCTCATACCCCAAGTGCTCGGAAAGCTCAGCAGCCAGGCCGTGCTCCAAGGCCTCCTTGAGCAACGCAGGCAACCCCACGCGCTCTGGTCATCACCGCACTCGACATGGCCGCCGCCACCCGTGGCACCTTCCCCGCAGGGGTCGTGTTGCACGCTGATCGGGGAACACAGTTCACCTCCCA
>CABKMD010000065.1 GCA_902373435.1 uncultured Actinomyces sp.
CTTTTCCTGCCGGCCGCCAGCCTTGACGATCGCGTAGACCACGTTGGAGCTCATCTCTTCTCGTATTCGTAACCGGAATCGCGCCTCGAAACTGCCGAGGACTTGTCTCATTGTCATGATTCCGTTGGCGCTTGTTGCGCCGACGATCAAATTTAGCCGATTCGCACGCCGGATTGCAAGCCGGCACGGTCACGGGCGGGTGTGAAGTGCTGTGCGATTCCACACCCTGGGCTCGGGGGAGGGATGATCGGCCCTCCCCCGGCGCCTGGAGCATTAACCGGCGTCGACGATGCCGGTCGATGCGGCGCGACGACGACGCTTGACGCGAGGCTGATCGCTCGCCTGGGGAAGCGCGATATCATCGGTTGACTTGGCCGGAGCCGCGGGCGCACTCACCTCGGCGCGTGCGGGCAGGTCGATGACGACGGGAGCCGGAGCCGCGTCGGGCTCGACGATGCCGGTCGAGACGGCAGCGTGGCGCTTGCGAGTCTTGCGCGGCACGGCGGGCGCCTGGGCGGGAGCTTCCTCCACGACCGGAGCGCTCACTGACGCGGCGGCCGGAGCCTCGTCCGCCTGAACGTCAGGAACGGACGTCTGCGCGGTGGCGCGGCGACGGCTCTTCTTCGGCGCAGGGGCCTCGGCCGACTCGCCAGACGAGGCCGTGGCGGCCTTGCGGGATGCGCGGCGGCGGGTCGCCGGAGCCTTCTCGCGCTGCTCAGGCAGCTGAATCTCGGAAGGGTCCTTGGCGGGTGCCGTCGGCTCGTCCGAGTGATCGACGGGGTCGGGCAGGTCGATATGCACGGGAAGCTCGGGCAGCAGAGCGGACTCGGCGACGCGACGGCGACGACGGGGACGCTTGGTCGCGCTTTCCTCAGCCTTGTCGACAGCAGGAGCGGACGCGGGTGTCTCCACCACTGCCTGAGCAACACCCTCAGACGGCGCGGACTGCTCAGCGCTCGAGGCCTCGGGCTCCTTGGCCTGCGTCGAAGCGGCGCGCGCGCGGCGCTTCTTGGTCGGGGCGGGCTCCTCGGGTGCGTTCTCCTCTTCCTTACGGGTCGAGGCAGCGGCGATCGCGCTCAGGGCTTCCTTGGCGCGCTCGCGATCGGCATTATCCTCAATGCGGCGGGGCTCGGCCTTCTTCTGCTGCTTCTTCCCGCCCTTCGATCCCTTCGAAGGCTGCTCGGCCCCGGAGATCTCCACCGGGTGGTGGTGAACGATGAAGCCGCGACCCTCGCATGCCTCGCACGGGGAGGAGAATGCCTCGACCAGGCCCTCACCCACGCGCTTACGGGTCATCTGCACGAGGCCCAGGGATGTAATCTCGGTGACCTGGTGACGCGTACGATCGCGTCCCAGACACTCGACGAGGCGACGCAGCACGAGGTCGCGGTTGGATTCGAGGACCATGTCGACGAAGTCGATGATGACAATGCCACCGATGTCGCGCAGGCGCAGCTGACGGACGATCTCTTCAGCGGCCTCGAGGTTGTTACGGGTCACCGTCTCCTCGAGCGTGCCACCGGCGCCGATAAACTTGCCGGTGTTGACGTCGATGACGGTCATCGCCTCGGTGCGGTCGATGATGAGGGTACCGCCCGAGGGCAGCCACACCTTGCGGTCCATGCCCTTGGCGAGCTGTTCATCGATGCGATGGGCGTGGAAGACATCCTCCGTGCCCACCCACTGTTCGACGCGATCGGAGAGCTCGGGGCTGAGCTCGTCGACGTATTCCTTGACGGTCGCGTAGGTGTCGCGTCCCTCGATAACGAGCTTCGAGAAGTCCTCGTTGAAGATGTCGCGCACGACACGCACGGCCAGCTCGGGCTCACCGCGCAGCAGCGTCGGGGCGCTCTTCGTGTTGGTACGCTTCTTCTCGATGTCCTCCCACTGACGGGTCAGGCGGGCAACGTCGTCGCGGATCTGCTCCTCCGTCGCGCCTTCCGCAGCGGTGCGCACGATGACCCCCGAGCCCGAAGGAACGACAGCCTTGAGGATCTTCTTCAGGCGAGCGCGCTCCTTATCCGGCAGCTTGCGGGAGATGCCCATCATGGAACCGCCGGGGATGAGGACCAGGTAGCGGCCGGCCAGCGTGATTTGAGAGGTCAGGCGGGCGCCCTTGTGGCCGATCGGATCCTTCGTCACCTGAACGAGGACCGGATCACCGGACTTCAGCGCCGCCTCGATACGCCGGGGCTTACCCTCCATGCCGACGGCATCCCAGTTAACCTCGCCAGCGTACAGGACCGCGTTGCGTCCGCGGCCCACGTCGACGAATGCCGCTTCCATCGACGGGAGGACGTTCTGGACGCGGCCCAGGTAGATGTTGCCGACCATCGAGGACTGCGTGCGGCGCGCGACGTAGTGCTCGACGAGCAGACCATCTTCGAGGATGGCGATCTGGTCGAGGCCGTCCTGGTCACGGATGACCATCGTGCGCTCGACAGACTCGCGGCGCGCGAGGAACTCGGACTCGGAGATGGAGTGGCGACGGCGACCTTCACGGCGACCTTCACGGCGACGCATCTTCTTCGCCTCCAGGCGCGTGGACCCCTTCAGGGCCTGAACCTGGTCCGCGGGATCGCCACTTTCCTCGGAGGCAGCGGAGCTGCGCGCGCGGCGGCGACGACGGCGACGACCGGAGGTCTCCTCCTCATCCGAGGACTCGGAGTCCTGCGCGGGCGCGTCGGACTTGTCGGATTCTTCCTGAGCGGGGGCCGAGGCCTCATCCGTCTTCTTGGAGCGGCGGCGACGGCGGATCTTCGGCTCGGCGGGCACCTCCTCAGACTCAGATTCGGTCGCGGGAGCCTCGGGGGTTTCCGCGGCCTGGGCCTCATCAGCGACCTTCTTTGAGCGACGGCGACGCTTCGGGGCAGCCTCTTCGCGAGGAACAGACTCTTCGTTGGCGGCAGCGGACTTGCGGCGACGCTTGGGCTCCGGTTCCTCAACAATCGCGGGAGGAGCAACCTCGGGGGCAGCCTGGAACACGGGCGCTTGGAACAGCAGCGACGCGGCGGGTGCCACGGGCGTGGTGGATTCGGTTGTCACGATTCTCCAATGGTGGGTGCGCACCCCGTGCCTGGACGCACCCTTTTTCATCGCCCGCGTGGGGCGGAAACCTAGTGGAGCGCTGATGCGCAGCGGCCGGCGGCATATGAATACGTCATCGCTCGGCTCTCGTCGCGGGGGCACTCCCGCGACATCCATTCACGTCTATTGTCGCACAACAGCGCCCTGTTCCGACGATGGCGTGATCAGGACAACGCAACGCCGAGCAATATCTCACGGAAGAACCCATAAAAATTATTCGGACGCGTATGTCACAAAACATCCAATGAACCAGCATTTCAGCCAATCCAACCGACAGTTTTGGGCTACATTATTATCAACCCGTGACAAAGGTCCCGTGGATCTCAGACGCGGGATCATCAACCCCAATTCCCAATACGAGAAGGTCCCATCATGACCCTCGCGCAGACAGCGCTCGACGCGGTCACCGTCGGACGATGGCAGTTCGGTGTTACCACCGTCTACCACTTCGTCCTCGTGCCGCTGACAATCGGCCTGTCCCTGCTGGTTGCTATCATGCAGACCGCGTGGCACCGCACCGGCAAGGAATACTGGCTGCAAGCAACTCGCTTCTTTGGCAAGCTCCTCCTCATCAACTTCGCGCTCGGTATCGCCACCGGTATCGTGCAGGAGTTCCAGTTCGGCATGAACTGGTCCGAATACTCCCGCTTCGTCGGCGATATCTTCGGCGCTCCCCTAGCCGTTGAGGCCCTCCTCGCCTTCTTCCTCGAGTCCACTTTCCTGGGCCTGTGGATTTTCGGCTGGGGCCGCCTCTCCAAGGGCATGCACCTGCTGACGATCTGGTGCGTCGCCCTGGGCACCATGTTCTCCGCGGCCTGGATCCTCGGGGCCAACGCATGGATGCAGCACCCCGTGGGCGCCCGCTTCAACCCCGAGACCGGCCGCGCCGAGCTCGACGGCGTGAGCGGCTTCATGGAGCTCATCACCTCCGGCGTGTACCTGAGTGAATACGCCCACGTCATCACCTCTGCGTGGCTGGTCGCAGGCTCCTTCGTTGCTGGCATCTCCATCTGGTGGATGGTGCGCACCGCCCGCGAGGGCTCCGACGAGGCCATGTCTCAGTCGCGTGACATCTGGCGCCCGATCGCCCGCTTCGGCCTGACCGCCGTCCTGATCGGTGGCCTCGGCACCGCCGCCTCCGGCCACATCCAGGGCCAGGAGATGGTTGAGGTTCAGCCCATGAAGATGGCTGCCGCCGAAGGCATCTGTGTGGACACCGACGGCGCGGCCTTCACGATCGCCCAGTTCGGCTCCTGCCCCCTCGGCGATGACGGCGCGCAGCCGACCCAGTTCATCAAGGTCCCCGGCGTCGCGTCCTTCATGTCGCACAACTCCTTCACCGCCACCTCTGAGGGCGTCGCCGACGTCCAGGAGCGCATGGTGGAGCTGCTCAACTCCGATGCGAACTTCACCGCCAAGTACGGTGACGCCTCGCAGTACGACTTCCGTCCTCCGCAGATGGTCGCCTTCTGGTCGTTCCGCTTCATGATCGGCCTGGGCATGCTGGCCTTCCTGCTGGCGGCGTGGGGCCTGTGGGCCACCCGAGGCGGACGCACTTCGTCTAGCAAGTGGCTGAGCGTCCTCGCCGTAGCCAATCTCCCCCTACCGTTCGCAGCCGCTTCCTTCGGCTGGATCTTCACCGAGATGGGTCGTCAGCCGTGGGTTGTCGTCCCGAACCTGCAGGCGTTGTCCGCCGGCTCCGACCTCGGTTCCGTCAACATGATGACCGACATGGGTATCTCCCCCAACGTTCCCGCTGGCCAGGTGCTCACCTCGCTCATCCTGTTCACCTTGCTGTACGGCGTCCTCGGCGTCATGTGGTACATCCTCATGAAGCGCTACGCCGTCGAGGGCATCCACTCGTCCAAGGCCGACAAGGCCCAGGACGATGCTCCCGCCGACCTGTCCTTCGGGTACTGAGAGGAACACCGATCATGACTCTGTCTATCCTGTGGTTCGTTCTCATCGCCGTTCTGTGGACGGTCTACCTGATCCTCGAGGGCTTCGACTTCGGCGTCGGCATGCTCCTCCCCTTCGTCGCCAAGGGCGACCGTGAGCGCACCCAGACCGTGCGCACGATCGGCCCCCACTGGGACGGCAACGAGGTGTGGCTGCTCACCGCCGGTGGCGCGACCTTCGCTGCGTTCCCCGAGTGGTACGCGACCATGTTCTCGGGCATGTACCTCGCCCTCTTCCTGATCCTCGTCTGCCTGATCATCCGCATCATGGCCCTCGAGTGGCGTTCCAAGGTCGCCACCGAGAAGTGGCGTCACGCGTGGGACTGGGCGCACACGATCAGCGCGTGGCTCGTTCCGATCCTGCTGGGCGTTGCCTTCGCTAACTTCGTGCAGGGCATGAAGATCGAGGTCGTCGACGTTGCCACCGGCACCGTCATTGACCCGACGCTGGTCAACCAGTCGCTGGCAACCGCGACGCACCAGCTGACCGGCGGTTTCTTCTCGCTGCTCACGCCCTACACCATTCTGGGCGGCCTGGCCGTCATGGCCGTGTGCGTGGCTCACGGTGCGCAGTTCCTGGCACTGAAGACCGCGGGCGAGGTCCGCGACCGCGCCAACGCGATTGCCGCCCCCGCGACGATCGCCGCGACCGTCCTGGCCGCCGCCTGGCTCGTGTGGGGTCAGTTCGCCTACACGACGAACGTTCTCGCGTGGATCCCGCTCGTGGTCGCCGCGCTCGCGATCATCGTGTCGACGGCCCTGTCGCAGGCATCGCTGCGTCGTGAGGGCTGGTCCTTCGTAGCCTCCTCCGTCGCTATTGCCGGCGCTGTCGCGTGGGTGTTTGCGTCGATGGCTCCGGCCGTCCAGAAGTCCTCGATCAACCCGGCGTACTCGCTGACGATTGATCAGGCTTCCTCGACCCCGTCGACGCTGACCGTCATGACCATCGTGACCGTCTGCCTGCTGCCGATCGTCCTGGTCTACGTCTTCTGGTCCTACTGGATGTTCCGCGCTCGCGTGGGCATCGAGGACGTTGAGACGCGCACGGGTCTGCTGCTTAAGAAGATCCGCGTGGGCGAAAACTTCTTCGCCAACTGATCCTCGCACCACGACGCGCCCGGTCCCTTCCGCAGGGGCCGGGCGCGTTTGTTGTCACGCCACGAGGGTGGGGACCTTTGGCCCATGACGAGCCGATTTAAGGCACAATAGATACGTGCGTCCATTTGATCCTCGCTTGTTGCGTTATGCCCGCTCGGCGCGCGGTCCCATCGCTGTGACGGCCCTCCTGGGGACGTTCACTGCGCTGTTGGTTCTCGCCCAGGCACTTCTCATTTCTGCAGCCCTCTCCCCCGTCGTCTCGGGCACTGCGTCCCTCACCGACGTCTGGCCCTTCATTGTGGGAATCGCGGCCGTGTTTGCGTGCCGCGCACTCATCGTCGCCGCCCGTGAAGCGGTGAGCACTCGCGCGGCCGCCGCCGCGGTCAGGGAACTGCGCGGACGCGTCGTCGATGCGAGCGTCACGCTGGGGCCTCGCTGGAGGGCTACCAAAGGCGTGGAGACGACGACGCTACTGTCGAGCGGTCTCGAGGATCTGCGCCCCTACTTCGTCTCTTTCCTGCCCCAGCTCGTCCTCGTGTGCACGGTGACCCCAGCGGCCCTTGGCGTCATTCTTTTCCTCGACTTCTGGTCCGCGCTCATCGCACTCCTCGTCATCCCTCTGATCCCGATCTTCATGATTCTCATCGGGCGCTTTACGCAGGCGGCCTCGGAGGACAAGCTCGCGTCGATGAAGCGCCTGACCGCCCAGCTCCTCGACCTCATGTCTGGCCTGCCCACGCTGCGCGGCCTCGGCCGCGAAAAGGCACCGCGCACGCACCTGCATGCTCTGGGTGCCGCCAACACGAAGGCCACGATGTCCACGCTGCGCGTCGCCTTCCTATCGGGCGGCGTGCTCGAGTTCCTGACGACGCTGTCGGTCGCCCTCGTCGCCGTCGAGGTCGGTATGCGCCTCGTCTTCGGAAACATCTCACTGTTCCACGGACTCGCCGTCATCATGCTCGCGCCCGAGGTTTTCGAACCCCTGCGCCAGGTCGGCGCGCAGTTCCACGCTTCGGCGAACGGCGTGACGGCTTCGAAGGCCGCATTCGACATCATCGAAGAGGCCGAGGCCGTGACCTCCCCCGGATCCGACGCTTGCCCCGACATGGGGCGCACCAACATCGTTCTCGATGGCCTCGGCGTGCGTGCGCGCGGCGCGTGGGCTCCGGCTCCAACGAGCGGCGTCATCGCACCCGGCGTCGTGACGGCGCTGTCTGGCCCCTCCGGCGCGGGCAAGTCGACGATTGTCGCGTGCTTGCTGGCCGATATGACGCCGGATGCAGGCCGTGTCCTGCTACGCCCCTCGGCCTCGTCCCCTGAGAGCGGGGAGTCCGTCCTGTCGGATATTGACCCCGCGGCCTGGCGTCGCCAGATCTCGTGGGTGCCTCAATCCCCCACGCTGGTTCCGGGTACGATCCTGGACAACATGGGCGATCTGCCGCTCGACGACCTGAACGATGCGGCAGCGGCGACCGGCTTCGATGACGTCTTGGCCAGCGCCCCCGACGGATGGAGTACCGTCATCGGCTCCGGCGGCGTCGGTCTGTCCGTTGGTCAGCGTCAGCGCCTAGCCCTCACGCGCGCCCTGGCCGCCCACTCCCAGGTCGTCATCCTCGACGAACCCACGGCGCACCTCGATGCCGTCAGCGAAGAAACGGTCGTGCGGGCCATCGACGCGATGAGGGACACGGGACGAACCGTCATCGTCATCGCGCACCGTGCAGCCATGATGGAGGCCGCGGATGCCGTCATCGACGTTCGCTCAGTAGCTGATGAGGAGGCACACGCATGAAGCTCTTTGTGACCCGATCCGAATCCGCCGCGCTGCGCAGATGCATCTCCATGCTCCAGGTCTCGCGCTCCGGCTTTGTCCTGTCGTTGTTCCTCGGTGTCACCGCCCTCGGCGCCGCGATCGCTCTCGGCGGCACCGCTGCCTGGCTCATCGCACGCGCCTCCCAGCAGCCCCCAGTGCTCTACCTGACGGTTGCCGCCACCTCGGTCCGCCTCTTTGGTGTCTCGCGCGCCCTCGCACGCTACCTGTCGCGTCTCGCCTCCCACAAGGTGGCGCTGACGGGCATGGATAACCTACGCAACAACCTCTACGACGAGTTGGCTGCGGCCCCCGGAACGAGGCTCTCGACGCTGCGCCGCGGCGATCTCATGACCCGCGCCGGAGCCGACGTTGACGAGGTCGGCAACGTCGTCATCAAGACTCTCCTGCCCGCTCTCGTCGCGGCAATCGTTGCCGTGGGCACGGTCGGTGTTATCACCATCATCTCGCCGGCAGCCGGCATCATCCTCGCGATCAGCCTCGTCATCTCGGGCATTATTGCCCCGGCCCTCATCGCCCGATCGGTGCGCCTGGCCGAGAGCCAGGGAGCCGATGCGCGCACCGACATTGCGGCGACCTCACTCGCGATCCTCGAGGGAGCCACCGAGCTGTCCATGGCGGGCACGCTGGAGCGCGCACGCCACTCTCTCAGCGAGTCCGAGGCCGCGCTGAGCGCCGCTCTGGCCCGTTCAGCGCGCCTGTCCGCGTTCGCGCGCGGCCTCGACGTGTGCGCGATGGGCATCGCTGTGATCGGCGCGCTCCTCATCGGGATCCCTCAGACAACCTCGGAGGCCCTCGCGCAGGTCCTCCTGGCCGTCATCGTCCTCGTCCCGCTGTCTTCCTTCGAGGGAGTCGCCGAGCTGACTCCCGCCGCCGCTCAGCTCGTGCGCAGCGCCCAGGCCGCGACGCGCATCTGTTCACTCCTGGACGAGGAAGCACCGGCACAGCCCCACGATATTCCGGAGTGTCCCACCGTCATCGAGGCACGCGATCTGGCCATCGGATGGCCGGGTGGACCAACGCTCGCGACGGGTATTTCGCTGACGCTGCGTCCGGGATCGTCCCTCGCGATCGTCGGTCCCTCGGGCATCGGCAAGACGACGCTGCTGGCGACCCTCACGGGCATCATCCCACCTCAATCGGGCAGTGCCCTGATCAACGGCGTTCCCGCATGGGGAGCGAAGCGCGACCAGCTCACCTCGCGCATCACGATGACAGCAGAGGACGCACACGTCTTCGCCACCACCATCTACGAAAACCTGCGGGTCGCACGCGCATCCCTCACCCGGGACGAGGCCTCGGCGCTCCTGTCCCGAGCCGGCCTCGCGCAGTGGGTCCAGTCCCTGCCCGACGGCCTCGACACCGTGATCGGCTCCGGAGGCACGACGGTGTCCGGCGGCGAGCGTCGCCGCCTTCTCATGGCCAGGGCTCTCGCCGCGCCCGCTCCGATCATGGCTCTCGACGAGGCCTCCGAGCACCTCGATGCGGCAACGGCCGACCGCCTCATGGAAACGCTGCTGACGCGTTCGCCCGACCGGTCTACCCTGGTGGTCACGCACCGCTTGAGCGCCCTGGACCAGGCGGGCCACGTCATCGTCTTGGCTGCGCCCGAGCCCGGCCAATGCGCGACGATCGTCGCGCGCGGCACACACGACGAGGTCTTACAGGCCTTACCCACCTACCGCTGGGCCCTCGACCAGGAGGAACAATGAGCACCGACTCCACAGACTTCACGCTGCTGAAAGCGGCCCTGGACCTCACCAGCTCCCTGGACCTGAAGGCCGGCCTGCAAAACTTCGTGGACCAGGCCTGTTCCTTGACGTCCTCTCCGCACGCCACGTTGTCGGTCCTGGACACCTGGGGCGCTACCACCCTGCAACTCGAGTTCCACCAGGCCGATCCAATCCCCGACGTCCCCAAGTCCCTCATGACGGCGATCCCCGCAAGCGAGCCTCTCCTCGTCAACTCGCCGTCGGACGCACCCGACCTCGATCTGCCGGATACCACTCCCCCGTTCCTGGGCGTCTCGATCCTCGTGCACGAGCAGGTCTACGGACGCCTTTACCTGTGCGGAAAGGCCGGCGGGTATTCATCCGCCGATGCCGCTGTCCTCAGCGCGCTCGCGCCCGCCGCCGGCATCGCCGTCGAAAACGCGCACCTGTACGCAGACTCGAAGCGCACCGAACGATGGATCAGCGCCTCACAGTCGCTGACGACCACCATGCTGGAGGGCACCGACGAGGAGGAGGCGCTCGAGCTCATTGCCAAGACCGTGCGCGAAGTGTCCCACGCGGACACCGCCATCATCGTCCTGCAGTCCGTGGGTGACACCTGGGCAGCCGAAATCGTCGACGGCAAGAACGCCTCCAGCCTGCTGGGCCTGACGTTCCCACCCGAAGGCCGCGCGATGAGCGTGTTGCACGAGGGTACCGGCATGATTGTCGACTCGATGTCGCGCGCGCAGACAATGCGTGTCCCCCAGCTGGCGGCCTTCGGATCGGCCCTCTACGCTCCCCTGCGTTCACGTGGCGTATCCTCCGGTGTCCTCATTCTGCTCCGTCAGATTGGCGCACCCGAGTTCGACAGCTCCGAGCTCTCGCTCGCTGAATCACTCGCCTCTCAGGCCACGCTCGCCCTCGAGCTCGCGTCGGCTCGCCACGCGCAGGACGTGGCCGCGCTGCTGGACGAGCGCGACCGCATCGGCCGCGACCTCCACGACTTTGCCATCCAGCAGCTGTTTGCGACCGGCATGGCCCTGGACGCGGCCAAGCAGAAGGTCGCAGCGGGCCAGACGGACCCGGCCGCCCTCGAGTCCCTCATCGATTCCTCGCTCGCTTCCATCGACGAGGCTGTGCGCCAGATCCGTACGATCGTGCACAACCTGCGCGAGCGCGACAAGGCCGTGGGCCTGGTGGAGAGAATCCGCCGCGAATCATCGCTCACGCGTTCCGCCCTGGGCTTCGCCCCTTCGCTGCTCATCACGCTCGACGGCGATGCCATCAACTCGGACCTGGACAACGAGCTCGTCATCATCGACGAGTTCGACGGTCGCATCGACCCGGACCTGTCCGACGACGTCGTCGCGATCGTGCGCGAAGGCCTGTCGAATATCGCGCGCCACGCACACGCAACCGCAGCGGCCGTGTGCGTCGACGTGTCGGGCCGGGGAAAGTCGGGACGCGTGCGCATCACAATCACCGACGACGGACGAGGTATCGATCCGTCCCGCACCCGAAACTCCGGCTTGGCAAACATGGCGGAGCGCGCACGACGACACCGAGGCTCTTTCGATGCCAGCAGCGGCGAGGGCGGGGTGGGCACCCAGATCCGGTGGATCGCTCCGCTTGAGGGCTAACCAGACGCACACGCACAACACGACGGTGGGGGTGGACGTTCCGATTGGAACTCCACCCCCACCGCACGGACGGGAGTCGCTATCTGCCGGCTCTCAGATGAGCATCAGCCCAGCCAGCGACCGTCACTTCCGAAGGTGTACCAGCGCCACCCAATCCAGTGGCCGCCCGTGTACATGTCGCCTCCGGTCCCGAAGTAGTACCAGGAGCCGCCGATGAGCTGCCAGCCGGTGGCCATCTGGCCCGACGCTCCGAAGTAGTACCAGGCGCTTCCCAGCGGAACCCATCCGATCGTCATGGCGCCGCTGTCACTCATCAGGTACCAGTGCGAGCCCATCTGAAGCCAGCCGGTGTGCATCGCTCCGGACGGATCCAGGTAGTACCACGCGCCGCTCGTGTACAGCCAACCGGTCGTCATGACGCCGTTGGAGGCGAAGAAGAACCGCTTGTCTCCCACCATCTGCCAGCCGGTGCCCATCGCGCCGGTCTCGGGCGTCAGGTAGAACCACGAGCCACCCAGGTTAACCCATCCGGTGACCTGCGCTCCAGCGCCGTTGTGGTAGCGCCACGCACCATCCCAGTAGACCCAGCCGGTCAGCATGTAGCCGTTCTGGTCGAAGCGGTACACGTGACCACCAAGCGTGAGGGTCTCGTTCTTGGCATAGCCACCGGCGCTGATCTTCCACCACCAGCCGGCACCGTCGTTCATCCAGGTGCCCACCG
>CABKMD010000066.1 GCA_902373435.1 uncultured Actinomyces sp.
TTTCAGCCGGTTTCCGGCCTTTGATGCTGCTTCCCGGCTCACATGCTGCTGACTTTTGGACACGACAAGAGTATAGTGTCCTAGAAGCTCAGCAGAAGGGGATCGACATGGCACAGTCAATCGTTGATGTCGCAACCTACATCCTGGAGCGTACTGGCACGGTGACGACGATGAAGCTCCAGAAGCTTGCCTTCTATTCTCAAGCTCAGCACCTTGCTCAGTGCGGGTCCTCCCTCTTCCCTGAGGACTTTGAGGCGTGGCGCGGTGGCCCCGTTGCCCCCGAGCTCTACGCGATGCATCGCGGTATGTTCCTGATTCGTCCGGGCGAACTGGTGTCCGGCGACTCGTCTGCTCTCACCGATGCTGAACGCGGTCTCATCGATAGTGTGTGCGCTGGACTGGGCGGTATGACAGGTGCCGAGCTGAGTGAACGGACACACATGGAATCCCCCTGGCTGGACGCGCGCAAGGGACTGGCACCATCCGCCCCCTCGAATGCAGTCATCACCCAGGAAGCAATATGCAGCTACTACCTCGAGCATCCCGTCCTCGATTGATTTCCTAACGACACCCCGTTGCTCTGGTGCCGCTATGGACACTAGGATAATCAGCGGGGCAAGGGCTGAAACGGGTACGGAGCAGTTCACCTGCAGACGACGACCGCGAAACCCGGCGAACCAGAGCCTCGTAATAGTCCATTCGTGGACGGCAGACTGACGTCACGCCCTCGTGTTCCCCTCGCGCATGCGCGAGGGGAACACATGTTTTCGAGCGGCTAGTACAGAAAAGCACTCACCGCAAACAACGAAACCAGCACGTAATTCCCCACCCAAGCCGCTCCTACCCAAGGTCTTTTCCCAGAACATCAACATTTCGAGGAATCGCTGCAAGAGCAGCGAAGAGAATTACGTGCGAAGTTGCAGCGGATCGCTGGAATCACCACCCGTCATCCCTCGTCTGTGAGTGGACGCAGATGTGCATGCCTGCTCTTACCCTCCCTGTATGGAAGGAAGGAGGTGACGAATGAACATTCGAGAAGTACGCCGACACGGCGACGGATGGGGCGTGTTCGATCCGAACGCATCCAAAGCATCCGCAGTTGAACGTACGCAGGCAGCTGCTCAGCAGCGCGCACGCGATATTCTTGCTAAGCAGGGTGGCGGCGAGATGCGGACGCGAGGCGAAAACGGGAGGATCCGCGCGCAGGACACTATCAAGCCTGGGAACGATCCCCGTAGGAGCAAGGGATAGGGTCCACTGAGGGGCGGGTTAGACACCCGCCCCTCAGTTCATTATTCCGACTTCTTCTCGGGGAAGGACAGCAGGCGGTCGCGATAGTGCTCGTACTGAGCTCGGCGGGCCGCGATCTCGGCGGGCAGGCCCGACGTAATGTCGTTCACGAGGGCGTCGAAGCGGTCGAGCAAATCGGCGATACGCCGCTGTTCCTCCACCGAGGGAACCGGGATCTCGAACGACTTGATGATAGACACATTCAGATCCCCTCTCGCGCCTCGGCCAAGGCCCCTAAGCTCGGTATAGCGAGCAGCAAGGGAATAATAAACGTAGCGATAATCAGCGCGATTTGAGTTAATCTCCAGATTACAGCAGTGCTGATTAGTTACGGCATCAATACCGAGAATCGCAGAACGGCCAGCAGATGCCCCAGATATTGCCACGATAACACTATTTGCTTTAACCCATTTTAACGGAAGATCATCAATGGCGTCATCAGTCACAAACTCACTTGCTGCACTAATTCGATTGAAGTTGACATCTTGTGTACGTATCCACGGATTAGACCCATCCTGATAGTAGCGAGAATTTGATACCTGTGGCGTAACACCCGTTACTACTCTTGTTGCGATGTCCCCAAGCTCAACCATTTCAACCAGGCTGCGAGCTGCCAGCGATTCATAGGAGAGCATGTGGTTGCGGTAGTACTCATACTGGGTCCGCCTTGCTTCCAGCTCCGCTTCCAGCTCCGCTTCCAGCTCCGCTTCCAGCTCCGTGAACTGATCCAAGATTCTCACGATCTCTCGCTGTACTTCCAGCGGAGGAACAGGAATACAGATACGTGACAGCCCCTTTTCGGAAATACGTCGAACCTTAGCTCCGGTCAGGTACGGTCGCTTCTGCTCTTGAAACAGACTGGAGGCAAAGAAATACGAAACATATTTAGGATCAAGGCTATGGCGAAAGTAGAACATATCGCCGCTAATTGCTACTTCACCCAACCCGAGCCATGCAGTCGCTTTTCCTACGGCTTCATCATCCTCACTCGTTGTCGCAATAAGAAGATCACCATGATCAGCACGCTTGAGTCGGTCATATTGCGCATCTAATACCGATGTGACAGCCTCTTCAGTGAAAATACCAAATCGGGTATGAATCTGCCCATAATGCACGCACGGCTTTCCTTGCTTGACAAAGTCTGTCTTCTGCAGACCTCCACCACGAACAAAACTACCAATTTCACCCAGCGGCCTGTATTCCACCCCATCCGGACACAGCTCCTCAATCAGCTCGGCGAGGCGGCTCATTGGTCGGCCTCCAGTTCCGCGACGATCGCGTCGATGGAGGCACGCAGCTCGCGCTGGCGCTCCACGATGCCGGCGATCCGAGTGTTCAGTTC
Organism: uncultured Actinomyces sp.; assembly: GCA_902373435.1. Classification (GTDB taxonomy): domain Bacteria; phylum Actinomycetota; class Actinomycetes; order Actinomycetales; family Actinomycetaceae; genus Pauljensenia. The sequence continues at coordinate 2,633 of CABKMD010000066.1, forward strand.
GACGATGTCCACCTGCTCGCGCGTGGCCTCGGGCTCGACGTAGGAGGACACCGACAGATTCCAGTCATTGGCCTGAATGTCGTCGATGGACACCAGGGCGGCCACATGGTCCACCGCCTGGCGCTGCGACACCAGGGAGAGAATCCGCTGCTGATTCTCCGCCGTCAGGCGATTCTTGTTTCCTTCACGCACGCACTCGGCGGACGCGTCCACGAAGAGAACGCTGTGATCGGGGCGCGCCTTCTTCAGCACGATGATGCAGGTCGCGATCGTCGTCCCAAAGAACAGGTCCGGCGGCAGCTGGATAACCGCGTGCACGAAGTTGTTTTCCACCAGATATCGGCGAATCTTCCCCTCGGCGGCTCCGCGATACAGGACGCCCGGGAACTCGACGATCGCGGCCGTTCCATCCTCGGCCAGCCAGTGCAGCATGTGCATGGTGAAGGCCAGGTCAGCCTTGGACTTGGGGGCCAGAACGCCCGCCGGAGCGAAGCGCGGGTCGTTGATGAGAGCGATGTCGTCCTTGCCCACCCACTTCGTCGAATACGGAGGGTTAGAGACGATCGCGTCGAACGGCTGATCGTCCCAGTGGGCCGGTTCCGTCAGGGTGTCCCCCAGCGCGATGTCGAAGTTCGAGAAGTTGACGTCGTGCAGGAACATGTTGATGCGGCACAGGTTGTACGTCGTCAGGTTGATCTCCTGACCGAAATACTGACGGCTACTCGACGGCCCGAGAAGCTTCGCGAACTTGAGGAGCAGGGACCCCGAGCCCGCGCAGGGATCGTACACGCGCGTGACGTCGGAGCGCCCATCCAAGGCGAGGGTCGCGAGAACCTCGGCGACCTCCTGGGGCGTGTAGAACTCGCCGCCCGACTTGCCCGCGCTCGAGGCATACATGGTCATCAGGTACTCGTAGGCATCACCGAAGGCATCGATCTGCGCAGCGCCGTGCTCCAGGGGCAGATCGCCGACGGCGTCCATGATCTTGACGAGCTTCACGTTGCGCTGGGCGACCGTGTTCCCGAGTTTTGTAGAGTTCACGTCCACATCGTCGAAGAGGCCACGCAGATCCGACTCTGAGCCGCTGCCCCGCGCCGAGTTTTCGATGAAGCGGAAGGCGTAGGAGAGGGTCTCGTTCAGATTCTCATGACCGGCAGCCCGAGCGCGCACGTTCCCAAACAGGTCGGAGGGACGAATAAAGAAGCCCTTTTCCTTGACGATGCCTTCACGCGCCGCTTCCGCGTCCTCGTTACTGAGGGTGGCGTAATCGAAGGCCGCTGCCTCTTCAGGGGTTCCACCTTCGGCGAGGATCGCCTCGCGCTCGGAGGCGTTCACGTAGTCCGTCAGGTTCTCCGAGATGAAGCGGTAGAACAGGAAGCCCAGGACGTAGCTCTTGAAGTCCCACCCGTCCACACTGCCGCGCAGGTCGTTGGCGATGCGCCAGATCGTCTTATGCAGCTCGGCTCGCTCGATCAGTGCCGCCACTGTGCCCTCTTTCCTGATGCGAGAAGCTACGGCACTCCTCGCTAATCTCTCTTGCTCATTACTCAACGTTCGCGCGCCAATGTACGTGGACAACTCATGTGGCCTAGCTTACTGCATAAGTGACCAGCTAGGGGGCGATGACGCACCCTATTTCCACCCATCTCAGCCCTGCCCTCGTCACTATGAACGAGGCCGGGGCCGAGTCACATCCACGACGCTCAGTTGGTCTTCGTGTTCGTCAGGTGACGCCCGATATAGCCGATGTAGACCTTGTTCGTCTTTGTCGTATCCGGGTAGTAGTGCATACGCGGCGCGTTCTGGTCGCAGTGGGTAGGTGCAAAGTGCGCCCACATTTCAATCTCACCGCGAGGGTCAACCTCCGGGGGAACCGGCCTGGTGCGTTCCCTACGCATCTTCTCGTTCCCCTTCACAGTTTCGCTTTCGTTCGATTTATGACGCGAAGCAGAACAGGTGCGGTACCCATCCGGCGGATTGGCCAGGTAGTCATGGACGTTTCCACCCGAAAAATCACCAGCCTCACGCGCTCGCATATAGTCGCGCAGCACAAGGATGTAGTTCCAGAATTCGGCGGCGTAGCGTCCACTATCAAGAGCGTCGAGTTTCAGAATGTCATCAATCATCGCATCAGGTTCACTCAGGACGACGTATCTCGTCACTGAATCGTACCCGCCCTCCGTCATTCGATCAAAAAGCTCCGACATGCTCTGCGGAGTGTTGTCCAACTGCTCCTCAACAAAGTCACGCTCACTGTCCTTCGCGTCGGGATTCCTCAACTTCCATTCGAGGAAGCGATTCCTCTTGCTGAGAGCTTCCCTCTCCGCCTGCGCCTCGCGCAATTCGCTCTCAAGCTCCCCCTTATGCAACAGCAACTCGGACTTTTCCTCACTGTCACGAACAGTCTCATCGAGACGATCCTCTGTGGCAGCCAGCTGATCGCGCAACTTGTCACACTGGGTCGCAAGCTCCGAGTGAGCCTCATTCATTGCGTCCAGGCCGCTCGAGAGGGCGGCGACACCGCTTTCCAGCTCGGTGTGCGAATGCGGATTAAAAGACGGCAAGAAGCGGCGAATCAGGCGGCGTAGCGGCTCGTACCACGCCAAGTGTCGGGACTCGCTACGCTGCGGCGCTGGCTCGGCAGCCACAGCACTGCCGCTCCCGTCAGATACATGCGCCCCCGGTGCCGCACCCTCCGGCTTCACCAGTTCAGGCTTACTCGACTCCTCGACCGGCAGCACCGTCTCGTGAGAGAGCGCGGACATAGACTCGGCGACCCGCTGGCGCACCCTCTCATCGAGGAGCTCCACCGTCCTTGTCACTTCGCGCAGCGGATAGAACGTGGGCACCGTGAGCCGTTTCTTGTCCATGGGCGCTTGCGCGCGGCGCAGCTCCTTGTCCAGACCGTTTTCCCACAGGTATTCGCAAGGGGTTCGCGCGATAATAGCCGACAGTTCAGGGCGAAAACGCTTTTTCTTCTCGTCATAGCCGCGCAGAAGCGTAGGAGCGGTGAGAACCCGGTGGCGAAGCCTGTCCGCAGGCTCCGCCGGATTAAATCCAGGCAGGTAGGTCCGCAGACTCCCCTTAGGCATGCCACACCCTTGCTCGATTCCGGCGCGGAACTCACGGTAGGCGTCGGGCGTGAGGAGGAAGTAGGACGCACAGCCGAGCGAGTCCTGAGTCAACGAACCAAGAATCTCCTTCCATCGACATTCCGCCACGAGGTCCCCTTCTCCGCTCCCGTCCGTCAGCGGCGCGGCTACGACGACGGAGGCACGCCTGCGTTCGTCACGGATCCAGCCGATGAGCTCCTCGACCTGACGGTCGTCGGAGATGGATTGAAGAGATTCCGACAGCGGCATCCCACGGTCATAGCAGTGGCCTTCACTGATGAGATCACGTACCAGCCGCGGAGGCTTCGCGTCCCATTCACTGTCGCGCGGCGGGGTGACCTCGATCCAGACCACATCCCGATAGTGTGACTCTTTGGTCGCGTGCATGGCGAAGATTCGCGTCGTCCACTGCTGGTGGCCATCGCCTGTGCGTTCGACCATTTCAAGGAGTTGGCGTTCGTAGTGTTTGTCCTCAGAGGTCTCCGTTAGTTTCGTCGCGACGATATCCGCGACGCTCCCCCTCCGGGATGTCAGCTCACCGAATCGGTAGATACCCTCCTCTTCGCACTCAATGCGTGCACTCCTACCCTCCAGCGGGTACTTGTTGTGCGCCCATTCATGAAAGAGGCGGTCGGCGGTGAGCAAAGCACCTTCCTTGCCGTCCAGTTCCACAATTGCCCTGTAGCCACGCGCCATCGCATTACTCCCAGTTCGACGTTATGAGAAGCAATATGCGCACCAGCATACATCTACTGAATAACTACGACAGCAAAATGAAGCCACGAATCTCGTTCGTTACCCGCATGCAAAACCCTGGCCTCGTCACTATGAACGAGGCCGGGGTCGAGCCAGATGCTCACGGGCCGTCAGGAGCGAGCAACCTCCACGGGGGCGGTCTGCGCGAGGTTGGACAGAGCGGTCACGAACTGCGCGATCAGCGTGCGGTTACGGCTGTTCTGCATCAGGTTAGGCAGGCCCTTGGTCGTGCAGGTAACCTCCACGACGGTGCTGGCCTGGGAGGGGATGAAGCCCACGATGATATTCTCGCCCCAGGACATCATGCCCATCGGGGTATCGAAGGAGACAACCTGACGGTTGGGGTCAGCGAGCGTCACGGTCGCCTTCGGAACGGACTGCGCGGCCGGAACTGCGAGCTGGAACAGCTGCTCAAAGGGCACGTTGAACTGGAATGCCTGGGTCGTAGAACGCATACCCATGGGAGTGTCTCCTGAAAGATCTCAGTTATCTCAGACACGCGCGATCTGGTCGCGCGCACCGGTGAAAAAGGGGCCGCACGCACCGACTCGGCCGCCTCAGCGTACACTGCGGATGCGCGACTTCTTCCAACTGGTTCAGCGTATCAGCACACGCACAAATCTCATATTCCATCACCAAAAATGACCACGACCTCTGAGGGCAGACAAACGCCGAGCTCATAGATACGGGCGGGCGGCGAGACAAAAGAAGCCTCGCCGCCCGCCCAGTTCACTCACGTGAAGGCACCTTCCTCAGGAACGCGGCTCGAAGGCGCTCACCGACACCGAGGGCATCTCCTGACACACACGCAGGGAAAGCTGCAGGCTCGTCGCGCCGGTGCCCGCCTCGGGCATGATGTCAACCAGCTCCGAATCGGCGGGGTTACATCCGTCGACGCCATCCGTCGACTCTGCCGTCAGGGTCACGCCCACGTGGCCGCCCTCAGCAATCGTGTAGACATTGCCTGGATCCTCGCCGTCGCGCACGGCCGTCGAAAGAACCGCGCCACCGCCGGAGAAAATAATCTGCGGGAAGCCGTCAATCCAGCACGAGGGTCCCTCGTTCGTGAAGCCGATTTCCACGTAGGAGGTGCCGCCCGTCTCCTGCTGCGAATCGATAGAAGGCTGCAGGTTCGTCAGGTCGCAACGCTGATCGTTGTCGGAGACGTTGACCTCGGGTGCCTGGTTGGCCTCGTCGGGCACGCCGCTCTGGGGGCCTGCACCGCTCTGAGCGGGCATGTCGTTCTGGGAGGCGGAAGCGCTCGGGGAAGCGGACGAGGCCGTCGACCCCGACTGGGACTGCGTGCCCTGCGGGGAACAGGCGGCAACGCCCAGGACGAGGGACGACAGGGAGGTCACAGCAAGAATGCGTCGCGTGTTGATCATGGCCCCATCCTATGCAGTGCCACGCCGCTCACGCACCGCCACGCCGGGCACATCCCAGAGGTGACAAGACGCGCACCCACGCATCGCGCCCGCACTACGCACCCGGCCCCGGCCTCGTCCCTACTATCGAGTGACAGGCTCGATCTCCACGGGGGCCACGTCCATCTCAGCCAGCGGCACCAGCCGATCCTTGCGCGCCACGTGGTAGCCCCACCAGACCACGCCGAACAGCGGCAGGCCGATATAGGAGGAGGCAATCTCCCAGACCTGGCCATGAAGCACTGCTTCATAGTTCTGTCCGGCCATGACGACCAGGCACATGACGAAAGCAATGATCGGACCTGCCGGAAAGAACGGCGATCGATACGGCAGATCCTCGAGGCGATACCCCTGCAGCACATACGCGCAGCGGAAACGAATATGACTGACAGCGATGCCCAGCCACATGATGATGCCCGAAATACCGACGATGTTCACCAGCCAGATGTACGCGTGGTTGGAGACAAGCTGCGTAAGGAAGCCGAACGCCGCGGTCACCGTCGTCACCGCCATCGCGTAGCCGGGGACGCCGCCCTTGGTGACGCGCGCGAAGATCGCGGGCGCCTGACGCTTCAGCGCCATTGAGTGCAGCATGCGCGAGGCAGCGTAGAGACCCGAATTTCCCGCGGACAGGATCGAAGTCAGGATGACCGCATTCATGACGGCAGCCGCCGCGCCGATGCCCATGCGCGCAAACACGAGCGTGAAAGGCGACTGTGCAACGTTGTTCGCCGAATCATCAGCCGCGCTCAGCAGGCTCGGGTCCGTGTACGGCAGCAGTGTGCCGATCACGACGATCGCGCCGATGTAGAAGAACATGATGCGCCAGAACACCGTGCGGATCGAGCGCGGCACGTCCCTGCGCGGATTCTCGGACTCGCCCGCTGCCACGCCCACCAACTCGGTGCCCTGGAAGGAAAAGCCTGCGATCATAAAGACCGCGATGACGCCCACGAAGCCGTTATGGAAGGGTGCATCCCCGATCGTCCAATTCGACAGGCCCGGAGAGTTTTCGCCCATCACGCCGGCAATCATGAACACACCCGACAGGACAAAGACGATGACGATGATGACCTTAATGGCGGCCAACCAGAATTCGGCCTCACCGTAGACTCTCGCCGAGAGCGCATTGAACCCGACGACAATACCGAGGAAGCCCACCGCCCATATCCACGAGGGCACGGACGGGAACCAATAGGCCATGACCAGTCCCGATGCCACGAGGTCCGTGGCCACCGTCACCGCCCAGTTGAACCAGTAGTTCCACCCCATCGCAAAACCGAAGGACGGGGAGATGAACTTCGTGGCGAAGGTCTGGAAGGAGCCCGCGACCGGCTGGTGCGCGCTCATCTCACCGAGAGACTGCATAAGGAGCAGCACCATCAGGCCGATGGCCGCGTAAGCGAGAAGGGCACCGCCCGGACCGGCATTCGTGACTGTCGCACCGGAGGCCAGGAATAGGCCCGTGCCGATCGCTCCGCCGATGGCGATCATCTGCATGTGACGCGACGCCAGGCCGCGCTTGAGCGCCGTGTTGGAGCGCTCGTGCACATCGCTGGCGATGTCGTCGGGAGTGGGGGTAGCCATGACTCGGTTCCTCATCTGTTGATCGTCGAGTCCCATCTTAGTCCCACAACCGCTTGTGTCGACGTTGGTAGATTCTTTTCTCATTCTTTAACGAGGCCGGGGCTCCTCTTCCGTTTTGTCACCCCATTGCGCACCACGTCCTCGCCCCCACCAAACGAGCCGCACACACGTTGGGTGGTTACACTAAACCCACCCAGGCCACCACAGGAGGTTTCTATGACGCAATCCCTGATGAGCATCGGCTGGATGCTCCTCGCCCTCGTCCTCTCAGCGTCCATCGGCCTCGAGCGACAGGTCCGAGGCAAGAGCGCAGGCATTCGAACGCAGGCTATCGTCGGCCTCACCGCCTGCCTCATGATGCTCATCTCCAAGTACGGCTTCTCCGACATCCTCGTCGACGGCATCACCCGTTACGACCCTTCGCGCGTCGCCTCGCAGATCGTCTCGGGCATCGGCTTCCTGGGCGCGGGCATCATCCTCACTCGTCACGGCGCGATTCGAGGCCTCACGACTGCGGCCACCATCTGGGAGACCGCGGCGATCGGCATGGCGTGTGGCGCAGGCCTGTGGTGGCTCGCCCTGGCCGGAACATTCCTCCACTTCGTCGTGATCGCCCTCCTGACGCCCCTCGTTCAGTTCATCCTCATGCGCACGCATGGCCACAAGGTCACGCTCACCGTCCATTACACGCCCGGACACGGCGTCCTCTCCACGCTGCTGAGCCAGGTCTCTTCCCTGGGCTGGACGGTCTCGGCGGTATCAACCCACACGGATTCAAGTGACCGCGCGACCACTGCGCGATTCGCTGCAGCGACGCGCCAGGACCTCTCACGCTCCCTGCTGGTGACTACTCTGGCCGACCTCGATGGCGTCGCAGGCGTCGACATCAGCGAAGACGACGACGAATAGAGTCCGCAGCATAGACGAGGGGCCCGCGGTGATCCGCGGGCCCCTCGTTCTTGCAATCAGGCTCTCAGCGCGTCACGCCTGAGGACCGAAAGGATTGTAGGGCTTGTCGCCCGGCTGGGGCTGCTGGCCCTGCTGCTGACCAAACTGAGCCTGCTGGCCATACTGCGGCTGGCCAGCCTGGGGAGCCTGGAAACCACCCTGCTGCTGACCAAACTGCGGCCGACCAGCCTGGGGAGCCTGGAAACCACCCTGCTGCTGACCAAACTGCGGCCGAACAGCCTGGGGAGCCTGGAAACCACCCTGCTGCTGGCCGAACCGGCCCTGCTGCTGACCCATCTGAACACCGGCGAACGCGCCACCAAAAGCATTCGGGTTGTTGATCGGTGCGACAGCGCCGGTCTTCAGCTCCATGAGCAGGAAGCCGCCCGCAACGCCGAGCGCAATGGAGAAGAGTGCCAGCATGTACGCACCAAAGCCCGCGTCGACATAGTCATAACTAATCGCGACAAAGAACTGAATAACACCAAGCAACGCCACCACGAGCGCACCAATACCCGCCGACAGGTAGGCCCACTTCTGATTCGTGAACCAGTAGGCGACGCCCAGGCCGACGACAGCCATCAGCGTGATGAGGTGGAATGCCGAGTATTCAACCTTCACGGTGAACATCGACGCGCTGACATAGTCGTTACTGAGGTAAGGCAGCAGCATCGAGACGAAGATCAGCACCGCCGACGCGGCGATACCGATGAGTGAGTAGGTCGCGCGAACGGAACGACCGCTCACCTTGCCCGTTTCGGCCACGACGGCCGTCTGGAACTGATTGAACGCCGAGTTGGCGGCAGCGCCGAACTGCTGGGCGGCAGCACCGAACTGCTGGCCCGCCGACTGGCCCGCCGGAGCGTAACCCGGCTGACCGTACTGCTGCTGGCCGAAGGGGGCCTGCTGGCCCTGCTGCGGCTGGCCGCCGAACTGGGGCTGACCCTGCTGAGGAGCAGTGCCGTACTGGGGCTGCCCGAAGGGGGCCTGCTGGCCCTGCGGCTGAGCACCCACCTGGGGCTGAACCTGCGCCTGAGCATCTGCCTGGGGCGAGTTGCTGAAGGGAGACTGCGCAACCTGTTCCTCGGTTGACGGGGCAGGAGTGGCCTCGTCACCGGCGGGGGCCTCGGACTCGGAGACAAGCGGTTCCTCGGCAGCCGGGGGCTGCGCGGGAACGACGCCCTGATCAGCCAGCCACTGCCCGAGGGCAGGGTACAGCGACGGGTGCGTTGCGACGTAGGGGCGCAAGTCCGGGCGAGCGGCAGTGATATCCGCGAGATCCTGGGCCGAAAGCGCCGGATTGCTCAAATCGGCAGCGGTGAGCTGCGACGGATCGATAGTGCTCATCTGTATTCCTCTCGCACCCGTAGGTGCAGTTCCTGATGGCGAACAGCCAATACTATCGCGCCAAGGGTTGTATACGTCAAGACATTCACACCATAAAACGTGGGCACGAAACAAAAGACCCGGCCCCTCACGGGACCGGGTCTGTGGTGGTAGCGGGGACAGGATTTGAACCTGCGACCTCCGGGTTATGAGCCCGGCGAGC
>CABKMD010000067.1 GCA_902373435.1 uncultured Actinomyces sp.
CCTCCGCCCCGCTCAAGGGCGTGCGCAAGGTCGTCGCCAAGCGCATGATGGAGTCCCTGACCTCCACGGCGCAGCTGACCCTCAACACCACCGCGAACGCCGCCGGCATCCTCGCGATGCGCAAGAAGGTCAAGAACGCGGACGAGGCCCTGGGCCTGAACAAGATCACGCTCAACGACCTTGTTTGCTTTGCCGTGTCGCGCACCCTGCTCAAGTACCCCGTGTTCAACGCTCACCTCGAGGACGGCGTCCTCACCGAGTTCGAGCAGGTCCACCTCGGCTTCGCGTGCGACACCCCGCGCGGCCTCCTCGTCCCCGTCATTCGCTCCGCGCAGGCGCTGGGCCTCAAGGCGTTCTCGGACGAGGCCAAGCGCCTCGCCGGCGGTGCGATCGACGGATCCCTCTCGCCTGACTTCCTGAGCGGCGGCACCTTCACGGTCTCCAACATCGGTTCCTTCGGAATTGAGACCTTCACCCCCGTCATCAACCTGCCCCAGACGGCCATCCTGGGCGTCGGTGCGATCACCCCGCGCCCGACCGTGGCCGCCGACGGCACGATCGGCGTGGAGCAGCGCCTCAACCTGTCGCTGACGATCGACCACCAGGTCATCGACGGCGCGGATGGTGCTCGCTTCCTGCGCGACCTGGTCGCCGCCATCGAAAACATCGACGTGACCGTTCTGGCCTGAGGAAAGAGGAATACTCATGAGTGACACGCATTTTGACGTCATCGTCCTCGGTGCGGGCCCCGGCGGCTACCTGGCTGCCGAGCGCCTCGGACACGCGGGCAAGAAGGTCGCCCTCGTTGAGGAGCAGTACCTGGGCGGCACCTGCCTGAACGTGGGCTGCATCCCCACCAAGACCCTGCTCAACGGCGCGAAAAACTACCTGCATGCCAAGGAAGCCAGCCAGTTCGGCGTGGATGCGCAGGGCGTGTCCGTCAACTGGCAGCAGATGCAGGCCTGGAAGGACCAGGTCGTGGGCGGCCTGGTCGCCGGCGTCGCAGCCACCGAGCGCAAGGCGGGCGTGACCGTCATCAACGGCCGCGGCCACCTCGACGCCCCCGGTCGCGTGACCGTCGAGGGCACGACCTACACCTCGGACCACGTCATCATCGCCACGGGTTCCGTGCCGGCCATGCCCCCGCTGCCCGGCACCCAGGGCAACCCGGCGCTGGTCGACTCCACGGGCATCCTTTCGTTGCCCGAGGTCCCGGCCCACCTCGCGATCATTGGCGGCGGTGTCATCGGAGTCGAGTTCGCTTCCCTGTACTCCACCCTGGGCTCCCAGGTGACCGTCATCGAGATGGCTCCCGAGATCCTGCCCTTCATGGACGACGACCTGGCCGCCAAGGCCCGCGCCGCGATGAAGGACGTGACCTTCGAGCTGGGCTGCCGCGTCGAGTCCCTTGACGGTGGCACCGTCCACTACTCAAAGGGCGAGGAGAAGCTGAGCATCGAGGCTGACGTGGTCCTCATGGCCGTCGGTCGCCGTCCCGCGACGGTGGGCTGGGGTGCTGAGGAGGCAGGCCTCGAGATCAACCGCGGCATCGTCGTCGACGACACGATGCGCACTAACCTGCCCAACGTGTGGGCAATCGGCGATGTCACCGGACGTTCCCTTCTGGCGCACGCGGCCTACCGCATGGCGGAGATTGCCTCGGCGAACATCCTCGACCCCTCCGCGAAGAAGCGCGGCGAGGTCATGCGCTGGCACACCGTCCCGTGGGCCGTCTTCTCGATCCCCGAGGCCGCCGGCGTTGGTCTGACCGAGTCCGCTGCCAAGCGCGAAGGCCGCGAAGTCATCGTCGCCAAGGTTCCAGCCCTCATGTCCGGCCGCTTTATCGCGGAGAACGGCTTCAAGGCCCCCGGCGAAGCGAAGATCCTCGTTGACCCGAAGACCCACCAGGTGCTGGGCATCCACGTGCTGGGTGCGTACGCCGCCGAGATGATCTGGGGCGCTCAGGCCGTCCTCGAGATGGAACTGACGGTCGAGGACCTGCGCCAGGTCGTCTTCCCGCACCCCACGGTCTCCGAGGTCATCCGCGAAGCCGCGTGGGCCGTCAAGCTCTAACGAACATCCCCTACGTCAAGGAAGAGTAGAAAAATGACTCAGTCTCTCATCATCGATCCCAATGAGGTGCGTCGCCCCGGGTACGTGAAGTTCCCCGAGGTCCCCGTCAACCAGTACACCTTCGACCGTGACACCGAGATCGCCCGCTACGGCGAAAAGGGCATGGTCCAGATGCTCCACGACATGATCGTCGTGCGCACCTTCGAGTCGATGCTCGACTCCATCAAGAAGACCGGCGCCTGGCAAGGCGTCGAGTACAACCACCGCGGCCCCGCCCACCTCGGCATCGGCCAGGAGAGCGCCTACGTCGGCCAGAGCTTCGTTCTGACGCCCGAGGACTTCATCTTCGGCTCGCACCGCTCCCACGGTGAGATCCTCGCTAAGTGCTACTCGGCCATGCACCAGATGGACGAGAGCCAGCTCGAGGGCATCATGAAGGACTTCCTCGGCGGCGAGACCCTGTCCTACGCCGAGAAGATCGACTACAAGGACACAAAGGACCTCACCGAGAACTTCATCCTCTTCGGTGCCCTCGCCGAGATCTTCGCCCGCAAGTCCGGCTTCAACCGTGGCCTGGGCGGCTCGATGCACACCTTCTTCCTGCCCTTCGGTTCCTACCCGAACAACGCGATCGTCGGTGGCTCCGCCCCCATCGCCAACGGTGCGGCCCTCTTCAAGCGCATCAACCGCAAGCCCGGCATCGTCGTCTCTAACATCGGTGACGCGGCCATGGCCTGTGGCCCCGTGTGGGAGGCCATGAACTTCGCGTCCATGGACCAGTTCCGCTCGCTGTGGCGCGAGGAGGACGGTGGCAACCCGCCGATCCTGTTCAACTTCTTCAACAACTTCTACGGCATGGGTGGCCAGACCTTCGGCGAGACCATGGGCTACGAGATCCTCGCCCGCGTGGGTGCGGCCCTCAACCCCGAGGCCATGCACGCCGAGCGCGTTGACGGACTCAACCCGCTGGCCGTCGCCGATGCGACCACCCGCAAGAAGAAGATCCTCGAGGAGGGCCGCGGCCCCGTCCTCATGGACACCATCACCTACCGCTTCTCCGGCCACTCGCCGTCGGACGCGTCCTCGTACCGTACGAAGGAAGAGGTCGAGCTGTGGGAGCAGGTGGACTGCATCAAGGAGTACTCCAACCTGCTCATCTCCAATGGCCTGACCACGCAGGACGAGATCGACGGCTACACCGCGTCGCTGACCGAGAAGCTCGTCAAGGTCCTCAAGCTCTCGATCGACGACGAGACCAACCCGCGCGTCGCCGACGGCTACATCGACTCCGTCATGTTCTCCAACGAGAAGGTTGAGGCTTTCGACGACGCGACCCCCGAGATCGACCTCGAGGACAACCCGCGCGTGAAGGCTCTGGCCAAGAAGGTGCGTACCTCCGTCGACGCCAGCGGCAAGCCCGTCTCTAAGATGCGCATGTACCAGTTCCGTGACGGCCTGTTCGAGGCCATGCTGCACCGCTTCAAGACGGATCCGACGATGGCCGCATGGGGCGAGGAAAACCGCGACTGGGGCGGCGCCTTCGCCGTCTACCGTGGCCTGACCGAGGCTCTGCCTTACCGTCGCCTGTTCAACTCGCCCATCGCCGAGGCCTCGATCGTGGGCGCCGGTGTCGGCTACGCGATGGCCGGTGGCCGCGCGGTCGTCGAGCTCATGTACTGCGACTTCCTGGGCCGCGCCGGTGACGAGGTCTTCAACCAGATGGCCAAGTGGCAGTCGATGAGTGCCGGCCTGCTCAAGATGCCTCTCGTCCTGCGCGTGTCCGTGGGCTCGAAGTACGGCGCTCAGCACTCCCAGGACTGGAGCGCGCTCGTCGCTCACATCCCGGGCCTGAAGGTCTACTTCCCGACGACCCCGACCGACGCCAAGGGCATGCTCAACCTGGCGCTCGCCGGCACTGACCCGGTCGTGTTCCTCGAGAGCCAGAAGCTCTACGACAAGGGCGAGGACTTCGAGCCTGGCGGCGTGCCCGAGGGCTACTACGAGACCGAAGAGGGCGAGCCGGCGATCCGCCGCGAGGGCACCGATATCACGATCGCTGCCTACGGCGCGACCGTGTACAAGGCACTCGAGGCCGCGGATGTCCTGGCTGAGAAGTACGGACTGAGCGCCGAGGTCATCGACCTGCGCTTCGTCGCCCCGCTCAACTACGACAAGCTGATCGCCTCCGTGAAGAAGACCGGTCGTCTGGTCCTCACCTCGGACGCCGTGGAGCGTGGCTCTTTCCTCAACACGGTCGCCGCCAACGTGCAGACCCTGGCCTTCGACGCACTCGACGCGCCGATCGCCGTCGTCGCCTCGCGCAATGGCATCACTCCCGGACCCGAGATGGAGTCGTACTTCTTCCCGCAGGTCTCCTGGATCCTCGACGCGATTCACGAGCGCATCCTCCCGCTGCCCGGCCATGTGCCCACCACGAAGCACACGACCGAGGCCGAGATCGCGCGCCTGAACCGCGCGGGACTCTGAGGCGCTGGGGGCGGGCCGTTCCCCTTTCCGGCCCGCCCCCGTCCTTGGCTCGCACTCCCTGACGCGAGCCCGCGAGGCCGGGGCTACACTCCTCCTCACCGTGCCCCGGCCTCGCTCACATACTTGTTTCATCACCGTTTTTCTCCACCCAACGAAGAGATGGCAGAACCCATGGACATCACTAACGACCCGGCTTCTACCCCGGCTCAGCGCATCGAGGCGCTGCGCGCCGGTGTGGCCGACGAGCACTTCCCCAGCTGGGTGCCCGAGTCGAACAACCACATTCACACGTGCTTCTCGTTCAGCCCCTACACGCCCACGCACGCTGCTCTGCTCGCGCGCCGCAACGGCCTGCGCGTCGTCGGCTCGGTCGACCACGACTCGATCGGTGCCGCCGCTGAGATGAGCGAGGCGACCCGCGTCCTCGGCATGGGTTCCGTTACCGGCTTCGAGATCCGCGCCCGCTTCGGCGAGGGCACGCCGCTCGCGCAGCGCAAGCTCAACAACCCCGATTCCGTGGGCGTCGCCTACATGACGGTGCAGGGCGTGCCCGCGCCGGCCCGCGAGAAGGTCGCCGAGTGGCTCGCCCCCAAGCGCGCCGCCCGCCTGACGCGCACCCTCGCCATGGCCGAGACAGCCAACAAGATCCTCACCGACCTGGGCCTGGAGCCCTTCGACCCACAGGCTGACATGGTCGGCATCTCCCAGTACGCCAATGGCGGCGGGATTACCGAACGCCATCTGCTGGCCGCCATGGCCTCCGCCCTGATCCGCGGTTTCGGTCGCGGCCCCGCCCTGGTCCAGGGCCTGGACTCGATGGGCGTCGAGATCCCCGAGTCGCTCGCGCGCGTCCTGTCCGACGCCGACAACCCGCACCTCATGTACGACCTGCTGGGCGTCCTGAAGGCCAACTACCTGGATCGCATCTACATCCAGCCCACCGACGAACTGCCCAGCGCCGCCGAGGTCGTCGAGTTCGCCGACTCGGTCGGCGCGATCGCCACCTACGCCTACCTGGGAGACGTGTCCGCCTCGCCGACGGGTGACAAGAAGGCCGAGAAGTTCGAGGACGATTTCCTGGACGAGCTCTTCGAGTACATGGAGTCGATCGGCCTGCGTGCCGTCACCTACATGCCCCCGCGCAACACCGCCGAGCAGCTTGAGCGCATCCACGCGCTCGCGGCTGCCCACGGCATGCTCGAAATCTCGGGCGTGGACATCAACCAGCCCCGCCAGCGCTTCACCTGCGAGGAGCTGCGTCGCCCCGAGTTCGCGGACCTCAACGAGGCCACGTGGGCGCTCGTCGCGCATGAGGCCCTGTCCTCCGTGGATCCCTCCCTGCACCTGCTGGGTCGCACGGGTCGCCTGACCCCCGAGGCCCTCGCCGAGCGCATCAGCCAGTACGCACCCCTGGGTCGCGCGATTGCCGACGGCGAGGACGCCGCCGCTCTCGCCGCCCGAGCCACATCGATGAACTGACGATCACCGTCAAGAAAGAGAGACATCATGAGTAACGCTCCCGAGGTACGCGGGCTTTTCCTCAAGGCCCTCGGCCGCCCGGTCATCGTAACCCCCAGCTCGGCCGAGCCGACCGTCAGCTTCGACGGCCCGCTCACCGAGGTGTGCCCCTGCTCCCTGAAGGAGACGGAGCTTCCCGTCGTTGTGCGCGCCGGCGAGGAGACCTTCGAGGTCCGCGCCACCGCCACGGGTGAGCGCGCCATCAACGGCCGCGTTGCCCTCGTCACGGGCGGCGCCCAGGGCTTCGGCGCGGAGATCGCGCGTGGCCTGGTGGACGCCGGCTGCTTCGTGTACGTGGCCGACCTGAACGGCGAGGGCGCGGCCGCTAAGGCGGCCGAGCTCGGCGGCGAAGGCGTCGCCCACCCGATCACGGTCAACGTCGCCGACGAGGAATCCGTCGCCGCGATGGCCGCCGAGGTCGAGCGCGTCACCGGCGGCCTCGACTTGGTCATCTCCAACGCGGGCATCGTGCGCGCCGGCTCCGTCCTCGAGCAGGACGCCTCCGCGTTCCGCCTGTCCACGGACATCAACTACGTGGCCTTCTTCCTGGTCACCAAGCACCTGGGCCAGCTCCTGGCCCGCCAGCACTCGACCGCCCCCGAGTGGCTGACCGACATCATCCAGATCAACTCCAAGTCCGGCCTCGTCGGTTCGAACAAGAACGCCGCCTACGCGGGTTCGAAGTTCGGCGGCATCGGCTTGGTCCAGTCCTTCGCCCTCGAGATGGTTGCTCACGGCGTGAAGGTCAACGCGATTTGCCCCGGCAACTTCTACGACGGCCCGCTCTGGTCCGACCCGGATCGCGGCCTCTTCGTCCAGTACCTGAACTCCGGCAAGGTCCCCGGTGCCAAGACGGTTGCCGACGTCAAGGAGTTCTACGAGGCGAAGGTCCCCATGCGCCGCGGCGCCCAGGGCATCGACGTTTTGCGCGCGATCTTCTACATCGTTGAGCAGGAATACGAGACCGGCCAGGCCGTACCTGTCACGGGCGGCCAGGTGATGCTCTCCTGACATCGCCCCGAGGCCGGGGATCCCAGCGGGTTGCTCCGGAGTTCCCCGGCCTCGTTCTTTCCTCCCACGTCCAGTTGTTTTTTCAGTGAAAGAGTCAGTCATGACCCAGATTCCCTCCACCCAGTACGCGATTCAGATCGTCGGCAAGGAAGAGTTCGTCGTTAACCCGGCGAAGCCCGTTGACCCCGTTGGCCCGACGCAGATCATGCTCGAGGTCGAAGCCTGCGGCATTTGCTTCTCTGATACGAAGCTGCTCCACCAGTTCGACGGCCACCCGCGCAAGTCGGACGTGGTGGCGGGTATCGACCTGGACGCCCTGGGGGACATCCCGTCCTACCACCCGAACCAGGAGGCCGTAACGCCCGGCCACGAGCCCGTCGTGCGCGTCGTGCAGGTCGGCGAGAAGGTCACGCACTTCAAGGTCGGCGACCGTCTGCTGGTCCAGGCTGACTGGAAGCACCTGCGCACCGCGAAGTCGAACGGTGCCTTCGGCTACAACTTCGATGGTGCCCTTGAGGAGTTCGTCGTCGTCGATGAGCGCTGCGTCGTGTCCCCGGATGGGGAAGAGTTCCTTATCCACGTGTCGGAGGGTCCGTCGGCCGCGGCCGTTGGCCTCATTGAGCCCTGGGCGACCGTCGAGGGATCCTACGCGTGGGCCGAGCGCAACCACGTCGCCGACGGCGGCCGCCTGCTGGTCGTCGGTGAGGGCGATATCGACGCTCTGACCGCCGCGCACAAGCCCGCCGAGGTCGTGCGCGTTGCCGCCGACGCCATCGAGGACGCCCTGGGCGAGTTCGACGACATCGTGTTCTTCGGCTCGGACGCCGACGCCATCGAGAAGGCCGCGCTCCTGATCGGCACCCGCGGCACCATGTGTGTCGTCCTCGGCGGAGAGAAGATTTCTCGGAAGGTGTCCCTGGATATCGGCCGCGTCCACTACGACTTCATCCGCTTCTGTGGCACGACCGGCTCGGACCCGCGCGAGGGCTACGCGTGGATCCCCGCCAACGGCGATCTGCGCGAGAACGACCGTTGCGTCTTTGTCGGCGCCGCCGGCCCGATGGGCGTCATGCACACGATGCGCGCCGTCACCTCCGGCGTTCCCGGCCTCAGCGTCGTGGGCACCGACCTGTCGGATGAGCGCCTGGAGAACCTGACGAAGGTTGTTGGCCCGACTGCGCAGAAGAACGGCGTGCTGCTGGACATCGTCAACACCTCCTCGACGCCCCTGGAGTACGGCTACACCTACGCGACGTGCCTCGTGCCCGTGCCTGCGCTGGTCTCCCAGGCCGTCGACCTGTTGGCTGAGGGCGGCATCCTGAACGCGTTTGCGGGTATCCCGGCCGGCACGTTTGGCGACTTCGACCTGCAGGGCATCATCGAGCGCCGCATCTTCATGCTGGGCACCTCCGGCTCGGACGTCTCCGACATGCGCACGGTCCTGCGCAAGATCGAGGCCGGAATCATCGACACCACGATCTCCCTGTGGGCGATCACGGGTATGGCTGGCTTCGGCGACGCTATCAATGCGGTGATGAACCGTACCTCGGGCGGCAAGATCATGGTCTTCCCGATGATGCACGACCTGGGCCTGACCCCCGTGTCCGAGCTCGCCGAGAAACTGCCGACCGTCGCCGCGAAGCTCGACGCCGCCGGCCTGTGGACCAAGGAGGCCGAGGAGGCGCTGCTCGCCACCCGCTGAGCGCTGCGCCTAGGCCGTCGCCCCGACCTCGTCTGTCACCGGACGAGGCCGGGGCTCGTCTTATGGGGCAATGCTGCGAGTCTTTATGTTGACACCATCCACCATGCCGGGATAACATCAGAGATCCACTTAGATGAATCGCTTCAATGAGGAGGCTGCCGTGAGTGTCATTTTTCCGGTAGAGGTGTTTTGTCAGTTTTTCTAACTGGTCTTTGTGTTGCGTCAATCACTATGATTGTCATCACACCTTCGTATGCTTCAGAGGAAGGGGAACAGGTCGTTTGTGGTGCTGACTCGGCACAGGCTGGAATCTATACGCCGCGCGCTGACAGGGCGCATCCTTCGAAGGGAGATGCGTCCGGGCACGGGTGGTGGACATCATCTAATGCTGAATGCGGTATGCAGAAGCGCTGGGTGAAGAACCATCTGTGGGCGAAGTGGGGTGGGATCTGGTGGAAGGTCGGAGACTCTGGCTGGGAGAAACACTGGGGTAAAAAGGGGCGCGCCAATCGAACAGCAGTTCATGTTCCATGCAAAAGCAACGCCAAGACGACCTGGACCAATCAGGCTGAGGTGTGGGTGGGGTCCGACCTTAATGGTTATTCGGTCAAGTCCGAATGGAAAGAGGTGACGCTCGATTGCTACCCGTGGTAGACGAAGGCTACGTGGCGTTGCAGGCGTGGCTGGTCGGCCAGCTGGACCCGCGCACGCCGCACGCGGCGGACCTCTTTGCGCAGGACACGGAGTGCCTCTACGACGCCTTTCTGTCCGTGCTCGTTGGTACGGGGCTGGGATTCGCCGACTTCGACGATGATCGCACCCATCATGGACTCTACGCTTTCGACTTTTTCGTGGGCGACGTCCACGCGCCACCCCGGCGTGGGGGAGCGGACGGGCCGGGGGAGTCCCGCGCGGCAGGGCAGCTCTCCCCGGCGGTCGCCACCCCGGCGATGTGCCACGCGATTGTCGACACGTGGCTCGGTGACGTGGGCAGGCGCATCCACTTCGTGGCATCTGTGATTGCCTCCGTGGCCACCCTCGAGCTCGTCGCCGATGTGCGCGTCGACGAATGCGTCTTCGAGTGTGAGCTGCTGCCGGGCTACGCCCGCTCCACCGCAAACAAACCGTGGGAAGACGGCAGCCTGCCCATTGGCGCGCTGGATTTGTCCCTGGTTGCCCCTGGTCCGCTCATCTACGTCGAGGCGGGCGTGCGATATGAGGGACAGGTTATGTCCTGCTTGGGCGTCGACGAGGCTGTGGCCTCGTGGGTGCAGATGGGGCTCTCTGTGGAGTCCTCCATGGCCTCCGGCACCGGAGTGACTGCCGTTCTGCGCGCCCCGCACGGGGGCCCTGAGA
The DNA here is from genome assembly GCA_902373435.1 of uncultured Actinomyces sp. Lineage (GTDB taxonomy): Bacteria > Actinomycetota > Actinomycetes > Actinomycetales > Actinomycetaceae > Pauljensenia. Next base: position 10,148 of record CABKMD010000067.1, read on the forward strand.
TGCTCGGGTGGGCTGCCGACGCGGTGGCTCGCGCCCTGTCCGCGTGCGGGTACACCGGGGTAGTGCAGATCCGAGCGCGCTTCGCTCACGCGCCGGCGTAGTCTCCGATCGCCCCGCCGTCGCGCATAACGAAGCCCCGGCCTCGTCGATGGACGAAGCCGGGGCAGGTTTGTTGGGGGAGAGGACCCTTACGCGTTGGTTTTCTCGGCGGCGACGGGGGCGTCGTCCTTCCAGAAGTCCAGCTCGTCGGGGTTCAGGCCGATCGAGGAGGCCTGGAAGTGCGGCTCGAGGCCGGCCTTGCGCTGGGCGACGTAGTCGTTCGCGCAGCGGATGGCCTGGTTGCCAAGGATGACGATAACGGGCAGGTTGATGAGCGCCATGAGGCCCATCAGGATGTCGCCGAGGTTCCACGCGACCTCGAACTTGAGCAGGGCGCCCGCGAAGACGAGCAGTGCGGCCACGGCCCGGAAGATTGACAGCATCCAGTGCTTCATGTGCTTGTTACGCATGAGGAAGCGGAAGTTGACCTCAGCGTAGTAGAAGTTGCCGACCAGCGTCGTGAACGCGAAGAGGAACAGCGCGACCGAGATGAAGACCTGCGCGACCGGCTGGCCGAGCACCGTGGCCATCGCGTCCTTCACGAGGGGAGCGCCCGTCACGCCACCGTCCTCGCCGACGCCCGAGGACAGGACCACGAACGCGGTGAGCGTACAGATCACCATGGTGTCGATGAAGACGGAGAGCATCTGGACGAGGCCCTGCTTGACGGGGTGAGACACCGATGCAGAGGCCGCGGCGTTAGGAGCCGAACCGACACCGGCCTCGTTCGAGTAGAGGCCACGCTTGATGCCGTACATCATCGCCGAGCCGGCGAAACCACCGAAGATAGCCTGGAAGTCGAAAGCGCCGGCGAAGATCGCGGAGAACATCGTGGGGATGTTCTGGTAGTTGAGTGCGATAACGACGAGACCGACGCCCAGGTAGATAATCGCCATGATCGGCACGAGCACTCCGGTCACGTCGGTCAGGCGACGGGTGCCACCGAAAATGGAACCGGCCATCAGTACCGCGAGAATGCAGCCAACCATCCACGGCGTCCACTCGTTCGCCCAGCTGTACTCGGTGAAAGCATCAGCAACGTTGAAGGATGCGAGCAGATTGAAGCCGCCCATGTAGGTCAGAATGAGCACCGACGCGAAAAGCGTGGCGAGCCAGTTCTGCTTGAGGGCCGTCTGAATGTAGTAGGCCGGACCACCGTAGGAGTGGTGGGGCCCCTGCTTCCTATAGATCTGCGCGAGCGTCGACTCGATGAAGGCAGAGGCGCCACCGAGCGTCGCAATGACCCACATCCAGAACACGGAGCCGGCGCCGCCGAGCGTCACGGCTGTCGCCACACCAGCGATGTTACCGACGCCGACTCGCGAGGCCGTGGAAACCATCAGAGCGCGGAACGAGGAGACCTCGCCTTCCTCGTGGGGAGGCTCAGCCACGACGCGAAGCGCTTCCTTGAACAGTCGCAGCGGAAGAGCGCGCGTGCGGATGAAGAAGTACAGGCCGACGCCAATCAGAAGGGCGACGAGTAAGTACGTATACATAAAGCCCGAGATCGTATCCAGGGTGCCGGCGAGGTCAAAGGCCGGGCGCAGGGTTCCATTCATCGTTGTTCCTAGCGTTGAGGGATGTCCGTGGACGCGGCGAGGCCGCGCCGGTGCAACTGAGTATAACCCCTCAGTCAACGAAAGGTAAAGACTTTACTAAAAAAGCTGACGGTTTCAGCCATGTGTGCGGCTGATGGGCGCAAGATGTGGGTGTTGATGCCTGCTTACTCGCAAATATTGAGTTTACT
>CABKMD010000068.1 GCA_902373435.1 uncultured Actinomyces sp.
GAGCTGACCGTTCTTCTTACCTCTGACCTGCGTCGCTGGTAGCGGCGCCTGTCGCTCTTTCTGACGCTGCTCCTGGCAGTGATCTGTTACTCCTGGTTCATCCTGTGAGTGAGCGCCGTTGCGAACACAATCGGCGCGACTCTCGCGGTCGTGTGGTTCGCTTGGGACCTCGTCGATCCGTCGGCACGCGGAGTTCTCGCTCGCTGGGCGTTGGCGTCCGTCGGCTTTGTCGCGCTGCTGAGCCTGGATCCGTTGAACTTTCCCCTGTTGTCGCTGCGTTCGGGGCGCTCCATCGACCTGATCATCGCGGTGCTGTTCCTCGTCACAGGTCCTGTCAATCACCTGATCACTGCGATCCTACAGTGCGCGCGCGGCCGCGCCTCCACTCCTGTTCCCGGGTGGATTAATGCCCCCGTTCTGCCGGCGATGCCGGTGGCTGACGAGGAGCATGCTGATGGTGGCGCGGATGAGGCCGCGGAGCCCGAGGTTATTTCCGGTGCGCTGCCCGTCTTGGGGGTGCAGGCGGACGAGGAGGAAGTGACGGCTCTGCGTGGTGGACGCTGGATCGGTCCGCTCGAACGTCTGCTCATCATCGTCTTGGCTGGTGCCGATGCGGAGGTCGCGATCGCGGCAGTTGTCGCGGCCAAGGGAGTCATTCGATTTCCTGAGATTTCGCAGGATTCGACGGGCGAGAAGGCAGAGGAATTCCTCATCGGCTCGGTTTCCTCGTGGATCCTGGCAGCGCTCGTGTCGATGTTCATTCGTGTCGTGAGTCTGCACTTAAATTCGTAAGGCTAGAGTATGGCGGGTGAATAGCTCAGCCCCCTACGGCCGCAACATTTTCGCCCACGACCCGCATCGCGACGGGCCGGGAGCGCGGCACCCGCGTTCGCAGGCCGTCCACGTTGAGATCGGCATGGTCCTCGAAGACGTGGCCTCGGGCTGGGTTGGTGCAGTGACGCGCGTGGAGAAATCCGGCGGTATCCATCTCGTCGAACTCGAGGATCGTCGGGGCGTGCGTCGCTCCTTCCCCCTCGGCCCCGGCTTCTGGCTCGAGGGCCGCCCCATCGAGGCGCTGCCTCCGCGCCCGGCTCCCGCCCAGCCCTCGCCGGGGACTCAGGTGAGCGCGTCGGGGCGGCGCATCACGAATTCCGGATCGTTCGCTCCCGCGTCGAGCGGGCCAAAAGTCGCCAAGCGCTCGCGCATCTGGGTCGAGGGGCGCCACGACGCGGAGCTCGTCCAACACGTCTGGGGCGAGGACTTGGCCGAGGCCGGGATTGCCGTGCAGCTCCTCGAAGGCGTCGACAACCTGGAGGCGATCCTGGAGGTTTTCGACCCGAGGGACACCGCGCGCGCGGGCATCCTTGTCGACCACATGGTCCCCGGGTCCAAGGAGTCTCGCATCGCCGAGGCCGTATCGGCGCGCTGGCCGGGCGCGGTCCTCGTCCTCGGTCACCCGTTCGTCGACATCTGGCAGGCGGTGAAACCCGCCCGAGTCGGCCTCGAGCGCTGGCCCGACGTGCCGCGCGGCATCGATATTAAGCATGGAACCCTCGAAGCCCTCGGCTGGCCGCACGCCGATCAGCGTGACATCGCCATGGGGTGGAAGCGGATCCTGTCCACCGTGCGCACCTACCGTGACCTTGAGCCGGCGTTGCTCGGGAGGGTCGAAGAGCTCATCGACTTCGTGACCGTGCCCTGGGCGCAATGACTCGCGTTGCCCGAGTGTGAGGTTCGCGCTGGGCACACACCTGGCTCGGCCCTCATGTCGCCCCCGATTGGCTGCGAGGAGTAGCATTGGCACTCAGGAAGTAGGAGTGCCAGAACGGGAGGAGATGGCATGACGCGTAACAGCGCACAGAACCGCAGGCTCGACGTCCTGCGCGCCATCGTCACCCAGTACGTGGCCACCCGCGAACCCGTTGGCTCTAAGGCCATCGCCGCCGGAGGGCTCGGCGTGTCATCCGCGACCATCCGCAACGACATGGCGGTGCTGGAGGAAGCCGGCCTCATCTATCAGCCCCACACCTCGGCCGGGCGCGTGCCGACCGACCGCGGCTACCGCGTGTTCGTCGATCGTCTCGCCGAACTCAAGCCGATGAGTGGGCCTGAGCGCCACGCCCTCGAGACCTTCTTGGCTGAGTCCGTTGATATCGACGACGTCGTGGAGCGATCCGTTCGTCTTCTCGCCCAGGTGACGCACCAGGTTGCCCTCGTACAGTACCCGGGGGCGCGCGTGCGCGTCCTCAAGCACCTCGAGGTCGTCGCTTTGGCCCCCGGCCGAGTCCTCGTCGTGGTCATCACCACGGACGGCGAGGTCGGGGAACGTAGTCTCACCCTTCATGCGCCCCTCGACGACGCTCAGCTGGGCGAGGTGCGCGAGCACCTGCGCCACCACTGCGACGGCGCGACCTCTGGAACCGCGCAGTCCTACGTCGACGAAGCCGTGGCCTCGGCCCGGCCCGAGCTGGTGGGAACGGTCGCCGCGATCGGAGCGGCTCTGACGGACGTCTTGAGCGGCCAGAGCGAGTCGAAGATCGTTGTCGCGGGTGCCGCGAACCTTGCCCGTGGTGCTCTTGACTTCCGTGACATCGCCCCGGTCCTGGACGCCCTCGAGGAGCAGGTCGTCCTCATGCGTCTGTTCGCCGAGACTGACCCGGGCGACGACGTTCACGTGAGCATCGGTGCCGAGAACCCCCACGACGGTCTGGCGGAAGCCGCCGTCGTGACGGGCACGTACGGTGTCGGCACCGACGACTCCGTTGGACCGGCGCACCTTGGCATCGTTGGCCCCATGCGCATGGACTACGCGCGAACCATGAGCTCCGTGCGAGCAGTCGCCGCCTACCTGTCGCGATACCTCGCCGCCCAGCACAGTGAATAAATTGCCCCACAGACGTTGATGAACATCCCCCACGAGAAGAAAGAGCAGCCGTGAGAGACTACTACGAGGTTCTCGGTGTCGCCCGTGACGCCAGCCAGGACGAGATTAAGAAGGCATACCGCAAGCTCGCGCGTAAGCTCCACCCCGACTACGCGGGAGCCGACTCCGAGGAAGCCTTCAAGGAGCTCTCCGTTGCCTACGAGACGCTCTCGGATCCCGAGAAGCGCCAGATGTACGACATCGGCGGTCCCGACGCGCTGCGCGGCGGTGGCGCGGGGGCGGGTGCCGGCTTCGGTGGATTCTCCGACATCTTCGAGGCTATGTTCAGCGGCGGATTCGGCGCGTCCGCCGCGGGTCCGGCTTCCCGAGTGCGTCGTGGCAAGGACAGGCAGGTGACCTTCGACATCACCCTGGAGGACGCTGCGTTCGGTGCCGCCAAGGAAATCTCCTTCGACACTTACGTCCTGTGCGACGCCTGCAACGGCTCGATGTGCGAGCCGGGTACGTCGCCCACGCAGTGCACCACCTGCCACGGCTCGGGCTTCGTCACCCAGATTCAGAACTCGCTCTTCGGCCGTATGCAGACGCAGGCTCCCTGCCCGTCGTGTCAGGGATACGGCAACACGATTGCGACCCCGTGCGCCGAGTGCTCGGGAGCGGGTCGTGTGCGTACGCGCCGCACCCTCAACATCAACATCCCGGCGGGCGCCTCCGAAGGCACCCAGATCCGAGTCAGCGGCGAGGCCGAGGTTGGCCCCGGCGGCGGACCGAACGGCGACCTGTATCTGTTGATTCACGAAAAGAAGCACCCCGTGTTCGATCGTCGAGGCGACGACCTGCACACGTGGATTACGATCCCGATGACGACGGCGGCGCTGGGCACCGAGTTTGAGCTGGAGACCCTCGACGGTAAGAAGAACGTGACGATCAACCCGGGCAGCCAGCCCAATGACGACATCGTCCTGGAGGGCTTGGGCGTCGGTCACCTGCAGCGGTCGGGCCGCGGCTCGATGCACGTGCACGTGGACGTTCAGATTCCCAAGAAGCTCGACGACAAGTCGCGCGAGCTGCTCGAGGAGCTGGCGAAGGTCCGCGGCGAGGTGCGCGTGGAGCCCCATCGTCAGCAGGCCTCGTTCTTTGATAAGCTCCGCGACACTTTCATGGGTTGATGCACCGTGACGTTGCCCGTTTTCCTCGGCTCGGACCTGACCCCGGCCATTGAATCCCTGTCCGTGGGGGATAGCGCGACGCTTGGTGGAGGCGAAGGGCGTCACGCAGCCTCGGTGCGCCGCATCGGGGTGGGGGAGTGGGTCGACGTCGTCGACGGCGGCGGAGCGCGCGCGACGTGCGAGGTGAGTGGCAGCGACAAGGCCTCGCTGTCCCTTGTCGTGCGCGAGCTCGCGTTTGAGGACGCCCCGAGCCCCGAGGTCATCCTTGTTCAGGCGCTCGCCAAGGGTGGGCGCGACGAGGCCGCCGTCGAGATCTGCACGGAGATCGGCATCGACAGGGTGATCCCGTGGGCCTCCCAGCGTGCCATCGTCCAGTGGAAAGGCCCGAAGGCCGAGAAGGGGCGCGCGAAGTGGGAGGGCGTGGCTCGGGCGGCCGCCAAGCAGTCCCGCCGCGCCTACGTCCCGGTCGTCGAGGACGTCATGGACAGCCGCGAGCTCGCCTCCTGGGTCGCCTCCCTGAGAGGCGAGGCCGGGGTGGCCTTCGTTTGCCACGAGGAGGCCACGGAGTCGCTCGGAGCCGCCCTGGCCCGCATCCAGGAGTCCAGTGAGGAGGGTGCCCTGCCCGCGCGGATCGCGCTCATCGTAGGGCCCGAGGGCGGCATCGGACCCGAGGAAACCGCGCAGCTGGTGGACGCTGGTGCCCGCACGATCGGGCTGGGAGACAACGTCCTGCGTTCCTCCACCGCCGGCGCGGTTGCTCTGACGCTGATCCGCGCCGCCGCGGGGAAATATTAGGGTCTGTCAGCTGTCGAAGCCGGCGATCCGTGCGCTGAGTGTGTGGGTCTGTCCCGCGCCCAGCGCGACGACGTCCGTGCCCGAGTTGAAGGCGTTGGGCGGGCAGCTCATCGGTTCGACGGCCACGCCCACGCGGCCGATGTAGTCGGCCGAGTAAACCTGCAGCCAGCGCGCGTCCGAGGACAGGGATACGCCCACGCCGGAGGCCGGGTTGCGCAGCGTCACGGCCCAGGTACCCTCGGGAAGGCCCGCACAGGCGTGGTCCAGTTGGGTGGTGCCGATGACGGCGGGGGAACGGAAGTCCAACCCGAAGTCCACCACATCGTGGGAGGCGACCGGGATCATGGACGCGTCGGCCTCGTAGATGATCGACGCGGGGTTCTCCAACTCCAGATCGTCCGCCCGCGTATCGTCGACGGCCAGGTAGGGATGGAAACCGACGCCGTAGGGGGCGGCGCCCTCGCCGATGTTCGTCGCGGACAGCTCGATGGTCAGGCCCGCGTCCGCTTCCAGGCTGTAGCGTGCGGATGCAAGAAGCGTCCACGGATAGGAATAGCGCGCAGCGATGAGGGTGTGCAGGAGGACCGAGGAGGAATCGGCCTCGACAATGTCCCACTCCTGGAAGGCGACGAAGCCGTGCAGGGACGTCCCGAATGCGGGTTCATCGACGGGGAGGTCGTAGGACGCGCCTCCCCACGAGTAGGAGCCGCCTGCGACGCGGTTCGGCCACGGCATGAGCACCTTGCCGAGATAGCCCGGAGGACACTCATTCACGCCATGGGGGACCACGAGTTCATGCCCGCGGTAGCGCAGGCCAGCCAATCCGGCGCCGACCGTGACGATCCGTGCCTCGTAGTCCCCGGCCTGCAGAACGATCTCGCGCCCCGATGCGCCACGATCCAACATTGATGCTCCTTCGCATTCACTGAACATGGATACCACTCATGCTAGACGGAGTTGAGTCATCTGGGTCATGGTGAGGGCGTACTCTTATAGGGAATGACTCGCGATTGAAAGGAACGCCTCGGCCCATGGCACACGATATCACCGACGAATTTGTCGCATCCCTGCACGCATCCTCAGACTCCGCTCGCTCGGTCGCACGCAACGCCGTCTCCCACGCTGGCGTCGAGCCGGTCGCCTTCGACCGCTCCAAGGTGGTCTCCACCCCCACGGTCGTGTCCCACAAGGTGGACGACTGGAAGGTGACGTCACAGAAGAAGTCGGGTCGCTGCTGGCTCTTCTCCTCTCTGAACCTGCTGCGCTCGACCGCACGCACCCGCATGGGCCTCAAGGACTTCGAGTTCTCGCAGAACTACGTGCTCTTCTGGGACAAGTTCGAGCGCGCCAACTTCTTCCTCACCGACGTCATCGCCACCGCGAAGACCGAGGAAATCGACGGCCGACTCCTGCAGTTCCTGCTCGGCGACGTCCTCTCCGACGGCGGCCAGTGGGACATGGCGGTGTCCCTGTACCTCAAGCATGGCCTCGTCCCCAAGGTTGCGATGCCCGAGACCGAGTCCTCCGGCCACACTGCCCCCATGAACGGCCGCCTCAAGGTCCTCCTGCGTCGCACCGCCCTCGAGCTGCGCTCTCTCGTCGAGGCCGGTGCCTCCGAGGAGGAGATCCTCGAGGTCAAGGAGGCCGCGCTGGCTGACGTGTGGCGCATCCTCGTCATCTGCCTGGGTGAGCCCCCGGTCTCCTTCGAGTGGGAGTGGCACGACGACTCGGGCGAGTTCCATCGCGACGGCGTGCTCACCCCGCGCGAGTTCTACTCCCGCTACGTGGACGTGGACCTCACGCAGTACGTGTGCCTCGTCGATGACCCGCGTGCCGAGCACCCCAAGGGCCACACCCTGACGGTCGACCACATGGGCAACGTCGTGGGCGGTCGCCCGATCCTCTACGTGAACACCCCCGTCGAGCAGATCCGCGAGATCACGGCTTCCATCCTGACCTCGGGGCGCGCCGTCTGGTTCGGCGCCGACTGCGGCCAGCAGTCCGACCGGGCCTCCGGCCTGTTCGTCGACGGCCTCTACGACTTCGACAACCTCTTCGGCGTGGACTTCTCCACTTCGAAGGAGCAGCGCGTCAACACCGGTGAGTCCGCGATGAACCACGCGATGCTCTTCACCGGCGTCGACATCGACGAGGAGGGCAACGCCCGCCGCTTCCGCGTGGAGAACTCCTGGGGTGAAGAACGCGGCGACAAGGGCTTCTTCACGATGGACGCCGCATGGTTCGACGCCAACGTGTTTGAGGTTGCCGTGCACGTGGACGACTTGCCCGCCGACCTGCGCGCGGCCATCACCGAGGAGCCGCTGCACCTGCCGGCGTGGGACCCGATGGGCGCGCTGGCCTGAGACGGTCGGTCTGCCCCACTGAACGACGACCGCCTCGGCGGACCGTTCGGCATGTGACCTCCTTCAGCGCGGGGCGGGTGACGTGGGACAATGGTTCCGCGACACCCGCCCCCGTTACCTGTGGAGGATACATGAGCACTGACATAACCCGCGACTTCGCCTTCGGACTGCCCAAGGCCGAGCTGCACCTGCACCTGGAAGGCACCCTTGAGCCCGACCTCAAGCTGGCCCTCGCCCGCAAGAACGGCGTCGACATCGGCCAGTCCACGGTCGAGGAGGTCCAAGCGACCTACCAGTTCAACGACCTCACGTCCTTCCTGGCCGTCTACTATCCGGCCATGGACGTCCTCCAGGACGAGGACGACTTCCACGACCTGGCCGCCGCCTACTTCGAGCGCGCACGCGCCAACGGTGTCGTGCGCGCCGAGTGTTTCTTCGACCCGCAGGCCCACACCTCGCGCGGCATCGCCATCGAGACGGTCATCCGCGGCTATCACCGCGCCGTCGTCGAGGCCCGCGAGACTGGCCTGTCCGCCGACCTCATCCTGTGCTTCCTGCGTGACATGAGTGCGCAGTCCGCGCTCGAGACGCTCCAGGCGGCCCTGCCCTACAAGGACATGTTCATCGGCGTCGGGCTTGATTCCGATGAGCGTGACAACCCGCCTACGAAGTTCGCCGAGGTCTTTGCCTTGGCCAGCGAGGCCGGCCTGCACGTGACGATGCACTGCGATATCGACCAGGTCGGCTCGATCGACCACATCCGCGCGGCCCTGACCGAGCTGGGCACCGAGCGCCTCGACCACGGCACGAACATCGTCGAGGACCCCGAGCTGGTTGCCTACGCCCGTGACCATGGCATCGGTCTGACTTCGTGTCCCCTGTCGAACTCTTTCGTCACTGAGGAAATGAAGGGCAAGGAGATCGTCGAGTTGACCGCCGCGGGCGTCAAGGTGAGCGTCAACTCCGACGACCCCGCCTATTTCGGCGGATATGTCGGCGACAACTACCTGGCGCTCGCCGAGCGTTTCGATCTGGGCCGTGCGGACCTGGAGCGCATCGCTCGCAACTCCATCGAGATCGCCTGGATCTCGGACGATGAGAAGGCCGAGCTGCTCAAGCGCGTGGACCGCTTCGTGTCCGAGAACTGACCATCGACAAACGAGGCCGGGGCTAGGGCCGTAAACGCGCGGATCCGCCCCGGCCTCGTCGTGCGTGGGGGAGGGATACTCTCCCGTCGTACGCAGGGTGGACACAAACCGTCACAATTGGCCACCCCGTGAACGCACCCGGCGAGGCGGTCGCGAGACTGCAATGATAGAAACCATGACGAACCACACGAAGCCGACGTTGTTGATTTCCAACGTCCTGCCGGCACGCCCGGGGGACGAGGCATACAACAACATCTGCATGCGTCTGTGGGATCGTCTTCTTGAGGCCGCGCTGCCTACCTGGAACGTCATCCGCGAGTACGCGCAGGAAGATGGTGCCGAGGGCGCCGTCCTGCGTGCTCAGCACGCCGACGCGATCATCATCATGGGCGGCGAGGACGTCCACCCGAGCCTGTACGGCGCGACCCAGGGCTACGAGGCCGAGGGACGCCACTGGTACCGCGCCGACCGCGGGCAGATCGCCCTCGTCAACTACGCCGTGCGCACCGGTACGCCTCTGCTGGGCATCTGCCGAGGCATGCAGATCATCAACACCGCGCTCGGCGGCACCCTCGAGCAGCACATTGAGGGCGCGGACGGGACCCACACGAACAACCGGATCCTGTCCGATCACCGCTTCATTCGCCACAGCGTCCGCGTCGGCGAGGGAACGAACCTCGAGCGCGCACTCGCGCCCGTCCTCACCAACTCAGAGCTGATCATTTCGTCGGCGCACCACCAGCGCGTTGCGCGCCTCGCACCCATCCTCCAGGTCAGCGCGCAGGCCCCCGACGGCACGATCGAGGCCATCGAATCGGTCGACGCTCCCGTGATCGGCGTGCAGTGGCACCCCGAGGACCCCGCAGCCGACATCTCCCAGCTGAACGCTCTCCTCGGCCACCTGGACGCGCGCCGCGCCCCCCGCCTTGAGAGGGCCTCGACTACGCTGGTCGCATGACCATCTCCCCGGGAACGAATTTCGACGACCCCCGATTCCGCGACGACGAGCGTACCTCCGCGCAGCGCATGCATGACGGCAGCTACTACATCGCGGACGATGAACTCGCGACATTCACGAAGCGCGCTGTTCGCCTCCTGAGTCTCTACGAGCAGGCGCACCCCACCGATCCGGAGATCGCCGCCTACCTGCTTACCCAGGTTCTCGGCCAGGTGGGGGAGGACGTCGACATTCGACCGCCGCTGCGCGTCGACTACGGGCACAACATCACCATCGGCAACGGCTCCTGGGTCAACTACGGCCTGACCGTGCTCGACGTCGCCCCGGTCGTCATCGGCGCCGACGTCCTCATCGGCCCCAACTGCTCGCTCTACACGGCGATCCACCCGACCGAGCCCGGGCCTCGTCGAGCGAAATGGGAGTCCTGCGCCCCAATCACCATCGAGGACAACGTGTGGCTGGGTGGCTCCGTCGTCGTGTGCCCGGGCGTCACCATCGGTGAAAACTCGATCATCGGTGCGGGCGCCGTCGTCACCCGCTATATCCCCGCCAACTGTATCGCGGTCGGCAACCCCGCCCGCGTCGTCAAAGACCTAGACCCCACCACGCCGCGTGTGATTGAAGCGGCGGGTGTCGGAGTCATCACACGCACAGGAGATCGCGTATGAGCATCCTGCCGATCTGCATCACCGGCGAGGCGGTCCTGCACCGGGTCGCAGCCCCGATCGAGGAGTTCGATTCGGAGCTGCGCGACCTCGTCGCCGACATGATCGACACAATGCACGCCGCACCCGGCGTCGGCCTCGCCGCGCCCCAGGTGGGCGTCGGCGCCCAGGTCTTCGTGTGGAGGTACGGCGGTGCTGGCTCCTTCGACTCCCACTACCGCGACGTCCTCCAGCTCGATGAGGGACCCGCGCGCAGCTTCAATACGGCCCTGAGCGGCGTCGTCATCAACCCCACGCTTGACCTCGTGTGGGACACCGAGGGGGCGGGAGCCATCCTGCCCGCCAAACCCGACATGGTGCGCGAGTCCGAGGGCTGCCTGTCCGTCCCCGGCTACGGCTACCCGCTGCGCCGCGCGCTCGGCGCAGTCCTGCGCGGCTACGACCTGGACGGCAACGCCATCGAAGTGAGCTCCCGAGGCTGGCTCGCGCGCATCTTTCAGCACGAATACGACCACCTGCAGGGCACCCTCTACGTTGACCGCCTTGCCGAGCCCTACGCAGCGCAGGCCCGCCAGGCCATCGTCGAGCGCGGGTGGGGCGGCTGCGGACACACGTGGACCCCGGGGGAGCGGGCCTAAGCCGCCTCCTCCCGGGGCCCCGGTGCGTTCGCGTCAGTGGACCCGGAAGCCCAGCGAACGGAAGTAGTTGCGGACCTCTTCGGTGGCCTCGGGCGTGGGGGCCTTCGTGTCCTCCAGGTGGTATTCCAGGCCCAGCGAGTGCCACTTGTCCTTGCCCAGCTGGTGGAAGGGGAGGACCTCAATGCGATCGATGACGTCCTTCCAACGCGAGACGATCTCGCCGACCTGGCGGACGTTCTCGGGGTCGTCGGTCAGGCCCGGAACCAGCACGAAGCGGATCCACATGCGGGTGGCGCCGCCGCGAGCCGCGATACGGTCGCCGAACTCAATCGTGGGTGCCAGGGAACGGCCAGTCACCATCTTGTAGGTCTCCTCGTTACCGCTCTTGACATCCAGGAGCACCAAGTCAATGGCATCGAGCATCTCGTCGTCGCAGTTCGCACCCAGGAAACCGGAGGTGTCGATGCAGGTGTGTACGCCCATTTCCTTGGCACCCATGAGGATGCGCTTGGCGAACTGTGGCTGCATGAGGACCTCGCCACCGGACAGTGTGATACCGCCCTTCGTCGTGCGGAAAATGCGGCGGTACCGGGCAATGCGCGAGAGCAGCTCCGTGTCGGACACGGGAGCGCCGTCCTTCATGAGGAACGTGTCAGGGTTGTGACAGTAGAGGCAGCGCAGCGGGCAGCCGTTGAGGAAGACCGTCATGCGAGTGCCGGGGCCGTCAACGGCTGTGACGAGCTCCCAGGAGTGAATGGAACCCAGCGTGCCCTCACGCATGCGGCGCAGGCGCTCGGAGCGCTCCAGGTCCGTGATCTCCTCGAGACCTTCGACGCCAGCACCGACGGTACGGGATTGGGGAGCTTGGAAATCCTGCTCACGGAACGTGGGGAGAGCGAGGGACTGCGACATGATTCCTTCTTCGCGGTTGAGTGGGAGCAGCGGCCGTGATGGGAACGAGGCCGTGGAACGTCAGCGGTTCGCGCCGACGAAGGCAGACATAGTAGTGGGGCGCCGAGCGTTGCCCGACGCCCCACTCCAATCAGCTATCAGGCCGAGTGGTGGAAGGTGCGGGACAGAACGTCCAGCTGCTGCTCACGGGTGAGCTTGACGAAGTTAACGGCGTAGCCGGAAACGCGAACGGTCAGGTTCGGGTACTTCTCGGGGTGCTCCATAGCGTCCTTCAGCGTGGACTCCTCGAGAACGTTAATGTTCGCGTGGTAGAGGCCATCCTTGTCGCCGCGCTCTTCGCGGGCGGCCTTCATGTCGGCGAGGCGCTCTTCGTAGGTCTTGGTTGCCATAACATTTCTCCTTTTGTGAGACTCCGGCGGTGCCGGCTTGGGTGGGTCGCGGTGCGGCTC
>CABKMD010000069.1 GCA_902373435.1 uncultured Actinomyces sp.
TCAGAATCGCCACCTCGCCCAGGCCTCGCCGCTGGGCCAACGCGGCCAAATCCTCGCGAATCTCCTGCGTTGCTCCAGCGGGGACACGGTTGAGCACGATAGCGACACGCAGTCCACGGCTCGCTGCTTCCTCCAGGCGCTTCCACGCCACCGCATCGGCGTAACGGGCCGCAGTCGTGACGAACACCCACAGGTCTGCACCATCGAGTAGCTCCGCAGCCAGGCGACGGTTTCCATCCTCGACGGAATCGATGTCCGGGGCGTCCACAATACCCACGGCGGGCACAGCGTCTCCTCCACCGCGATCGTCATCGCGTCGAGGCTGTCCCCGCCCGCGGCCTCGCTCTTCGCCAGGCGCGGCAGCACTCGGTCCGACATGAACCACTCGCGTGCCTGCGGCGAGCACACCAACACGGGGCGGCGAGTCGTCGGACGCACCGCGCCCACCCGGCTCACATTTCGACCAAGCAACGAATTGACGAGCGTCGACTTACACGACCCCGTCGAGCCGCCGACGACCACCAGCACGGGCGCATCCGCATCCTCGAGGCGCGGCAACACGACGTCCTGCAGGCGCCACAGCGCACGCTCCGGTCACCACGACTCCCGTCCGGAATGGCCTGGAGCGTTTCCTCGAGGGCTTGTGCCAGCGAGCGAGCTGCTTCAACCGCCGTGAGGGACACTCAGTCCATCACCTTCTCGATAGTGGGAACCGCGTCGACCTCGGGCAGGACCCACGTGTGCGGGTCAGCGTCCACCTGCTCACCGCTGCGGATATCCTTCACCGTATCCGCGCTCCCCTCCTCGCCCGGGAACCAGACGAAGGGGATTCCGCGCTTATCGGCGAACTTGATCTGTTTGCCGAACTTCGCGGCACTGGGAGCAACATCCGTCGAGATACCGCGCGAACGCAGCACAGCGGCAATCGTCTCCGAGCGCTCACGCTGTTCCTCCGCGATGACCGCGACCACGACCGCCGTGGGCACCTTGCGCGAGGCCGTCACCATTGGCGCGGAAATCATCCGCGACACGAGGCGTGAGACGCCAATCGATAGGCCGACACCCGGGTAGGTGCGCTTGCCATCCTTCGCCAGGGAGTCGTAGCGCCCGCCCGAGCAGATCGAGCCGAGGTCCTCATAACCTTCGATCTCCGACTCGTACACGCTGCCCGTGTAGTAGTCGAGGCCACGAGCGATCTTGAGGTCCGCGACCACCGCACCCGGCATCCGCTTGTTCGCGGTATCGAGGAGCTCGGTCAGCTCCTTCAGGCCCTCATCCAGCAGTTCGCCGCCCACACCGAGCTCGGCCAGACGCGCGTGTACCTCGGAAGAGTCGGACGTGCGGATCTGCGCCATCTGGAGCAGGACGGACGCCCGGTCACCGTCAATGCCGGACTGAGCAAGCTCGGCGGCAACACCCTCCGGGCCGATCTTGTCGATCTTGTCGAGGCCACGCAGGGCAGCCTCCACGTCCGTGACCCCGAGGGACTCGCACACGCCCTGGACAACCTTGCGGTTGTTGACGAGCACGCGCACGCGCGGGATCGGCAGGTTGTTCAGAGCCTGCGCCATCACCAGCGGCAGGTCGACCTCGAAATGGAACGGGAGCTCGCCGTTACCCACGACATCGATGTCCGCCTGCGTGAATTCACGGAAGCGACCGTCCTGTGGACGCTCGCCTCGCCACACCTTCTGGATCTGGTAACGCTTGAACGGGAAATCCAGCTCGTTCGCGTTCTCCACCACGTAGCGCGCGAAGGGCACGGTCAGGTCGAAGTGCAGACCCATTCCCTTGTCCTTGGGAGCGCGCCCGCCCGCCGCCGCAGCCTTCAGGGCCTGCAGGCGGTCAAGCACGTAGATCTCCTTGGAGGTCTCGCCCTTTGCTTCCAACTGCTCGAGGGTCTCCACCGCACGGGTTTCAATGCCCGCGAACCCATGCAATTCAAACACGCGCCGCAGCTCGTCGAGGACGTGCATCTCAATGATGCGGCCCTCCGGGAGCCATTCGGGAAAACCTGACAGGGACGTGCGAGCCATTGAGCGTTCTTTCTGTGAGGAAGATGGTTAGCCGATGCGACGAGCGCGAATCAGATACTGGTTCGAGCGTATCTCATCTGCGAGCGTCGTCGCCGGGCCGTGACCGGGGACGAGGACGGTACGCGGATCAAGAGCGTTGGAAATCGTGCGTAAAGAATGCCGCATTTGAGTTTCGTCGCCACCCGGTAGGTCAGTGCGCCCAACGCTGTCTTTAAACAACACGTCTGCGCTCATCGCCCACGGAACCGCTTCATCGGATGAGTAGAAGGACTGGTTATTCACCCGGATATCGAGCGGGCTCTCCCCAAGAAAGACAGCCGATCCCTCGGTATGGCCGGGTGCGGGAACCATGCGCAGCCACACGCCCGGAGTTACCTCGAACGAATCAGTGGGTGCCTCACGCAGGTCGGTGGGCTTGACCCACTCCCCCACGAAGTCTGGCAGCGGCATCGGCAGAAACGAGGCCGGGTCGTCCATGCGGTACATATCGGGTCCCGGCACATACACGGGAACGGTCGCTCCATCTGGTCCCCAGGTGGACACCGCTGCTGCGTCCCAGACGTGGTCCGGATGTCCGTGCGTCGCCAGCACCGCACCCACGCTGACCCCCTCGAGCTCGAGGATCTCGCGGATCAGGTGCTGGATTCCCGCTGAAGGGTCGACGACAAGGGCAGTGCCCGCCCCGGAAGGGACGAGCACGAGCCCATTCGCCGCGTAGAAAGGCGACGGAATGACGTGAAGACGCATGTCACTCCATGGAGGAGGAGATCTGCGCGAGCCAGGCACGCTTGGTCTCGAGCGCCTCGCGCATGTTCCTGGCAGCCTTCTCGTCGCCCTTGGCCTCGGCCTCGGACAGAGAACGCGCGAGCTGAGCGATCTGCTCCTCAAGCTGACCAACCATGCCGGCCGCGCGTGCGCGCGTCTCGGGGTTGGTGCGACGCCATTCCTTCTCTTCTGCCTCGCGGACGGCGGCCTCAACGGCGCGCAGACGGCCCTCGATGCGATGGAGGTCGGAGGAAGGCACGCGGCCCACCTCTTCCCAGCGGTCCTGGATCTGACGCAGCTGAGCCTTCGCACGATCAATGTCGGTCACCGGCAGGATCGCCTCGGCGTCAACGAGGATCGCTTCCTTCGCGACGAGGTTGTCGCGGTACTCCGCGTCGGTGGCCTCGTCCTTGGCGCGGCGAGCATCGAAAAACACCTGCTGAGCGGCACGGAAACGCGCCCACAGTGCGTCGTCTTCCTTACGCGAGGCGCGCGGGGCGGCCTTCCAGCGGTTCATGAGCTCGCGGTAGGCGCTGGAGGTGCGCGACCAGTCCACCGACGAGGAGAGAGCCTCAGCCTCAGCGATCAGGGCTTCCTTCACGCGCTTCGCCTCGGACTGGGCCTGATCCAGCTGCGAGAAGAACTGGCGGCGGTGACGGTCGAACTGGGTACGCGCGGAAGAGAAACGCTTCCACAGCTCATCCTCGACGGCCTTCTCCAGGCGCGGACCGCGACGCTGCAGGTTCTTCCACTCATCGAGGAGGTCGCGCAGGGTCTGACCTGACTGCTTCCAGTGGGTCTTGGCGGGATCCTGGGCAACGATAGCCTCGGCGCGTTCAACGACGGAGGTGCGCTCGGCGAGAGCGGCAGCCTTGGCGGCCTTGCGTTCCTCGCGGGCGATTTCCTTGCGTTCCTCGGCAGCCTTCGCGGCCGCCGCCACGCGCTCACGCAGCGCCGGGATGTCGCCGATAACGTTCGGAGAGGCGACCTGCTCGCGCAGCGTTGCGAGAGTCTGGTCGATGTCGCGCGGGCTCAGCGTGCCCAGGCGATCCTCAAAAAGCTTGATGGTGGCTTCGAGGTCTGCGTAGCGACGCTCGTACAGAGCGTAGGGAGAAGTGGGAATGCCCTCGGGGAAACCGCCGATGACGCGCTCCTCGTCTCCATCCTTGACATACACAGTGCCGTCCTCGCTGATACGGGCGAAGGGGTGCTCAGGCACCTCAGAAGCAGCAATCGTCGTCGAGACCGCAACCTCCTCAATCGTCGACGGGGCAGCTTCGGGAGCGGTTTCGTTATTCGGAATCGGCGTCGTAGTCACGATATTCCTTCTGAGACGAGGGCTTACGCCCGGCGCGAGCGTGTGCCGATGTGACACACGCATCTAGTGTGTCACATCTAACGAGCAGGGGAAAGCTCATCACCCAAAAGGGGACGGATGTAACACCCTTTTTTCCCGAATCGACGCAGGCCACCCGCGCCTCGTCTATGAATCGGCGCCGATACGTACCGCCTCGAAGACTCCGTCGACCCGACGAAGAGCCGACAGGACAGCATTCAGGTGCCCGAGGTCGGCCAGTTCGAATGAGAAGTTTCCGGAGGCGACCTGGTCTCCGTCGGTCTTGAGCGCAGCGGCGAGAATGTTCACGCGGTAGTCGGACAGGACTCGCGTCAGATCGGACAACAGTCCGCCACGGTCAAGAGCCCGAACTTCGATTTGCACGCGGAACGGAGCCCCTAGGCCCTGCTCATTCCAGGACACGTCGACGAATCGCTCAGGCTGTAACTGACCCAGGCGCACAGCGTTCGCGCACGTGCTGCGATGCACTGAGACACCCTGGCCGCGAGTAATGAAGCCAACCATGTCGTCTCCGGGCACCGGAGTGCAGCACTTGGCGAGCTTCACCCAGATCTCATTCGGGCTCAGACCTGCGACGGTGATCGCCGCATCGCCCGAGGCCTCGGAGCGCGGCTTCTGAGAACCGGGGGTCACGGCCTCGGACAGCGTCTCCTCGGTGCCATCTCCCCCACCGAGGTTGTCGACCAGCTTGGAGACGACGTTTTGCGCGGAGATGTGCCCCTCGCCGACAGCTGCGTACAGGCCGGACACGTCCGGATAGCCGAACGACGTCGCGACCGACAGGATTGACTCGTGACTCATGAGGCGCTGAAGCGGCAGGTTTTGCTTGCGCATCGCGCGGGCGAGCGCCTCCTTGCCGAACTCCACGGCTTCCTCGCGGCGCTCCTTCGAGAACCACGCCTTGATCTTGGAACGCGCACGTGGCGAGGCAACGAAAGCCAGCCAATCGCGTGAAGGCCCAGCCTTATCCGACTTAGAGGTCACAACCTCGACCGTCTCACCCGACTCGAGGCGTGTATCCAGAGAGACGAGACGGCCGTTGACCTTCGCACCCACCGTACGGTGGCCGACCTCCGTGTGCACCGCGTAGGCAAAGTCGACAGGCGTCGAACGCGCCGGCAACACAATAACCTGGCCCTTCGGCGTAAAGACGTAGACCTCGTCGCCGGCGATCTCGTAGCGCAGCGAATCAAGGAATTCCTCGGGATCCCCCGTCTCGCGCTCCATCTCGACCAAAGCGCGCAGCCAATTCGCCTGCTCGTCGGAACTCATGCGATCAGCGTCGCCACTCGAAGCGTTGGGATTCTGCTTGTACTTCCAGTGCGCGGCGACACCGTGCTCAGCGCGCTCATGCATGTCGAAGGTACGGATCTGAATCTCCACCGGCTTACCGCCAGGGCCGATAACCGTCGTATGCAACGACTGGTACAGATTAAACTTCGGCATCGCAATGTAGTCTTTAAAACGGCCTGGAATCGGGTTCCAGCGTCCGTGCAACGCCCCGAGCACGCCGTAGCAATCCTTGATCGACTCCACCAGGACACGCACAGCCACCAGATCGAAGACCTCATCAAAGGCCTTTCCGCGCACAATCATCTTCTGGTAGATCGAGTAGTGGCTCTTCGGACGGCCGCTCACCGTCCCCTTCGTGCCCGAACGACGCAGATCCTCTTCGATCTGGTCGATCACATCGCGCAGGTATTGTTCGCGTTGGGGAGCTCGCTCCGCGACGAGGCGGTCGATCTCCTCGTAGATCTCCGGGTACAGCGTCTTAAACGACAGCTCCTCAAGCTCCCACTTCACCATGTTCATGCCGAGGCGATGAGCGAGCGGAGCGTAGATCTCGAGCGTCTCTTTCGCCTTCTTTGCCGCGGACTTGGCAGGCACGAAACGCCAGGTGCGAGCATTGTGCAAGCGGTCGCCCAGTTTGATGAGCAGCACGCGTATATCGCGACTCATAGCGACGAGCATCTTACGCAGCGTCTCAGACTGGGCAGCCGCGCCGTAGTGCACCTTATCGAGCTTGGTCACGCCGTCGACGAGGTTGGCGATCGCCTCACCGTATTCAGCGGCGAGCTGGCCGAGGGTGTAGTCCGTGTCCTCGACCGTGTCGTGCAGCAGCGCTGCGACAAGCGTCGGGGTCGTCATCCCCATTTCCGCCAGAATGGTAGCAACGGCGACCGGATGGGTGATATACGGTTCACCGGACTTGCGCATTTGCCCACGGTGGTGTTCCTCGGCAGTACGGTAGGCCCGCTCGACGACGCTGATATCCGCCTTCGGATGGTTCGCACGCAGCGCACGCACAAGCGGCTCAATCTCAGGGATCGTGGCGCGTCCGCGTGAACCAAACCAAACGAGGCCAGAGCGCACTCGGGAACCAGCCGCAGGAAGTGCGGAGCCTGTTGTCATGTCGTCGCTGCTCATGGCCCCATGATAGCGACGAACGAGCGGGTCCGGGGATCATGGCGATCCCTGGACCCGCTCGCTGTCAAGAAACGAGGCTTAGAGGTGGAGCGCGCTCTCCACCCTCACATCCGTCAGCACCGAGCGTCCGCCCAGCGCATCAAGTTCGAGGAGAACGGCCACGGCCTCAACGGAGGCGCCGCACTGACGCAGCAGCTTCACCGCCGCGTTCGCGGTGCCGCCCGTCGCGAGCACGTCGTCAATGATGAGGACGCGCTGTCCCTCGTGGACAGACTCCGGGTGCATTTCCATGCGCGCCGTGCCGTACTCGAGTTCGTAGTCGACGCCGATCACGTGGCCGGGCAGCTTGCCGGCTTTGCGGATTGTCAGCATTCCGAGGCCTAGCTCGGCGGCCACGGGAGCGCCGAGGATGAAGCCACGCGACTCAAGACCCGCAACGGCGTCGATGCGACCCGCGTAGCGAGCGCCGATCAGCTCAACCAGTTCCTTGAATGCCGGGCCATTGGCAAACAGCTCGGTGATATCACGGAACAGGACACCGGGTTCCGGAAAATCCGGGATTTCCAGCATGTTCCTGCGCACCAGAGTGGCGATGCGCTCGCCAAGCTCACCGATCATCGATGATTCTTCTTCCTGTGGGGCTGGTTCTCGTTGCCCAGGCGCTTACCGGGCTTGATAGGAGCCACCTTCACCGACGCGGAGGTGCCCGGCGTGTCAGCGGCGTGGCGGCCCTGACGTGCCCGTTCGACGGCCGCGTTGTGCTCGCGGGTCTTGGCCGACAGCTCCTGGAAGGTCACCAGAAGCGGCGACGCGATGAAGATCGACGAGTAGGTGCCAGCGATCATACCGACGAACAGGGCCAGCGAGATATCCACCAGGGTACCCGGGCCGAGGGCCACGGAACCGATAATCAGGATCGCGCCAACGGGGAGAAGCGCCACAACCGACGTGTTAATCGATCGAACCATCGTCTGGTTGACCGCGAGGTTCACGTACTCGGCGAAGGTGTAGTGCTTCTGCTCGTAGACGTCCGAGGTCAGCTCGCGCACCTTGTCAAAGACGACGACGGTGTCATAGAGCGAGTAGCCCAAAATCGTCAAGAAACCGATGACGGTTGCGGGCGAGACCTCGACCTGCAGGATTGCGAACACGCCGATGGTCACGGCGATGTCGTGCACCAGCGCGAGCAGCGCGGACGCTGCCATGCGCCACGATCGGAAGTACACCGTCATCAGCAGGGCGACGAGCGCCATGAAGATGACGAGCGACTGGGCAGCCTTTGTCGTGACCGAGGAACCCCAGGAGGGGCCAATCGAAGAGGACTGCACCTCGGTCGCATCCACGCCGTAGGCGCTGGCCAGCGCGTCACGCATCTGAGCGGTCTGCGCGGAATCCAGGGACGACGTCTGGATTCGGACCGAGTCCGAGCCCACGCGGGTCACCTTCGGGGTGCCCTCAACGAGGCCGGTGGAGGTCACTGCGCGCAAGGCGAAGGATTCGCTCTGGTCGCTCACGTGAGCGACATCGAACTGCGAGCCTCCGGTGAACTCAATCGAGCGGTTCAGTCCCAGGATCGCGACGAGCGCGACACCGAGGACCAGCACCGCAGCGGCGAGGCCGACGAAGATCTTGCGCTTGGGAACGACGGCATAGGACTTCTCGCCCGAGTACAGGGCGTTACCCCACTGAGCAAAACTCATCATGTCAGTTCTCCTCTTCCTCGGTCGCGCCTGCGGCGTCATCCGTCGGCTCGGTTGAAGCGTCGTCGACGGCCTCTGCCTCGGCCTTGGCGGCGGCGAGGCGGGCGGCGCGGCGGCGCTCGGCAATCGACAGACCGTCACCGGCCTCGTCATCCTTGTCCTTCGTCGCCGCAGATTCACCGCGCACGACCACGCGTCCGCGACCCGCGTACACGAGGGAGTTTTTCGCACCCAGGTGCTCAGGGTCCAGACCCGACAGCTTGTGGCCCTCGCCGAAGAAACGGGTGCGGATCAGCAGCTCCATCATCGGGTGGGTGAACAGGAAGATCACCGCGATATCGATGACGGTCGTCACACCGAGGGTGAAGGCGAAGCCCTGAACGCCGCCGACGGCAAGCAGGTAGAGAACCACGGCAGCAACCAGGTTGACGGCGTCGGACACCAGGATGGTGCGCTTGGCACGATCCCAGCCCTCTTCGACGGCAGCGCGCAGCGGACGTCCCTCTCGGACCTCGTCTCGAACACGTTCGAAGTAGACGATGAACGAGTCAGTGGTCACGCCAATTGCCATGATCAGACCGGCGACGCCTGCCAGCGAGAGGCGGTAGCCCATCCACCACGACAGGAGTGCGATCACCAGGTAGGTGATAATCGAGGCGACGACGAGCGAACCCGCCGAGATGATCGCCAGGCCGCGGTACTGCCAGATGAGGTAGAAGATGACAAGCAGGAAGCCGATCAGGGCGGCCCACAGGCCGATCGTCAGGTGATCGGTACCGATCGTCGCAGAGATCTGCTGTTCAGACTGGACCTCGAAGTTCAGCGGCAGCGAACCGAAGGAGAGCTGGTTGGACAGCGTCGAAGCAGACTGAGCGGTGAAGTTACCGGTGATCTCGGCCTGGCCGTTGGGGATGATCGCGTTCATCGAAGGCGCGGTGATGACCGTGCCGTCCAGGACGACCGCGAACGAGTTACGGTCGGGGCGGCCCTGGTAGAAAGACGAACCCTGCGGATCCGAATCGTGGTAGCCGTAGAGGATCGTAGAGGTGTCCTTGAACTTCTCCGTGCCTGCGTCGTTGAACTGCAGGGACACGGCCCACTGGCCGGTCGTCTGACCGTTGCTGTTGCGCGCAAGGCCGGCGGTCGCGGTCTTCAGATCCGAACCGGGCACGGCCACGGGACCGAGGATGTACTTGATCTGACCGGAGTCATCACAGGCGGCGTAGGGCTTGTCGGAGGAGCCCTCGACGTGCTTGACGTCGGCGGCAGCCGAACAGTCAAGCGTCAGGAAGTCGTACATGACCTGCTCGGTGATCCACGCGAGATCCGAAGCATTCTCAGGCGTGGTCGCGGGGGTGTCGGACAGGACGCCGTCACCGTCCGCGTCCGCAGCGCCACGAGCGGTCGCCTCGTCCAGAGCGGTGGACTGAACGCCAGACTGGGCTGCCTCGGTAGTCGCTGCGCCCGACTGCTCGCCCGACTGGGCACCGGACTGGGATCCCGACTGAGGCGTATCCGTCTGGGCGGGCTGCTGGTTCTGGATGGTGCCCTGAGCTGCGCCAATTCGCAGGACGGGTCGGAAGTTCATCTGCGAGGACGAACGAATAAGATCCAGCTGTTCCTGAGAGGGCGTGCCGGGGATCGACACCATGATGTTCGAGCTACCCATTGAGGTGATCTCAGACTCGGACACGCCGGAGGCGTCGATTCGATTACGGATAATCGAGATCGCCTGGGTGATGTCCTCTTCGGTGATCTCACGCTGTCCGTCGCCCGTCACGGTCGGAGTCAGGATCAGCTGAGTACCACCCTTGAGGTCAAGGGCCAGGTCGGGATACGGGGACATGCCCTTCACGAAGTGCCCGATCGCAAGTGCCGCACACGCCGCCACGATGGCGACGATCAGGGTCACGAGCGCGCGCACGGGGCGTCGCTTGTGTGATGCCACGGTTCTACTTTCCGTTCAGCCTTCAGTTACTTCTGCTGTTCGTCGGTGTCGCGCACGTCGACAGACTGGGCGTCTTCCTCGTCGAGGCCGAGGACGGACATGTCCTCCTCCACCGTCTCCGCCTCGTCGGTGCCCGCGTCAGTCTGCTCTGCGTCAGCGAGCGGCGGCTGGCCACCGATCTCGGCGATGAATTCGCGCTCCCAGTACATCTCGTGTCCGTCGGTGGTCTCCAGGACGACAATGTCGCCGTCGAGGTCGAGGAAACGACCCCAGAAGCCCACGCGGGTACGCACCCATTCTCCGGGGGTGACGGCTGCGAGCTGGTCGCGCTTTTCCTGTTCCATCTTCTGCATCTGCTGCCTGCGGGAGCGCGAGCTCCACATCATGAAGACGATGATGAAAGCTGCCATGATCAGGAGCATGTAGTTGTTCATAAAGGCTGATTCACTTTCGATGACGGTCTAGCGCTTCGAGCGCACTTTGCCAGTCTAATGCCCGAGCAAGGTTTTAGCCTAAGTGATCAAGGTGTGGCGCAGCGCAAGATACCGCCTGCGCCGTTTTGACACCGCGCGTCACCCGCAGCCAGTACAGATGGGGACGAGGCCCACTCCCCTAGTCGAAGAGAGCACCGTCCGGCGCGGGCGGAGTGAGGCCGAGGTGAGCCCACGCCTTGGGGGTTGCCATGCGTCCGCGGTTGGTGCGCACGAGGAAGCCTTCGCGCACAAGGTAGGGTTCGGCCACGGTTTCAACGGTCTCTGCTTCCTCTCCGATCGTCACGGACAGTGTCGTCAGGCCCACTGGTCCACCCGCAAAACGACGACAGATGGCATCGAGAACCGCGCGGTCCAGGCGATCCAAGCCGGAAGGGTCGACCTCGAAGAGCTCGAGCGCGCCGCGCGCGGCCTCGAGGGTCAGCTGCCCGTCGCCATGCACCTGGGCGTAGTCGACGACGCGACGCAGGAGGCGGTTCGCGATTCGGGGAGTGCCACGCGAACGCGAAGCGATCTCATGGGCGGCCTGCGCGTCAATGGGTGCCCCCAGCAGCGAGGCGGAACGGGTGACAACGGACTGCAGTTCATCGGTTTCGTAGAACTCAAGATGGGCGGTGAAACCAAAGCGGTCGCGCAGCGGCGCGGGGAGCAGGCCTGAACGCGTGGTTGCACCCACAACCGTGAAGGGAGGAAGTGTCAGCGGGATCGAGGTCGCACCGGGCCCCTTACCCACGACGACGTCGACGCGGAAGTCCTCCATGGCGAGGTAGAGCATTTCCTCGGCGGTGCGCGCAAGGCGGTGGATCTCGTCGATGAAGAGGATGTCGCCCTCTTGGAGGCCTGAAAGAATCGCGGCAAGGTCGCCAGCATGCTGGATCGCGGGGCCGGAAGTCAGTCGCAGGGACGTTCCCATCTCGGCGGCGATGATCATCGCGAGCGTCGTCTTACCGAGTCCGGGAGGACCCGCAAGGAGAACATGATCGGGGCTCGCCGAACGCATGCGCGCGGCGTCGAGGACAAGCTGCAGCTGGCCGCGCACGACGCGCTGCCGAGGCTGCGCTGCGCCCGAAGA
>CABKMD010000070.1 GCA_902373435.1 uncultured Actinomyces sp.
GAAGTCGGAGATTGTTTTTCCCTCAAATTCGGCGTACTTGCGCACGATCTCGGCGTCTGTCTCGTTGAGCCGCATAGTCATGGTGGGCATGGTGACCTCCTGGGTCTGAATACAATGTATTCTATTGCTCTCTGGGGTCAATGTGCAATGGTTGCCGCCTATGTCTGGGAAGATATGAGGATGATTGTGCGGGCGCTGCTTGATTACCGCCAGTGGCGGTATAATTGTGGCGGTAATAGGAGGTGATTATGGCCTACGAGCCTTCTTTTGAACGCACCGATCGTATCGATGCGTTGTGCATGGAGATCGCTGAGCTCGTCGGCATGCTGTCGCCTCAAGCGCCCCTGTTGACCAGCCCGACGTTGCGTCGGGAGCTGCGAATCCAGACGATTTACTCCTCGCTTGTCATCGAAGGAAGCAAACTCGATGAGCGCGCGGTGAGCGCGATCATCGATGGTAAGCGGGTTCTCGGAGATCAGCGCGACATCCTCGAAGTCGAAAACGCGCGCATCGCCTACGATCTCCTTCCTGAGCTGGATCCTCATTCGGTGGAAGAACTGCTGCGGGTTCATCGCGTGATGATGGGCGGCCTCGTTCCGGATGCTGGGCGCTTCCGCTCCGGTAATGTCGGTGTGTTCAACGGGGATACCCTCATCCATGCCGGGACTCCGGCTGCCTACGTCCCCGAGGTCATGGGAGGCCTCTTCGACTGGCTGCGTACGACACGCCTGCACCCGCTGCTCGCCTCGTGTGTCTTCCACTTCGAGTTCGAGTTCTGCCACCCCTTTTCAGATGGGAATGGCCGGATGGGACGGCTCTGGCAGACGCTACTGTTGTCGCGGTGGCGTCCGGTGCTGGCCTGGGTGCCCATCGAGTCCGCGATCAGGAGGCGGCAGGCTGGATACTACGAGGCCTTGGCTCGCTCCGGCGCGGCCGGCTCGTGCGAGGATTTCGTGGAGTTCATGCTCGAAGCAATCAGAGAAGCCATACTTCCGTACGCGCGGCCCGAGAGTGCAGCAGATGCGGAGCGCGCCCGCGTGCTTGCTTTCCTGAGCGATAACTCGCGCTCTACCGTCGCCCAGCTTGCGCAGCACCTCGGATGCTCGAAGAGGAGCGCCGAGCGTATGGTTGCACAACTCAAGGAAGAAGGCGTCCTCGAGCGTC
Organism: uncultured Actinomyces sp.; assembly: GCA_902373435.1. GTDB lineage: Bacteria > Actinomycetota > Actinomycetes > Actinomycetales > Actinomycetaceae > Pauljensenia. Next base: position 1,165 of record CABKMD010000070.1, read on the forward strand.
AGGGGAGTCCGCGTTCGGGTTCGTGGATTGTCCACGTCGACCATAATGTGGCTAACTCCTAGAAAGACAAGGAATCCGACGATGAGGTACGCCGAGACGGTGGACTTGAAGGGTGGGGCGGAACTTGTCGTGAGGAACGCCGTCACGCAGGGTTCGAGGAATGCGGGCGCAATCCCCGGGGGTACCGGTCCGCGTCTGCGGGCTACCAGGAACTCGTATACATGAGGCTGGAACTGTAGCGCTCCGGAGGGTAGCTGCGGTTATGTGTCTAGCTTGAGGAGCCTAGCATCGGTGCGTGGATGCGCCGTGTCGTGAGCGGCGTACCCTTGACACGTGAAGGTTCTCGTCGTTCCCATGGTTGCCCGCTCGCGGATGAGTGGACCGTGGTCGCGCGCGAAGCGCGTCGCCCACGCCTTCCGGGATGGCGGCCACGAGGTCACGCTCGCGTGGGGAGATGACGGAAACTGTTCCGATCCAGACGGCCCGACGCTCGAGATTCCGGTGCCCTCGCCTCTCGGCCTGCCAGACGCCATTGCGCGCCACACCTTCCCTCTGGCTTCTCGCCTGGGATTGATGGGCCGTAAGCCCGTGCACAGCTTCGAGGAGGTCCTCTGGCTGACCGGTGCCCTCGATGAGCGCTACACGCGCGCCGCCGTCGAGGCCCTCCGCACCCATATGCGAGCCGCGAGCCCAAGCCCGCTCATATTGCCGAGGCCGCGCGGCGCCTCGTCGATGAGCCCGCCCTGACCTTGGGGATCCGAGGGGTGCGCGCGGAATTGTGCTCGCTCGGTGGTGGTGCGCGCATCGTGCGCGAGGTCGAGGAACTGGTCGGCTAGCCTCAGTTCCAGCCGCGCAGGATCGCCTCCAGGCCTCGTTCGAACTGAGCGGTGAAGTCGTAGCGACCGTCCAGGAGATCCTGGATGAGGGCGTAGCGCGCGGGCGTCCTCGGGCGTCCAGGGCTGGGGCGTGTGGTTGTGACACGGTATTTCTCCCATCGGTTAACACTGTTAACTGTGCGTTGTGCGAAAGGTTGACAGGGTTACCTTGTGAGCGTAGGGCGGTCTTGCGTGCAGGAAAGAAACTGCTGATTTATCGCATTTTTCTGACAATCTGTCGCTGCGTGGGGGAGGGGAGTAGCCCTACACTGTCTGCGCGAGGCCTGAAGGAGGACTGAAGTGCCAGGTATGGATACCTACGACGCGATCATGCTGCTGTCCTACGGTGGCCCGAACGGCGAGGAAGACGTTCTGCCGTTCATGCGCAATGCGACGCGCGGTCGCGGAATCCCGGACGAGCGCCTGCTCCAGGTCGCCGCGCACTATAAGCGATTCGGTGGAGTTTCGCCCATCAATGCCTGCAACCAGCGCCTCATCGCCGACTTGTCCGCGGAGCTTGCCAGGCGCGGGCATGACATCCCGGTCGGGTGGGGAAATCGCAACTGGCACCCGTTCGTCACCGAAGGCCTCGACGAGCTCGCCCAGGCCGGTGCCCGACGTATCCTCGTCCTGCCTACCTCCGCCTACGCCTCGTACTCGGGGTGTCGTCAGTACCGCGAAGACCTCGCCGAGGCCGCGGAGGCCCTGCGTGACAAGTGGGGGATGATCGTACTGGGCGCTGAGGATAGTGCCGACAACCCCGACGCCGACATCGTCGTAGACAAGGTCCGCCCCTACTACTCGACCCCCGGCATGGCGAGCGCGCAGATCGCATCCATCCGGCGTTCGTGGGAGGCTCTAACGGCACGCGGCGTCGAGGCGTCCGGGATCCGTCTGATCTTCGTCACCCACTCCATCCCCGTGAGCATGGAGGCAGGGTCCTCACCCTTCCCGTTCCGATCCGCTATCGACGAGGCCGCGGCGGCCTCGGGTGATCATGGCGAGCGGAAGGAGAGCGCGGCGGCGTCGCAAGCGGAAACCCCCGCAACCGAAATCAGCTACGTCGCCCAACATCACGCCCTCATTGGGGCGATCATGCCCGAGCTGGCGCGCGTCCTGGGGCGCGCGGATCTGGGCTACGACCTCGTGTATTGCTCGCGATCGGGCCCCCCGCAGGCCTGCTGGCTCGAGCCCGATATCAACGATTTCCTCGAAGAGATCATCGGCGGCGCCGCGTCAGATGCCGCGGCGCCGAGCGGCGTCGTGGTCGTCCCCATCGGGTTCATCTGCGATCACATGGAGGTCGTCTACGACCTCGACACCGAGGCGAAGGAGACCGCCGCGCGCCTGGGGATTCCATACGAGCGCGCTGATACTGTCTCCACCGACCCGGACTTCGTGTCATCCCTGGTCGACGTGCTCGAAGAGCGCGCGGCCCAGGCGCGAGGCGAGCGCCCCGCGCGCGTCACCGTGACGGGAACCGGCCCCTTCCACACCGTCTGCCCGAGCGACTGCTGCCTCTCCCCGACGCGCTCCGGCCACCCCGCACCCGCTGCCGGAGGTGCTCATCCCGGCACCGTACACGCCCCTCATCCTTTCGGCGCGCCCGCCCGAGCCGCCGGTCAACCAGCCACAACCCAGGAGGACTCCATGTCTACCCCTCATTCCCACGCCGCGCACGCCCGCGTCACCGACCCGCGCGACGCGACGGACGTCGACTTCGACGAGGTCAACAACAAGCAGCACTACGCCCTCTACTCCGTGTTCGCGCTCGGTGAGTCCCTGCCCGCCGACGATGGCGAGCGCGGCCGCATTATCGCCGAGTCTGCGGACTACGTGAAGGGCGCGGGCGCGCAGATCCGCGGCTTCTACGACGTGTCCGGCTTTCGCGCTGAGGCCGACCTGATGGTGTGGTGGCTCGACGACGATCCCGAGGTCCTGCAGGACGCCTACCACCGCCTGCGCGCCAGCGCGCTCGGTAAGTTCCTGGATCCCGTGTGGTCCTGCATGGGCCTGCACACGCCCGCCGAGTTCAACAAGCGCCACATCCCCGCCTGCTTCGGCGGCGTCGCGCCCCGCGACTGGGCGATGGTCTACCCCTTCGTGCGCTCCTACGACTGGTACCTGAAGGCCCCCGAAGAGCGCGCCCGGATCATGGCCGAACATGGCCGCAACGGCTTCGCGCAGTACCCGGACGTCAAGGGGTCGACACTGTCGGCCTTCGGCTTCTCCGACTACGAGTGGGTGCTCGCGTTCGAGGCCGACAGCCTGGATCGCCTCGAGGGCGTCATGCACGCCCAGCGCTACACCGAGGCGCGTCTCTACGTGCGCGAGGACACCCCGTTCTTCACGGGTCCGCGCGTGAGCCTCGGTGAGTGGGCGGAGCGCCAGCCCCGCGCATAAGGGCCTCGCTTATCTATCAACTGGCCCCGGCCTCGTCCCTGCGAAAAGGAACGAGGTCGGGGTTCAGTGCATTGTGCTCACGCGGTGTGGGCGGTGCGCCCTACCTGCCTGGGAAGAGCAGTGGCAGGTTGTGTTCGACCTGGTTGGCGACCGAGGCCGTGGAGTGGCTTTCTCCATCGTCTATCCACAGCTGTAGGCTGTCCTCGGTCATAAGGTCGGGATAGTCCTCGTGGAGCTCATCGATCTGCGGGGTCATATCCCACAGGGCCGGGTCCTCTGAGCCGACCGACGCGAGGATACGGAAGTCCCGTGGGCCGTATTGGGCGCGCTCGACGCCTGCGGTCACCAGCTCGGCGATACGCGGTGAGTCGGCATCCTCCTCGCGCCCGATCCATGACTCGCCAGCCATCGGCATGTACCCGTAGAAATACTGTGGACGCAGGACAAACACGTCCCACGTGGTCGTCGCACCCATTGAGAAGCCGCCAAAGGCACGGTGCCTGCGCGAGGCGCGCAGCGATTGATCGGAGGTGTCTCCGCGGGCAAACGTCGTGTAGTGAGACTCGATCGTGTCGATGAGCGTATCGATCTCGCTCGTTGCAAAGAAGCGATTGAGGGTGTAGTCCTCCTCATAGTCGTCCGTCGCGAACGATCGGTCCGGATAGTAGGACGCGAACACAACCAGCGTCGGTGCAGCCTTGCTGGCGGTCTCCAGCTCATCGACGACCGGTGCGACACCCGAGGCCAAACCGGCGGCGTTCCCCCACCAACCGTGGGTCAGATAGAGGACGTTCGCGGGCTTATGTGACGCGTAGGATGAAGGAACGTACACGTACGCCTGCTTGGTGTATGTCGTCCCCGCGTAACTCTGCTCGTAAGTGATCGTGTCGATCGTGCCATGCAGCGACTTGGCCGTGTCCATGAGGGCGGCGACGCCCTCAGGCAAAGGGTTCTCGTCTTCTTCGTAGGCGATGGGGGAGGGGTCCTTCTGGCCGTGGCCGGTGCGATTGAGTGCGAACGAGGTGATCCCTGTGAGGGCGAGCATGCAGAGCGCGATGATGGCGGTGAGTCGGAACCGCTGGGAGCTTCGTACAAACCTTGTGTTCACTGGCCGTCCCTCCGCCCGTTCGTCGGTACGCGTGCAGTCATCCTCATGCGCTCCACTGTATGCCCCTCCGTTGCATCCCTACCAATTGGTGTGTACACCGCTACTCATCGGCGTGTGTGCCGCTACTCATCGGCGTGGCCGGTTCTGTGCTGCGTTTCCCCGCCAATTCCGCATGCAATTCCCCCTCTGGTCTTCCGTGATGTGAATCGCAATCGTTGGGATTTTAAGGTTTGTGGGGATTTGGTGAAAGAGCTGCTTGGGGAATTGCATGCGGAATGTGGGGAGGGTGCTCCTAGGAGGCGTCGTAAACCTCGCGGGCGGCCAGGACCTCGCCCGCGTGGTTGTTGACCCAGTCGCGCAGGGCCAGGATGGGGGTGGTCAACGTGTGTCCCAGGTCGGTCAATTCGTAGCTGACCTGCGGCGGTATGGAGGGGATGACCTCGCGTGTCACCAACCCGTCACGCTCCATCGAGCGCAGCGTCTGGGTGAGAACCTTCGCAGTGATCCCGCCTACTGCCTCGCGCAGCTGGCCGAAGCGCAAGGGGCCGCCCTCTAGGTTGGCGACGATAAGCGGCGTCCAGCGGTCGGTAAGGTGGCGCAGGACCGTGCGTGACGGGCAGGAAGGTGCCATAACGTTGAAGTGGGCACTGCGCAGAGTGGTGAGTTTTCTTGGGGAGTCTGCCGATTCTGGAGCTGTCTGCGCCGTTGATGCGGTGGTGTTCAACGAGTCTGTGTTCATACCCGCCTCCTTGGATATGTCTACTGGGGCACACTGTCTTTTGGTTACTTTGAGGTACCGGGTTTCAAAAAGATATCTTACTGCCATCGGGCCACACAGGCACGTGATCTGAAGGAGTTCTCATGAAAATCAACGTTATTGGTGCAACAGGCATGGTCGGCACGCAGGTGGTTGCTGAGGCTGTCGCTCGCGGTCACGAGGTCGCCGCGTACTCTCGCTCCGGCAAGGCTGTCGAGGGAGCAGCCTCTTCCGGTGGGCTGGACATGGCCGATACCGTGCGCACCGTCGAAGCCGTCAATGACGCCGATGTCACCATCATCGCCGTGTCCACAGGCCGTGGCGGTCAGGATCCCCAGCCTGTCATCGATGCATACCGTGCACTGATTGCCGCCCAGCCTGCCGCTCGCATCATTGCCGTTGGTGGAGCTGGTTCGCTCAAAGCCGACGAGGCAGGCACCCTCATCAAGGACACGCCGTCCTTTCCGGCGGACTACTACCCCGAGGCCAACGCATTCGCGACCATTCTTCAGGAATTCCGCAACTCCCGCGGTGTGGACTGGACCGTCGTTGCCCCCTCGCTCGAGATTGCTCCCGGCAAGCGCACCGGCGAATACGTGACCGCCGATGATGTGCCGGCCGGCGAGGCAGTGTCCACCCAGGACTTCGCCGTCGCGCTGATCGATGAGACGGAGAATCCGGCTCACCGTCAGGCTCGCTTCACCGTGGCCTCCGACGGCCTCGCCTGAGCTTTCGGATTGGGGAGAGTGGTTCTCTCGTTTCTCCTGGAATGAGAGACCCACTTCGTCGTGTGAGCTGTCAGCCCTCGGCGGTCACGCGCTCGTGGGACGGGCATACTATGGGGTTATGACACCCGAAATTACCGACCCAGCTGTCCTCGCAATCGCTGAGGAGATCGCCGCCGACCCGGCCAACGCCTCGTACACGAAGCGAGGCGTGAAGCCGCTGTTCTATGCGGGATCCGAGTGTCGCATCATGATCGTCGGCCAGGCGCCCGGGCGCGTCGCCGAGGAGAGCGGTATCGTGTGGAACGACCGCAGCGGTGATCGGCTGCGCGACTGGATGGGTATCGACCGCGATACGTTCTATCAGTCGGGCAAGCTCGCGATCGTCCCCATGGACTTCTACTTCCCGGGAACGGGAAAGAGCGGTGACCTGCCTCCGCGCAAAGACTTCGCCGACACGTGGCACCCGCGCCTGCTCGCCCTCATGCCGAAGCTGGAGATGACGATCCTCGTCGGTGCGTACGCCACCAGGCGCTACCTGCACCTGCCCTCCTCGGCCTCGCTGACCGACGTCGTGCGCAACTACCAGCAGTATCTGCCCGCTCACTTCCCGCTGGTCCACCCCTCGCCGCGCAACCAGATGTGGATGAAGAAAAACCCCTGGTTCGCCGCCGACGTGCTGCCAGACCTCAAGAATCGGGTCGCCTCCCTGCTCGCCTGACGAGGCCGGGGCGGGGTATGCGCTCCGGCCTCGGCTCGCCGGTGGCACACTGGAATGCATGGACGATCTGCGCATCCCTCCCGGGCCTGGCTGCCCGCGCGGCCTTCTCGTGCCTGCTGCGGAGCTGGCCGAGCGCTTTTCGCATGCTTCGGGCCCCGGCGGACAGGGCGTCAATACGGCGGATTCGCGGGTGCAGCTGAGTCTGGACCTGGCTGCCACAAACGCGCTCGATGACAAGCAACGTGAGCGTGCCCTGCGCGAACTGGGGGAGCGCCTCGTGGGCACCGTCCTCACCGTCACCGCCGCCGAGACTCGTTCTCAGCGCCGCAACCGCGCCGCCGCGCGCGAGCGTCTCGGCGAGATCCTGCGGGCGGCGCTGACTCCGCCCATCCCGCGGCGCACCACGAAGCCGACGCGCGCGTCCAAACTGCGCCGCCTGGACGCCAAGAAGCGGCGCTCGGAACTCAAGGCCCGCAGGCGCCGCCCCGACGCGGACTAAGAAGAACGAGGTCGGGGCCGCCTACGCCCCGTCGGTGCGCCAGCCAATAAACACCCAGGTGACGGGTAGGAGATAGTCCAGGACCCATTGTTCCCCTGCCTTTCTCGAGGCGGTAGCTGCGTCCACGCGAGCGACATGCTGGGCGGCGTACGCGTCGAACAGTCGGTGCTCGCGCGCGGTGAACGGCTCGGGGCCAGCCAGGCGACGAAGGTCTGCTCGGGCCTCGTCGAAGGAAGAAAAACGCATGGGACGGAAAGTCTGTGTCTTCGCGAAAACCGGGATGCGTCCCAGGGGTGCGAGCGCGCGGGTCACGTCGCGGACGATGCGGGGGTGCCTCGCCGCGCGTCCCAGGTAGGTGAGCAGGCGCGGGTCACGTGAGGGGAGCAGGCTGTCGGGCACGACGACCGCCGCACGGGAGCGTGCCGCCGCGTCAAGTTTGCGCACGCAAGCGGACACGTCCCCGCTCATGAGGGAGCGTGACGCGAAGGCGATGTCCACGCTGTTCTCACCCAGGCCTGCCTCCTCCCAGTTGTCCTCCCAGGCGAGCAAGTGGGAGGTGATCGGCAGTTTTTCGGTGGCCGCGCGCTCGTCGAGGATGGCCAGCATGGCCTCGGCGAAGTCGCAGCCGTGGACGCGGTGCCCGGTGCGGGCGAGGGGGATGGCGAGCGTGCCCGTCGCGCACCCCATGTCGAGGACCTCGTCGCCCGCCTCGAGCGCGAGCAGGTCCAGGAGCCAACGCTCGTAGTCGCTGGTCGCGCTGCGTGTGAACGTCGCGGCCCGCTTGTTCCAATAGGCCTGCGAGTCCCGGTTGATTGTGCTGTCGTGTGTTGACATGAGATGGCCCTTCACTGCGCCTCAATTGCATGCTCGTATAGAGGTTGTGTATGTATAATAACATGCAAAAGGAGGTTCTTGCATGGCAACCGTGAATTTTAGTGTGCGCATGGATGCGGATCTTAAGCGTGAGGTTGAAGCGATCTATGCGGAGCTTGGTATGAATCTAACGTCCGCTGTGAACGCTTTCCTGCGTCAGAGCGTGCGCGTGGGTGGAATGCCTTTCGATCTGCGCTTGAATGAGCAGCAGCGCGAGACTGTCCTGGCGATGTTAGAAGCGGAGCAGCTGGCCTCTGACCCAGGTGTTGAGGCCATGGATGTTGAAGATGCTCTGGCGGAGTTGAAGCGCTAATGACTCTGAAAGTCGTTTGGACAACGAAGTTTAAGCGTGACTACAAGCGTGCGATGAAGCGCGGACTCGACATCGATCGTCTGGATCAAGTTATCCGAACGCTGGCAGCTGGCGAGGAACTTTCTATCTCTCATCGAGATCATGCTCTCGGCGGCGAGTGGCGTGGGCATCGTGAGTGCCATGTTCAACCTAACTGGCTACTGATCTATTACGTGGATGGGGAACGTTTGGTTTTAACGTTGACACGGACGGGGACCCACGCGGATCTGTTTGGCCTCTAAGCGCGGCGCTGCGTGGAATAATAGCCGCGTGAATTCTTCCCATGCGTTGCCGAACTTCTCCAGTGACTACCAGGAAGGCGCCCACGCCCGGGTGCTCGACGCCCTCGTCGCCACCAACATGGAACAGTCGAGCGGCTATGGCACTGACGAGCACTGCGAGCGCGCCCGCGACCTGATCCGGCAGGCCTGCCAGGCCCCCGACGCCGACGTGTACTTTCTGGTCGGTGGCACGCAGACGAACGCCACCGTCATCGACGCGATCCTCCTGCCCTGGCAGGGTGTCATCGCCCCCCACACCGGCCATATCAACATGCACGAGGCCGGCATCGTCGAGCGTGGCGGCCACAAGATCCTCGACACCCCCGCCGTCGAAGGCAAGATCAACGCCGCCGATGTCGAGCGTATCTGCTCGGCGTGGGAGGGCGACGGCGCGCGTGACCACATGATCGCCCCGGCCCTCGTCTATATTTCGCAGCCCACCGAGTACGGCACCCTCTATTCGCTGGAGGAGCTCGAGGAACTCTCCGCCGTGTGTCGCGAGCGTGACCTCAAGCTCTTCGTCGACGGCGCGCGCCTCGCCTACGCGCTGGCCTCGCCCGCCAACGACGTGACGCTCGCCGACTTGGCACGCCTGACCGACGTCTTCTACATCGGCGGCACTAAGTGCGGCTCTCTCTTCGGCGAGGCCGTGGTCATTCCCGAGCGCGGATCGATCCGCCAGTTCGTCACCCAAATGAAGCAGCACGGCGCGCTCCTGGCGAAGGGGCGCCTCCTGGGCGTGCAGTTCGAGGCGCTCTTCGAGGATGGCCTCTACCTGACGATCGGCGAGCCCGCCATCGAGGCGACCGCGCGCATCCGCGAGGCCCTCAAGCGCGCCGGCTACGTCGTCACCATGGACTCGCCGACCAATCTGACCTTCGTCGCCCTCGACCAGGCCGGGCACGAGCGTCTGTCGGACAAAGTGCGTTACGGCATCTGGGAGACCCTGCCCGACGGCCGCTACCTCGCGCGCATCGGCACCTCCTGGGCTACCCCCGAGGAGGACGTGGTGGCCTTCGAGCAGGCCCTGGCCCGGTAGTTTGGGCGGCAGCCGTCCGGTGGGCGGGCCGGGTGGATCGGGAGAGCGAAGCCGGGTTAGCCTGGGTGCATGACACTCACCGCTGAGACGAATGACTTTTCCGCCCTGACCGCCGCGCGCCGCTCCATGCGCGCCTTTACAGATCGGGAAATCCCCGCCGAGGTCCTCGACGCGATCCTCGCCGACGCGACGACCGCGCCGTCCTGGTCCAACACGCGCGCCTTCCGCGTCGCCCTGGCCACGGGCGAGCGCGCTGCTCGCCTGCGCGAACACTACGGCCGTCTCTTCGACGAGGAGATCGCCGCCCACGCCCGCAAGGCTGAGGATCCGACCGTGGAGATCCCCGTTCCCGATGGCGACTTCCCGGTGCGCAAGCGCTACCCGGACGAGGTACGACCCGCCCAGATTGAGGTTGCGAAGCTCCTCTACGGCATCCACGGCATCGAGCGCGCCGACATCGAGGGGCGCAACCGCGTGAACCGCCGCAACGTCATGGCATTCGATGCACCCGTCATGGGCTTCGTCTTCGTGCACGAGGACATGCTGCCGTGGAGCGCCATGGACGCCGGTCTCATGCTCCAGACCCTGTTCCTGTCCGCCAAGTCGCGCGGCGTCGACTCCTGCCCGGTCGGTATTCTCGCCACCTGGCGCGAGCCTGTCGAAGCCGAGTTTAAGATTCCCGAGGGCTACCGGTTCATCACTGGTTTTGCGCTCGGTTACGCGGATCCTGAGGCTCCGATCAACGCGATGCAGGCGCCGCGCC
>CABKMD010000071.1 GCA_902373435.1 uncultured Actinomyces sp.
CAGACTTTATTGAAACTTCACTCGATCGAATTGCATGCGACTTTTCTGGGGCAGAATCCCAACACCACCACGGGCACCGCAGCCAGGCCCACCACCCAGGACTAGGCCCCACAAGCGCGACAAAATTCGCCCTGCTCGCCTCCATCCGCACCCACAAAACGCCCGTCGGCTGCCTCGTCTGAAACCGATGACACCAAGGCGGGTGGATCACTGCCACGAAATGAAACCGCTGACACCTCTGCTCCCACAAAACAGCCAATTTCTGGCCATTTTCCGCCCGCAAAGGCGTCGCAGGTTTCATGCACCCCTCACCGAGCACCCGCAAAGGCGTCGATGGTTCATCAGGCGTCTAATCAGGGCTGCTGCTTCACAGCAAGGCGCTCAGACGCTCATGCTTGCTGCCTCCGCGGTGGCCCTGATAGCGCCGGGCAGTTCGACAGTAAGGAGGCTCTTCAGAGTTGGGTGTGGGTGGAGGCGTCTAGGCCTCCTGCGATGAGGAGCATTCGGAGTCTGTAGTTGGTGGGGTTGCGGTAGCCTCCGGCGGTGCGTCTGCCCAGCTCGATGATTCCGTTGATGGCTTCTGTTGGCCCGTTGCTGGCTCCGCCGGTGTCGAAGTAGGCCAAGAAGGCGTCCTTCCACTTGCGTAGGGTCCGGCCCAGGCGAGCGATTTCGGGGATGGGACACGTTGGTAGGCGCTCGATGAGATGAGCGGCCAGGCGCCGGCCTTGGGCGGGCCTGTCTTGATGGAAGACGTCTCGGACTTGCTGGGCGCAGCGGTAGGCGACTTCGACACTGATATGCGCCTCATCTGCCGTGAAGGCCTCACGGAGGCGTTCCTTTTGACGTGGGGTGAGCCTGTGGCGCGAGGCGCGCAAAAGATTGCGGATCTGATAGAGGGGATCGCCCTTGCGCCCGCGGTGACCGGTCGTATCTTGCTGGACGCGGCGACGCACCTCATCAAGGGCGTCGCCAGCGAGCTTGACGATGTGAAAGGCGTCCAGCACGCTGGTTGCGTCTTGGAGCTGGTCATCAATGGCGTTCTTGTATCCCTGGAAGGGGTCCAGTGTCGCGATCTGGATACCGGAGCGGAAGTCTTCTCCGCGCTCGGCCAGCCAGTTCTTGTACACGGTGCCAGACCTTCCCGGGACCAGGTCTAACAAGCGGGCCGTGGGATGATCCTCCCCTCGCGTCAGGTCTACGATGCCAGTGAGCTCACGGGGGCCCCGTCGGCGTCGGTCCTGGTGATGCCACACATGCTCATCAACTCCCAATACCTGCACGCCTGTGAAACGGGCGGGGTCATCAGATGCGGCTTGCAGGCACGGCTTGATATGGGACCACACGGTATTCCACGTGGTTCCTAACTGGCGAGCCAGCCCCGAGATAGTGGCTCCCTCGAAGCGCAACTGTCGGATCGCCCAGCGGATCGCCCGGGCGCCCAGACGCGCCCTGGGGGCGCACACCCGCTCGTCATGTTCCAGGAATGTCACCGTCTGGCAGGTGTGTTCGCGGCATATCCAGCGCCGCTTAAACCACCGGATCCGCGCCGGGACCCCGGCCCAGGGCGCGTCGATCACCTCCACCACCATACGACCGTGGCCTTGTGCGATCACCCCACACCCAGGGCAGCCAACCAGCTGGTTGCACGACTCGACATCGAGCACCAGAAGCTGTGGGGTGCGAGCTACGCTCATCAGATGGAAGCCCTCCAAACCGACGAGCAGATCACACCGATCACAACGATCAAGCGAGGCAGAGCAGCAGCAGGTAGGGTGAGACATTGTCGAGGTCCTTGACGACAGCGGGGGTAGAAGTCCGCTCATCATCAAGGACCTCGACCTCTACCCGCAACCCCCGACCAACACCCGGTCACCCACACTCAACTCGGAAGAGCCACATTTCCCCGACGATTACATCGCAGTTGCATCACTACCTTCTGCACCAACTCGTCAATCCCAAGGACATCGACGCAGTGCAACGCGCAGTTTCGTATCTTGACGCCACGTCGTTCGATGAGCTTTCATCGCTTCCTCGGGGCACCTGCATCATCTCCGGTACCAGCGTCCAGATTCCCGCGATCGTAAAGATCGATGAACTGCACGCGGAGCGCAGACCCGACAACGAGACGATCGATATTGTCAAGCTGTGGGGCCTAGCGCCTGACTCCTCCGAGGAAGCCGGTAACACCGAAGTCGGCTCGGTCGATACACAAGAGTCAGAATCGACAGCAGAAGAGTCTTAACGCTGCCTTGGCAGACATTTAGCATCGCCGCAACATACGATCAAACAGTGAGGGGGTGGGGTCCCCAACCGGGAACCCCACCCCCCACCAACTAAGCCGCAGCCTCAGAGGTTTTTGACGACCGCTGCGCGCGGGCCGCGCTCGCCTGTGGATGCGTCGCGCCAGGCCTCGAGGGCGCGCAGGAACGCGGTGGCACCGGGGTCCTGGAGGCCGATCGAGCGGTCCTGCAGCCAGGAGGCGCGTCCGCGCTGCGACTGGAGGTCGCGGGTGGCAACGACGGCCTCACCGGCGTCGGCGATGGCGCTATCGAGGGCCGCCGCCGCGAGCGCGCTGTCCTGAGCGACCGCGGGGTTGGCCTCGATGCTTCGGGCGAGAGAATCGACGGCGGGAACCATCGCGTCGAGGATGGTCTTGTCGCCCACCTGGCTCTTGCCACGGTGCGAGATGGAGCTTGCCGCACCGCGGATGAAGGCCTCGGCTTCGACGGCAGTGACGTCCTCGCAGCCGACCCACACTTTGGACCCAGCGAGGAGGCCGCCGGCGACCAACGCCGCCATCGTTGACGGGTTGGCGTTGGCGAACGCCTTCGCGCAGGCGCGTGCGACGTCGGAGGGGGCTGGTTCGGGCTCGGTCGGCATGGCCTTGAGCGCCTCGATGACCGCGCGGGCTCCCGCGGAGATCGTGATGCCGAGGTCGCCGTCGCCGAGCACCTGGTCGAGGTCACGCAGTTCGTCCGATGATTCGATGAGCAGCGTCATCGAATCCTGAATGCGCTGGATGAGTTCGGGTGAACGCATTGTCATGCCTCCCTGAAGAACGGGGACTGGGCGGGGGCGTCGAGGAGCTCGAGGAGCTCGTCGTCGACCTTGAGCAGCGAGATCGAGGCGCCGGCCATTTCGAGGGACGTCGCGTATTCGCCGATGTAGCGGCGTTCGATGACGACTCCGAGGTCCGCGAGCCTCTGGTGGGTGCGGCGGTAGAGCAGGTAGAGCTCTTCGAGGGGTGTGGCACCGAGGCCGTTGACGAGGACGGCGACACGGTCACCTTCAGTCAGGCCCAGGTCGGGGATGACGGAGTCGAGGATCTGGTCCGCGATTTCGTCGGCGGTTCCGAGGGGGCCGCGGTGGATGCCGGGTTCGCCGTGGATACCGATGCCGATTTCCATTTCCCCTTCGGGCAGGTCGAAGGATGCGGCACCCGTGGTCGGGAGGATCGTCGGGGACAGGCCGACGCCCATGGTGGCAGTGTTGTCGACGACCTTCTGCGCGACGGCGGCTACCTCATCGAGGCTGTCGCCGCGCTCGGCGGCAGCGCCTGCGGCCTTGTAGGCAAAGAAGATACCGGCAACACCGCGGCGGTCCTTCGCGCGTTCCTTGGGCTGCGAGGCCACGTCGTCGCAGCCGAGGACGGTGCGCGTCTCGATGCCGTCGAGTTCGAGGAGGTCGACAGCCAGGTCGAAGTTGAAGACGTCCCCACCGTAGTTGCCGTAGAGGAAGAGCACACCCGCTCCGCCGTCGACGGCCTTGGCGGCGTCGGCGCACTGCTGGACCGACGGGGAGGAGAACACGTTACCGATGGCGACGCCGGAGCACAGCCCCTTGCCGACGTAGCCCTTGAAGAGGGGGAGGTGACCGGAGCCGCCGCCGGTGACGATGCCGACCCGGCCGGGTGCGGGGCTGTCAGCGCGGACGAGGACGCGCCTGTCGTCTCCGGGGGTACGTACCTGATCGGGGTGTGCCAGGAGAATGCCCTCAACCATCTCATCGACGAACTGGTCGGGGTTGTTAATGATCTTCTTCATGATCATTTCCTTTCTGTTGCGCCGCTATTGAGGACGGCTGCTGGTTGTGGGCGCCTGAACGTTGACGTCAGGCGTGTTCGAACGTCTTTCCAGTCGACGCAGTCGAGAACGAGGACGCAGATGAGGATGACGCCCTGGGCGATCGCGTACTGGAAGGCGGACAGGCGCATGGAGGTGAAGCCACTTTGGACAACCTGGAGGGTGAGGGCTGCCAGGAAAACGCCGCCGACGGTGGCGAAACCGCCGTTCGGGTTGGTCCCGCCGAGGACGGCGATAACGATGACGAGCAGCACGTAGGAGGCACCGTAGTCCGCCGAGGCCGTGGGATTTCGTGCGATGAACACGATGCCCGTGAGGGAGCCGAGGAATCCGGTGAGCAGGTAGGAGCTCAGCAGGATTCGGGAGGAACGAATTCCGGAGAATCGGGCGGCCGTCCCGTTGGATCCTTCGAGGGAGAGGGACAGTCCCAGCGGGGTACGGTTGAGGATGAATCCGACGAGGAGGGCGACGAGTCCGAAGACGATGAAGAGGAGGGGAACTCCTGCGACTGCGGTCTTACCGAACGCCGTCAGCGCCTCGGGGGATCCGTAGAGGGTTTTGCCGCCCGTCCACACGACTGCGAGGCCGTTGAAGATCTGCATGGTGCCGAGCGTGGCGAGAATCGGGGTGACGCCGACGTAGGCGATGAGGACGCCGTTGACGAGGCCGCACAGGAGCCCGACCCCCAGCCCGATGAGGATGATGACGGGGCCCCATTGTTCGGATCCGCCCAGCGCGCTCGAGGTGTACAGGGTCGACACGGTGATCGCGCAGAGGTTCGCGATGGCGACGAGCGACAGGTCGATGCCGCCGGTGACCATCGAGATCATCATGGCGATGGAGAGGATGCCGATTTCTGCGACGGCGAGCAGCATGTTCTGCAGGTTGAGGCCCGTGAGGAAAACGCTCGGAGAGAGGATTGAAAAGACTCCGATGGCCACGAGGAGGATGAGGACCATGCGGGTGATCGACCGGTCGCGGCGCAGCCGGGAGAGGAGCGAGGCGCTAAAGCCATCAATCCGGGAGTTTGTGTCGCGGAGTGTGTTGTTCATGGGACTCATCCTTCGACGGCTTGGGGGACGGCGTTGCTGTAGTCGGCCTGGGCGCTCTTGGCGCGCAGCGTTCGCGCGGCGCGCTTTGCGGCGAGCGCTTGGATGCCGACACCGGCGACGAGGAGCAGGCCGACGGCGGCACGCTGCCAGGCGCTGGGGACGCCGATGAGGATCAGCGAGTTGTTGATGAGCTGGACGAGCAGCACACCGAGGATCGTTCCGCGCACCGACCCGCGTCCGCCGAAGATCGATGCGCCTCCGAGGACGACGGCGGCGATGATGTCGAGTTCGTGGCCGACGAGCTCCTGGGGGTTGGCGGACCTGCCGAGGATCATGTAGACCATGCCGGCGGTTGCGGCGAGGGTTCCGGCGATGACGTACACCCAGATTTGGGTGCGTTTGACGTTGATGCCGGCTCGGTGGGCAGATTCGGTGTCGCCGCCGATCGCGTAGATTGCGCGCCCGAACATGGTCCGGCTGAGTACCAGCGCGATGACGATCGCGAGGATGATGGCCGGGATGATCATGGAGTGCAGCAGCGCGACGCCCGTCGATGTTTCGACGGAGACGAGGTTCGCGGTCGAGGCCGACGCCATGCCCTCGGGCAGCTGGGCGATGTACTTCGAGCCGATGTATGCCAGAAGGAAGCCTTGGAAGATTCCCTGGGTGCCAAGCGTGACGATGAGGGTCGGGAGCTTGAACCTGGAGATCAGGTAGCCGTTGAGCAGGCCGAGGAGCGCTCCGATGGCCAGCGCCATCGCAAAGGACCCGACAAGGCCGATGTTGATTCCTCGGCTCAGCTGGAACACGATCGTGGCGTAGGAGGCGAACGAGGCGATGGCCGCGAAGGAGACGTCGATGCCGCCGGAGATAATGACGAGGAGGACGCCGAGGGCGTAGATCATCGGGACGATGGAGGAACGCAGGAGGGAGAAGAGCGTCGAGACCGTGAAGAACGCGGGGCTGATCGCGGACATGACGATGGTCAGGAGGACCAGGACGGACAGGACGATTCCTTCACGGTTGGGTCCCCAGATCCAGCGCAGGACGCGCCGTGCGACGGTATTCATGTTCATGACACGACCATCTTTCTAATCGTTCGAGCATCGACGTCATCGCCGGCCAGTTCGGCGGCGATGTGGCCGCCCTTGGTGATGAGCACTCGATGGCAGCAGGAGACGAGTTCCGGCGCGTCGTCGGAGATGATGACGATGGCCATGCCGGCTTCCGCTTGTTCGCGCAGGATGTCGAGAATCTCGGCTTTGGAGCCGACGTCAACGCCGACCGTGGGGCCGTTGAGGATGAGGACCTTAGGGTTGCGCGCGAGCCACTTCGCGAGGACGACGCGCTGGGCGTTGCCGCCGGACAGG
This sequence comes from uncultured Actinomyces sp., assembly GCA_902373435.1. Classification (GTDB taxonomy): domain Bacteria; phylum Actinomycetota; class Actinomycetes; order Actinomycetales; family Actinomycetaceae; genus Pauljensenia. Next base: position 6,505 of record CABKMD010000071.1, read on the forward strand.
GATCGCACGGGGGCGAGGACGTCGGGGGCTTTGATACGCAGCGACTCGAAGTAGTGGGCGATGGTTTGGCGGATCTTGTCTTTGCGCAGCGTGTTGAGTTTCGAGGTGTGGTGGTCGATGGACGCCGCGATGACGTTGTCGGCGATCGACTTGTCGAGGAAGAGGCCCTCGGTCAGTCGGTCTTCGGGGACGTATCCGATGTGGGCCTTGATGGCCTGTCCGATGGAGCCCACCTCGACGTGTTCACCGTCGATATAGATGCGTCCAAAGTCGATGGGCACCAGGCCGAAGAGGGCCTGGGCGATTTCGGTACGGCCGGATCCGAGCAGCCCGGTGATGCCGAGGATTTCGCCCTTCTTCACGGAGAAGCTGACGTCCTCAAACCCACCCTGTGAGGTGAGGGATTCGACGCGCAGGCGCTCCTCGGCGTCCGCAGCAAGGGGCGGGACGCGTCGGCTCTGGTCGAGTTCCTTGCCGGTCATGTAGTGCGTGATCTTCTCGCGGTCAAGGTCTTCGACCGGCGAATCGATGACGTTGCGTCCCGAGCGCATGATGGTGACGCGCTGCGAAATCGCCATGACCTCGTCGAGCTTGTGCGACACGAAGATGAGGGCTACGCCCTGCGCGCTCAGCTTTTCGACGACCATGAACAGGCGCGCGACCTCACGCTGGGTGAGGGCGGTCGTCGGCTCGTCCATGATGAGGAGCTTCGCGTTGCCGGCTAGGGCGCGGCAGATGGCGGTGAGCTGCTTGTCTGCGACGGAAAGCTGTTCGACGTCGGCGTCGAGCGGGAGTGGGACGCCGAGACGCTCGACGATCTGCGCGGCCTGCTGTTTCGCGCTCGTGGAGGTGAAGAACTTCTTCTTCTCCGTGACCGACGAGGTCATCATGATGTTCTCAGCGACCGTCAGGTTCGAGAACAGGCTGAAGTCCTGGTAGATGACCTGGATGCCGGCGTCCATAGCGCTGAGCGGCGTCAGTGAAGCGACGGTGTGGCCGTCGATGAGGATGCGTCCCGCGTCGGGCGCGTGCACTCCGGAGATGACTTTGATGAGAGTGGACTTTCCACAGCCATTCTCGCCGGCCAGGCACAGCACTTCACCCGGCCAGACGGCCATGTTGACGCCGTCGAGGGCGCGAACACCGCCGAAGTTCTTGACGATATCCCGAACCTCTAGAAAGGGGTTCTCCTGCACGCTGACGCCTTCTCCGTGGGGGCGCGGTGCTTCATCCACATTGCTGCGCATGTGCTCTCCTTCGAGTGTCTTATGGACTGCGCTGTCGTGGGACGCCAGCCCCGGCCTCGTGCCGATGTGTCACGAGGCCGGGGCAGCGTGATCAGAAGTCGTAGTTCTTTGCTTGCTCGGCGTCCGCGGCGATCTGGGCGTTGCCGACCCAGACGTTGTCGTAGCCGTCGAGCTTGTGGAGGTTGTTGTAGCCCTCGATTCCGAGATCCGTGCCTTCGGTGATGGTTCCGCCGTCAGCGAGGATCTTCGCGATCTGCAGCTGGGCCTTGCCGGCGAGGGCGGGATCCCAGAAGAAGATCTTGTCGATGGAACCGGTGGCCAGGTACTTCGCGGAGGCCGAGGGGATCGAGGTGCCCATGACGCACACCTGATCGGACAGGCCGGCCTCTTCGATCGCGCGGGCGATGCCGGGCACGTCGTTACCGGCGGAGCCCTGGAAGGCCTTGATGTCCGGGTACTTGCCGAGGACTTCCTTAGCCTTTTCGTAGGCTGCGGTCTCGTTGTCGGTCGACTCGATCGGCGTCTCGACGCGCTCCATGCCGGGGAAGTTCTTCTGCTGGTAGTCGTAGGCAGCCTCGACCCATTCCATGTGGGTCTTGGCGGTCAGGCCACCGACGAACTGCACGTACTTGCCGGTGCCGCCCGTGCACTCCCCGATGTTCTTCATGATGTCGATGCCGTAGGAGGCGTTATCGAATGCCTCGATGTCCACGTCAACGTTCTTAATGCCGGTCGCCTCGTGAGAGACCACCTTGATGCCCTGTGCGCGCGCCTGTTCGAGGACTGCGGAAAGGGCCTCGGGCGAGTTGGGAACGACGGTGATGGCGACCGGCTTCTGCGCGATCAGGTCCTGGATGATCTGAATCTGCTTTTCCGGCGCGACGTCGGTTCCACCCTCCGTTCGCGTGTCGTATCCGTTGTCGGTGCCCCATTCCTTGACGCCCACGTCCATGCGATCAAACCATGCGATGCCCTTGACCTTGACGACGGTGACCATCGTCTTGCCGGAATCACCCGCGGCCGAGCCGGTGTTTGATGCGGAGTTGTCGCCTGTCGTCCCTCCGACGGTCGAGCAGGCAGTCAGAGCAAGCATCGATGCAATAGACATCGATGCCACCGTCAGTCTTCCGATCTTCATGTCGTCACTTCCTCGTGATCTAGTTGTCAGACGTTCCGGGTTCGCCATCTCCTGCGATGACGCACGCATCAGGCGTGACCCGCGTCGCAACCACTTACATTACACGCGGTATCGCGCAATGGCAACTCGTTTTCGCGCACTTGAGGTAGCTTGATTCGCCGATAACTGCTCACGGGCGCGCAGCCTAACGCACGGTTATACGGAACTTGTAAGCGAAAAATGCCCCACGGACTGGTGATTTAGGCAAATGTCCTCGTTGCGCGGTATCGCGCACATTCGCGCCGAAAGTTCGGTACAGTGTCAAGCGGGCGGCGATCACGATGCACTATTGCAGGCATCATCTGTACCCCTCGTCGCACCCGCGTAGACCATAGCCAGCAGAAGGAACCATCGTGACCCGGCAAGACACCATTGTCTCCATGATTGAGGCAACAGGCTTCGAGACCGTGTCCTCCTTGGCAGAGGCTCTCGACGTGAATGTGTCAACCATCCGCAGGGACCTGGAGCACCTGGCCGAAGCCGGCCTCTTGCGCCGCACCCACGGTGGCGCGATCCCGATCCCCCAGGACGAGGACACCGAGGAGTTCCTGCAGGATTCCCCGAACCGCGCGGAGAAGCGGGCGATCGGTCCGGCCATGGCAGAGCGCATCCTCGACGGTCAGTCCGTGTTCATCGATTCCGGGTCGACGTGTCTCGAGGTGGCTCGGGCCCTTGACGCGCGCCGCGTGACCGTGGTGACGCACGACCTGCTGGTGGGCCTCGAGATTCTGAAGAAGCCGTCGCTCAACCTGGTGTTCGTGGGCGGCGAGCTGCTGCCCAACCGAACCCACATGTGGGGACCCACCGCGATCGACCAGCTGGACCACATCCGCGTGAACACGGCCGTTTTCGGGGCGAATTCGGTGATGGAGGACGGCATTTACGCGTCGTCCGGCTACTCGATCGAGCTACAGCAGAAGGTCCGCTCGATCGCTTCGACCGCCTACTTCGTCGCGGATTCGACGAAGTTCGGCCGCAACGCCCTGTACAAGATCCTGGGCATCGACGCGTTCACGGCGGGTATCACCGACTCGTTCCTCTCCCCCATCTCGGCGGCGGCCTACCCGATCCCCCTCATCCGGGCTGAGGTCGCACAGGGGTAAGCCAAAACGAGCGGGGCACTGCCACGGCGCGGTGCCACAGCAATCCCCTTGTATCCCCGCCCGCAACACGCACCTAGCTTGTGTGTCGTAGATTACCCGCTATTCTTGGTCGCATGACTGCTGCGCGCGACGACGATTTCATGGCTCTGCCCGGTATGGAGGTGGATTCCACCGACACCCACCACGGCCGGGAACGTTTGTCAGATGACACCACCCCCGGCTCGGCAAACACCTCGCCAAACGCCTCCTCAAAGTCCGCTCTCGATGCGCTGCTGGATGAGTATCGTGCGCGCGCGAAGAGCGAGCGTGAGAAGGGCACGCTGTCCGACTGCCCCACGGTCATGGACACGTCGGGCGCGCCATGGGGCAACGGCTTCGTGAAGGTTTCGCATCCCCGCGTGCGTGCCGACTCTCAGCGAAGAACATGTTCCCGATGGGTCCCAAGTTATCCATCCACCAACGCTCAGCCATACTGCCGCAACTGAACTAGTCGATACATCACGCTAGCTAAGGCATTCAAATTACTCATGGAGGAAGTAATGACTAAAGAACACAACGAAGTCCCTTGCGCGACAACAGATTTCGCCACAGAAGCCGCATCCCAGCTCGCCGAACTCTTCCCCGAGGTCGTTGCTGACGGCAAGATCGATGTCGCCGCGCTTCAGGCTGTACTCGGCGATGATGCCGCAACCGGCACCGAGCGCTTCGGCCTGTTCTGGCCGGGCAAGACACAAGCCATCCGTGCCGCCCAAACACCCACCACGGCCACGCTCGCACCTGACCGGGAGAACTCTCTGAACTGGGACGCCACAGGCAATGTCGTCATCGAAGGCGACAACCTCGAAGTGTTGAAAGTGCTGCAGAAGCACTACTACGGCAAGATCAAAATGATCTACATCGACCCGCCCTACAACACGGGCAGCGACTTCGTTTACCCGGATGACTATGCGGACCCAATCGGTACTTACCTCGAGCGTACGGGTCAGTCTGATACTGAAGGAAAAATTTCGACCAACACCGAGTCAGACGGACGTTTCCACTCCAACTGGCTCAACATGATGTATCCACGCCTCAAGCTCGCTCGAAATCTACTGACCGATGACGGTTGTCTCGTCGTCTCGATCGGCGACGAGGAGATTGATCACGCAAGGGCGGTTCTGTCGGAAACGTTTGGGGAAGCTAACTACATCGGCACCTTCGCCGTTATTAGGGCGGAGGGAGGCGGCCTGGCAAAACATTTAATCCGAGGACACGATTATGCACTCGTTTTTGCAAGAAATATTGGGACGTTTCAGCCCCTTCTGCGACCCAAGGATATCCGAGGCTCGCGCGTAGTGATCGATGGGGAGGAATACTGGATCGAAGAAGACTGGCTTCGTAAAGAATTCGGTAAGTACGGTACCTGTCTATATGAGGAAATAGAGAAGTACTATGACGCGAAGAAATTGGCTGAAATAGACGAAGGA
>CABKMD010000072.1 GCA_902373435.1 uncultured Actinomyces sp.
CTCCACGAGCTCGGCAACTGCTGCCACCTTGTCGGACTTCGCCATGGTCCTCCTTCCAGATACGTGACCGCAGGTAAGAAAAAACCCGACACGCAGGATCGTGTCGGGCGTACGCTCGATTGCAGCGCAAGGCTACTCACTTACCTGCGTTGGATTTTCCTCCACTAGCGTGGACACCAACGGTCTTCGGCAGGGATCAGCTTAACAGGGCAGGCATGCTCACGCAAGCAACGGGGCGAGCATCACAGACGAGGCCGGGACTCGTTCGTCTGTTCGGGCGCGCACTGGCGGTCTGGTCGTCGCACGAGGCCGATGTGCCTGTGGGCTGACGCTCGGCTCAGGGCACCGCCTCGTAGTGACGGACCCTACCCCCGAGTCTGCCCAGGGTAGGCGTGTGCCTCGTTGAGCTACCGCGACTGCACGAGACGCCAGCCGACTGCGCGGGATCGGGCTTCCCAGAAGGCTCGATACTGGCCGCCGGATTGCGCATAGAGTTCCTCATGGGTGCCGATTTGCGCGACGCGCCCATCATGGTCGAGGACCACGATTTGGTCGGCTGCGGTGATGGTGTCGAGCTTGTGTGCGATCACGATCAGGGTCGCATCGCGCCTCAGTGCTGCCATGGCGTCGGTGACGCGAGATTCGTTATCGGGATCGAGGGCGCTCGTGGCCTCATCGAACAGGACAATGGGCGCCGCCTTCAAGAGCGCACGGGCGATGGAGACGCGCTGGCGTTCCCCTCCGGACAGAGCACGGCCGGCCTCGCCGACGGGGGTGTCCCAGCCGAGGGGAAGGCGAGCAACGACCTCATCAACACCGCTCAGTCGGGCCGCTTCCTCCATCTCCGAGGCGCTCGCGTGGGGGCGGCCGACTCGGACGTTAGCTTCGAGGGTGTCGTCAAAGAGGTAAACGTCCTGGAAGACGAGGGACAGCTGTGCCATCAGCTCACCGGTATCCCAGTCGCGCACATCCCGCCCACTAACGGTCACGACACCCCGGTCAACGTCATAGAATCGTGCGACAAGGCGCGCGATGGTGGTCTTGCCACAGCCTGAGGGGCCCACGATCGCGGTCATCGTCGTGGGCTTGACGCAACAGGAGATGTCTTGCAGCACCGGCTGGTCATCCTCGTAGGAGAACGACACGCCCTCAAGCGCCACGGTCCCACGAAGCGACGCGTCGACCTCCTCTCGCATCGCGTCATCGCCAGGTGCGGGCAGTTCGGGGGCGGAGAGGATCTCGTGACTGAGGTCGAGAACCGGACGACGAGTTTCGAACGCGGAGGCGAGCGCCCCGATGTCGACGAGAATCTGCGTGAAGCGCAGAAGCAGGCCGATCGCAACCACTGCCTCCACGGGGCTGACGCGCCCACCAACCGCGAGGAGCCCGATCGCGCAGATCAAAGACACCACAACTGTCTGAGCAGCCATGCCGTTGACGATCTGGCCGAGGGTTTCCCTGATGAGAGAGCGCCGGGCAGCGGCCCCGTAGGCGTTTTCGGCTCGTTGGAGGGGCTCGTAGGAGGAGGAGCGCCCGCACGCCCGCAGGGCCCCCTGCTTGGTCGCATATTCGACGATGCGGTGAGACAGCTCGCGAGCGGGAGGCTCCTTCAACGCGGTGCCCGATTTCAGGCACGCGCGGGCCACCCACACTCCCCCGGCGACGACGGGAATCGCGAGGATGCACACCATCCCGAGAGGCGGCGAAAAGACGGCGATACCGACAAGCATCGTGAGCGAGGTGACGACCGCGGCAATGAGGGGTGAGTACATGTGGGCGAAAATCTCGCCCAGGACCATGAGCTCGCGCGACACGAGACGCGAGGTCTTGCCTGCCGTATCGGCCCGGAAGGAGCCGAGGGGCAGGGACGCCACCTTGTCTCCGATTGCACGATGCATGTTGGACAGGAAGTCGAAGGCCACCGAGTAAGAACGCATGGACAGCAGGTACTCGACAACAAACGAGACCACGGCGCACAGCACCAGCGCGACGAGCCAGAAGCTCAGGGGCATTCCCCAGGCCGGCCTGCCGGCGGCGAGAGCAATCGCAGCCGGGATGAAGGCGATTAGGGAGAATCCTCGCACGACACCGACGACGAAGGACAGGATAGTTGCGTGGACGAACTCTGCGCGCCCTTTCGCGGAAAGGGGTTCGCGCAGGCGGAGCATCAGGCCGAACATGTCAGTTTCCTTTCGCGGGCTCATGCATGCGCTGCATGTACGGGTGGTCGGCGAGCTGCTGCGGAGTTCCGGCCGCGATGACTTTTCCTGCATCGAGGATCGCGATCTGGTCGACACCGGCGATGGACGCGGCCCTGTGGGCGATGACGAGAACCGTTTTTCCTTGGACGAGGCGAGTCAGCGCCGCCTGGATGTCGGCCTCGGACTCCGGGTCGGTGAATGCCGTCGCCTCGTCGAGGACGAGGATCGGAGCATCGACGAGAAGGGCGCGCGCGATTGCGATTCGCTGAGCCTCCCCTCCCGAGGGGTGAGCGTCCTCTCCGATCACTGCATCCAGCCCGTGAGGCAGGCCGCGCAGGTAGTCGTCGATGCGGGCGGCTGCGGCGGCCGCCCAGATCGCCTCATCGCTGGCGCCGCGCACACCGAGCGCGATGTTGTCGCGTACGGAGATATTGAGGAGCTGCGGGTCCTGGAGCACAAACGAGACGTGACGGTAGAGAACTTCGGGAGCGATGTCGCGCACGTCAATGCCTCCGATGCGCACGCTACCGCGATCCGGATCGGCGAAGCGTGCAACCAGCGTCGCGAGCGTTGACTTACCCGAGCCGGATGCTCCAACGAGCGCGGTCACCGTCCCTTCGGGGATCGTCAGACTCACGTCGTCGAGGGCCACAGTCGCCCCGTAGGAGAAGGACACCCCTCGGATATCGATGTCCGCTCCCGACGGCTCCTCGGTGCCCTGGGCGGGCAGAGGAGGAACGGACAGAAGGTCGACGATGCGCAGTGCGGCAGCTCCAGCAATCTGGTAGGCCCACGCCGTCGTACCGATGACTTCGATAGCAGCCGGGATGACGAGAGCGATGAGCGTGCAGGTGATGACCTGGACGGGACTGACGACGCCCGTGGCCGCCAGACCCGCGCCTCCCGCCGTGGAGATGAGAAGGATCATCGAGGGGGACACCGTCGCCTGGCCGAGTGCGGATCCTTTCAGCAAAGTGCCACACCAGTCGACGTAGAAGGCGGCGAACTCTTCGGCAGCACGGGTGAAACGCTCGTGGGATCGCCCGACGGTCCCGAAGGCTTTGACGACACTGATTCCGGAGACGAACTCGACCATGGTCGCTGACACGCGGGCGAGGTATCGGTCCATCTCGGCGGTCTTCTCTCCCATGCCTCGCATCATCCACGCATTGATGAGGGCGTAGAAGGGCGGGGTTGCCACGGAAAGCAAGCCGAGCCGCCAGTCGACGACGAAGGAGTAGATGAGCAGGGAAAGGGGCGCACTGACGGCGGCAGCGGATTCGACGGGAGCGTGCGCGATGACCGTGTGCACGTCGTGGGTGTCGTCCTGGATGGCTTTGCGCACCGCACCGGAGTTGGTGGAGGTGAACCACGCCAGCGGGGCCGCAGCGAGAACGCTCACGATGCGTGTACGCACGATGTGGCCGAATCGCACGTCCGCGAAGTGAGTGACGGTGAGGGCGACGAAGTAGATGCTGTAGCGCACACAGAACGCGCCGGTCAGCCACATGAGCAGTACCATGACCTCTCCTTCGTCGGGGGAGGTCCCTGATTGGGCGGCGTCAAGGAGCACCTGTCCCAGATGGACGAGGATCACGTAGGGGGCGACCGCGAGCGCACCATAGAGGACGCCAAGAACGCGTGCAAGAGTCATGGATCCACGGATGGGAGCGGTGATTTCCTTGAAGGCGCGCTGCCCCGCTCGGTGCGCTGCGCGCGGATCGTCTGCATCTGCCTCGCGTGGCGACGAGGTCGTGTGGGCGTCGCACTCGGCTGTGTCGGCCATCAGTGGTCTCCTTCGACGGAATGCGCCGCGCTGTGCGGCGTCAGCGTGATGAGCCTGTCGGCGCACGCCGCGGCGAACTCGCCGTCGTGTGTCACCACGATGACTGCTGCTCCTTCGTCCGCGATGCGTCGCAGGGTGGTGGTAATGGAGTCGAGGTGTCGGGCGTCGACGCCCGATGTGGGTTCGTCGAGGATGACAACCGGTCGCCGCGTTGCGCGAGCGGCTGCGATGACGAGGCGTTGTTTTTGTCCTCCCGACAGGCTCAGCGGGTGGCGGTCCCCCAGGTGTGCGAGGTCGAAGTCGGCCAGGAGTTGCTCTCCGGCTTCCCCGGTGGCGTCGGAGGCGCCGATCGTGAGTTCTCCGGCAAGAGTGTCGGAGAAAAGCTGGCGTCCAGTGTCCTGCATGACGAGGGCGCAGGCCGCCCGACGCTGCCTGCGAGAGGTGGGACGGCCGTCCAGGCTGATGGTTCCTCCGCTCGGCGCCGCAAGCCCGCACAGCGCGCGCACGAGAGTCGTCTTTCCGGCGCCGTTCACACCCGCAATGCAGGTGATCTGCCCGGCGGGAAAGTCTGCGTCAAGCCCCTCGAACACGGTTTTGTCGCCGTAGGAGAAGCACAGATTTCGGCACGACAGTCGCGTATCTTCGACGCGCGTGCTTTCCTCCCCTGCCTCGCCGCGCCGCGAGGTCACCCAGGCCTCGGGCGCTCCGGGGTCGACGAGGGTTCGCAGGCCGAGCGAACGGCGTTTCTCCTCGCTCATCGAGTAGAAGTCCTCGCCGCTCCAGCGCCACTTTACCGCTCCCCCTTCCATGAGGAGCACTCGATCGGCGAGGCCTCGCAGGAAGTGGAGGCGGTGCTCGACGACGACGACCGTCAGGCCCTGCTCCTTGAGAACACCCAGCGCCCGTCGCACGTCGGCGATCGCGGCGGGGTCCAGGTTCGAGGTCGGTTCGTCGACCAGGAGGACCGGTGCGCCGGAGGCGAGCGCGCAGGCGAGCGCGACCTTCTGGAGCTGCCCGCCCGACAGGGACGAAAGCTTGCGATCCATGAGGTGCGTGATCCCCATGAGCGTGGCCGCCCGGTCGCTCTGTTCGCGTAGGACGACTCGGTCCCTCCCGTAGTTTTCGCCGCAGAAGGCCAGCTCCTCGGCGACGGTGTCGCAGAAGAACTGGGTGCGCGGGTTCTGGAAGACCGACGAGCACAGGTGTCCGACCTCCGTGAGGGGGACTTCAGCGAGCTCCCGTCCATCGATCCGCACCGTCCCCGACAGGTCCCCCGGCGTCATCTGCGGAATGAGGCCAGTCAGCGCGCGCATAAGCGTCGACTTTCCGCAGCCGGACGCGCCACACACCAGGGTCAAAGTCCCCGGTCGGGCCTTCAGGTCGACGCCATCGAGCGCGTCGACCCGCTCCCCCGTAAGCGCGTTGACGTAGGAGAAGGACAAGCCGTCGACATCGATCACGGTAGAACCCCCAAGTAGCACAAGTATTCGAGCGCCAGGACAGCTGCCACACACGCGAGCGCGAGGGCGTCCCAGCGCGTGGCGCGCAGCACCACCAGGGAGGTGGGTCGCGTCGTACTTCCGAGGCCTCGAACCACACTTGAGGCCGCCAGGTCGTCGGCGACTCGGGCGATGGAGGAAAGGAGAGGAACCAGGAAACGCTCAGCGATCACGAGCGGGTGGCGCGCCACGCCGCGCAGCCCCAGGTCAACGCCACGCATGGACATCGCCTCGCGGATGGCGACGGCCTCGGCGCTGACCGTGGGGATCACCCGGAAAGCGACCGCGAGGGCGTCGACAAAGAAGCGCGGCAAATGCACGGCTCGCAGCGCCGCTTTCATCTGACCGATCCGCGTCGTGCGGTACACGTAGAGAGCGAGGCCAAAGCCCGCGAAGAAACGCGCGAACCAGAATGCGATCGCGCTGCACGTGCCGATCACGAGGACCACACCACGCGGCGACCCCATGCCCTCGAGCCATGCGACGAAGAGGGGCGAGCCGAGGCTGAATGCATCACAGACGAGGCACCCGAACCCGGTGCGCGCTGCGGTGGTTCCACTCACCTCGCACAGGAGGGCAAGCACCGCGAGCAGCTGCACTGCCAGCAGCGTGGATGTAGGGCTCGCGCGCATGACGAGCGCGTTGAGGACAAGGAGGGCAAGGAGCTTGGTGCGCGGATCCAGCCTGCTCGCTGACTCGCCTGGGGCCTCCTCAGCGACTGAGATCTCAGACAACGCCAGCCTTCGCAAAGTGCTTGCGCAGCAAAAAGCGCCCGATGAGTCCACCGACGCACGCGACAATCATCGCGACGACGACCCACCCGCCAATAACGGCCGGACTAAAGAGCGCGCGCATAGCATCCGCGTAGTCCTGACCCATCTGGGAGGCCACGTTCTCGTAATAGGGTTCCGGAGCGAAGAAGATCGGAGCAAGCGGACCGATCATCCACAGGGAAAACAGCATGTACGCAGCGATGTTTCGCGAAGCACTCACATAACCGCCACCGCGGGCAATGAGGTCACCGAGAAAGCCAAGGATGAGAGCCACCGGCACGGTCGTCCACGCGTGGCCGGTCAGCACCATCAGGAAAGCGATGATGCCTCCCATGATCGTGAGGGTACCGAACATGCGCGAACGCACCAGCATGAGGAGGACAACTGGCCCGTTGAGGAGGAGGCCGACAATCCAGCCGACGAACATGAACGCCGGACCGAAGAAGCCCAACATCCCCGAGCACCACATAAGCACGAAGTAGACGGCGGTAAAAGCACCAATCGTGACGGCCGAGCGCGCCTTTGTGACACTCGACCCCGTAACCTGAGACATTATCGTGACCCTTCACGAATATAGGCTTATAGAAGTAATATAAGACTACCCTACTTTCCACCTCGATCGCATGACGTATGTCCCATATTGCGGCGTGTGGATTCTCAGCCACCAACGCCACCCCGCGCAAAAAATCGGGGCCCCGCGCAGCGGCGCTGCGCGGGGCCCGGATGCTTGATCAGCGAGCGAGGCTCACTTCTCGATAAGGTCCTTGACCTTGGTGACATCCACGGGGACGCCGGGGCCCATCGTCGTGGCGACAGTGCCCTTGATCAGGTAGCGGCCCTTCGAGGAGGTCGGCTTAAGACGCAGCACCTCGTCCAGGACGGCGGCGTAGTTCTCGGTCAGCTGCTCGGCGGTGAAGGAGGCCTTGCCGACGATGAACGCCAGGTTGGAGTGCTTGTCGACGCGGAACTCAATACGACCGCCCTTGATCTCCTTGACGGCCTTCGCGACGTCCATGGTCACGGTGCCCGTCTTGGGGTTCGGCATGAGGCCACGGGGGCCGAGGACGCGGCCGAGGCGGCCAACCTTGCCCATGAGGTCGGGGGTGGCAACGGCGACATCGAAGTCGGTGTAGCCCTTGGCAACCTTCTCGATGAGCTCGTCGCCGCCGACCTCGTCGGCGCCTGCGTCGATCGCTTCCTGAGCACGCGGACCAACGGCGAAGACCAAGACCCGGGCGGTCTTGCCGGTGCCGTGCGGCAGGGAAACGGTGCCACGGACCATCTGGTCCGCCTGGCGGGGGTCGACACCCAGTCGGAAGACGACCTCAACGGTCGAGTCGAACTTGGTGACGGTAGTCTCCTTGGCCAGCTTCATGGCCTCGAAGGGTGTGTACAGCACGTCCGCGTGGACCTTCTCGGCCGCTGCGCGGTAGCTCTTGGAGCGCTTGGTCATTCTGCTTCTTCTCCTTGCAGTCGTGGGTGTCGGGCAGCGCCTGCCCTACCACGGGGGTTGGTTGAGGTCAGCCCTCGACGTTGATGCCCATGGAGCGGGCGGTACCGGCGATGATCTTGGCCGCAGCCTCGACGTCGTTGGCGTTGAGGTCAGCCATCTTGGACTGGCCGATTTCGCGAGCCTGATCCATCGTGATCGAACCAACCTTGACGGTGTTGGGGGTGCCGGAACCCTTCTGGATGCCAGCAGCCTTCTTGATGAGCTCAGCGGCGGGCGGCGTCTTGAGGACGAACGTGAAGGAACGATCCTCGTAGACGGTGATCTCGACGGGGACGATGTTTCCACGCTGCGACTCGGTGGCCGCGTTGTAAGCCTTGGTGAACTCGACGATGTTCACGCCGTGCTGGCCCAGAGCGGGGCCGACGGGCGGTGCGGGGGTAGCGGCGCCGGCTGCGATCTGAAGCTTGATCAGGCCGGTGACCTTCTTCTTCGGTGCCATGAATGCGGGTCTTTCTTCTGAAGTTCTGGCCGACGGGTGTCGGTCAGGGCGGAGCGTTTGGCGCTGCTCACTGGGTTTCAGTGGGCACAGTGCGCCCTACGCACACAAAAGTGAATCATAACGCGATCCCGGCCTTGATCCCAAGTCCGGGTGCGTGATGTCACTGCTCGAGCTTCTCCACCTGGTCGAAGCCGAGCTCGAGCGGCGTCTCGCGCTCGAAGATGGTGACGAGGACCTTGAGCTTCTGGGTCTCGGGCATGATCTCGGAGATCGTGGCCGACATGGTCTCGAAAGGTCCGTCGGTGACGGTGACGATCTCGCCGACCTCGAACTGGGTCTCGACGACCTGGACGGGGGCGGGCTGATCCTTGGCGGCCTCGGCTGCTTCCTCGAGGACGTTGGGCGTCAGGAGCATGACGACCTCGTCGATCGAGAGCGGCACAGGGTTGTGCTGGTCACCCACGAAGCCGGTGACGGCGGGGGTTTCCTTGACAACACGGTACGAGGCCTCGTTGAAGTCCATGCAGACGATCACGTAGCCGGGGATACGCACGTGGCGCACGCGCTTCTTGGTGGTGCCACGGTACTCCATGACGTACTCGTCCGGGACCTCGACGCCGAAGATGTAGTCTTCCATGTTCTGCGTGGTGATGCGCTGCTCGAGGTTGGCCTTCACCTTGCGCTCGTGGCCGGAGTACGTGTGGATGACGTACCAGTCGCCGGGGGACGTGTAGAGCTTACGGCGCAACTTGGCGATCGCTTCCTCTTCCGACGAGGCCGGGGCATCTTCGTCGGACGCGACATCCTCGGTGGCAGCCTCCTCGGCCACCTCCTCGACGATGTCCTGAGCCGGAGCCTCGACGGTCTCCTGCTCGACGGCTTCCTGGGTAGCCTCGAGGACCTGGTCCTCGGTGTACTGTTCGTCGCTCACGGCGTTTCCCTCCTGCGAGTGGGGCCGGACCGTAGAAGAAACCCGCCTGCAGTATCCTGCGGGCGGGTTCGTCGGTCTCAGCCGAAGATCAATGCACTTAGTTTACCGAATCCGAAGTCGAGTAGGCCAGCGAAAAGCATGATTGCGGCGACAAACACAACGACGACAACGAAGTACGTCCAGGTTTCGGATCCCGTCGGGTAGGTGACCTTCTTCATTTCGTCAATGACCTGCTTGAAGAAAAGCCAAATGGCACCGAAGAGTCCGGGACGCTTCGCCTGCTCTTTGCTGGCCGCACCACGCTTGCGGGTCGCCCCGCTCTTAGTGCGATCTCGGCGCGAGGATTCAGCATCCGAGGCAACAGAATCAGCCATGGGAATCCTCCTACGAAAATGATCGGCCTAATCCGCAGGGCAGGCGGGACTCGAACCCACAACCGCCGGTTTTGGAGACCGGTGCGCTACCAATTGCGCCACTGCCCTACGCAGGAAAACCTGCCTGACGAACATTAGTGGATAAGGCGGCGCTTTGTCCAACCGAGAAGCACACCGGCGGGTCACATGCCGCGTAATACCAGCCCCGACCTCGTAAATGAGAGGTAGCCCACGCGCGCATCGTGCACACCCCCCGCCGCACGCGCGCGCGACGTGGGACCATGGAGGGGTGACCAATACTCCTCGCACCCGTGTCTCTGATCGTTTCAACGCCATCACCCCGTCCGCGACTCTGGCCGTGGACGCGAAGGCCAAGGCCCTCAAGGCCGCCGGCCGCCCGGTGATCGGCTTCGGCGCCGGCGAACCCGACTTCGCCACGCCCGACTACATTGTCGAGGCCGCCGTCAAGGCCGCGCGCAACCCCGCGATGCACCGCTACACGCCCGCCGCCGGCTTGCCGGCGCTGCGCGAGGCCATCGCAGAAAAGACCCTGCGTGACTCCGGCTACGAGGTCTCCCCCGCCGACATCGTCGTCACCAACGGCGGCAAGCAGGCCGTCTTCCAGGCCTTCGGCGCACTGCTGGGCCCCGGCGACGAGGCGATCCTGCCGACCCCCTACTGGACCACGTACCCCGAGGTCGTCAAGCTCGCCGGCGCGACCCCCATCGAGGTGTTCGCGGGCGCCGACCAGGACTACAAGGTGACCGTTGAGCAGCTCGAGGCCGCGCGCACCCCTCGCACGAAGGTCCTGCTCATGTGCTCGCCGTCCAACCCGACGGGCAGCGTGTACACCCCCGAGGAGCTGACCGCGATCGGCCAGTGGGCCCTCGAGCACGGCATCTGGGTCATCTCGGATGAGATCTACGAGCACCTCCTCTACGAGGACGCACAGAGCGCGCACATCGTCAAGCTGGTGCCCGAGCTGGCCGACCAGGCCGTTATCCTCAACGGCGTAGCCAAGACCTACGCGATGACCGGCTGGCGAGTGGGCTGGATGATCGGCCCCTCCGACGTCATCAAGGCCGCGCTGTCCTTCCAGTCGCACCTGACCTCCAACGTCAACAACATCGCCCAGGAAGCCGCGCGCGCCGCCGTGTCGGTTTCCCTGGACGCCGTAGACGAGATGCGCGTCGCCTTCGACCGCCGCCGCCGCCGCATCGTTGACATGCTGCGCCAGATCGACGGCTTCGACGTTCCCACGCCCAAGGGCGCGTTCTACGTCTACCCCTCCGTCGAGCGCCTGCTGGGACGCGAGATCCGCGGCCGCGTGGCCAACACGTCGGGCGAGCTCGCCGACCTGATTCTCGACGAGGTCGAGGTCGCGGCGGTTCCGGGCGAGGCCTTCGGCCCCTCCGGCTTCCTGCGTTTCTCCTACGCGCTCGCCGACGACGACCTCGTCGAGGGCATCACCCGCGTGCAGGAGCTCTTCGACTGATGCACGTCTCGTTCGAACGGACAGCGCAGGAGGCTCCCCTCGGGACGGTCCTTCTCGCCCACGGGTACGCGGAACACTGTGGGCGCTACACCCACCTGCGCTCCGCGCTCACCCGCGCCGGTTACGACGTCGCCTACTACGACCACGCGGGCCACGGGACCTCTGAGGGTCCCCGTGCCCGCGTGGACGTGGGCACGCTGATCCGTGACTTCGGTGACGCGCGCCGGGCGGCCCTCGCCCACGCGCGCACCCCGGACCTGTTCCTGTTCGGACACTCGATGGGCGGCATCATCGCGGCCGCCTCCACAATCCTCGACCCGACGCGACTGCGCGGCACGGTCCTGTCCGCGCCCGCGCTGCGCCCCCTCCCCCACGTC
>CABKMD010000073.1 GCA_902373435.1 uncultured Actinomyces sp.
ACTGCGAGGCGGGGACGGTGAAGCGGCTGTTCGGGTGAGCAGCCTTCTCGCCGGATTCGGGGGTCCAGTCGTTGCCGTGCCAGTCGATCAGGTGCGCCGGAACGTCGCCGTCGATACCTTCCCACCACACGTCGCCGTCGTCGGTCAGGGCGACGTTCGTGAAGATGGAGTTGGCCTTGGCGGTCTCCATGGCCATGGGGTTGGTCTTGTAGGAGGTGCCGGGAGCAACGCCGAAGAAGCCGGCCTCGGGGTTGATGGCGCGCAGGCGGCCATCCTTACCGGGACGCATCCACGCGATGTCGTCGCCGACGGTCTCGACCTTGTAGCCGGGGATGGTGGGCTCAAGCATGGCGAGGTTGGTCTTGCCACAGGCGCTCGGGAAGGCGGCGGTGACGTGGAACTGCTGGCCGGTGGACTCGCGGGTCAGGCGCAGGACGAGCATGTGCTCGGCCATCCAGGCGTCACGCTTTGCCATCGTCGAGGCGATACGCAGGGCGAAGCACTTCTTGCCGAGCAGGGCGTTGCCGCCGTATCCCGAACCGAAGGACCAAATCTCGTTGGTCTCAGGGAAGTGGGTGATGTACTTCTCGTCGTTGCAGGGCCAGGACGAGTCTTCCTGACCGGGCTCCAGGGGAGCGCCGACGGAGTGAACGGCGGGAACCCACACGCGGCCCTCGTTGATGAGGTCCATGGCAGCAGCACCCATGCGGGTCATGATGCGCATGCTGACGACAACGTAGGGGGAGTCGGTGATCTCAATACCGAGCTGGGAGATGGGGCCGCCCAGGGGGCCCATGGAGAAGGGCACCACGTACATGGTGCGACCCTTCATGGCACCCGTGAACTTCTCGTGCAGGGTGGCCTTCATTTCCTTGGGGTCGGCCCAGTGGTTCGTCGGGCCGGCATCCTCTTCCTTCTCACAGCAGATGAAGGTACGGGACTCAACACGCGCAACATCGGACGGCTTGGAGCGAGCAAGGAAGGAGTTCGGGCGCTTCTCCTCGTTGAGCTTGGTGAACATGCCGCTCTCGACCATCTGAGAGGTCAGACGATCCCACTCCTCCTGGGAGCCGTCGGCGAACTCAATGGCGTCAGGGGTGGTCAGCTCTGCAATTTCAGCAACCCACTTGATGACATCTTCGGGAGCGTTCGCCGGAGCGGCTGCACGCACGTCCTGTTCGGTCACGGACATTTTACCTCCTGAGGCATTTCAGATTGTCGAGGCCGCGTCTGCGTCCCCGATTGGCATAATCAATCATGCCAGACCTCTCACCCGCGCTTACGGGCGCTTAGTCCCGGTCACACCTCAATCGTAGTCGAACAAGTCACACACCGCCCGACCGATAGGGACCTTCAACCCACCCACAAGGGTCCTGACGAACGTCCCAACCCGCCCCGACCTCGCGAATACGACGGAAGTCGTCTATTCACCCATCGTCGTGAGATAGAACACCGCATATGGGGCTACAAATCCATCTCTGAACTTGAAGTCTCACCGCCCCATGACCGACGATTACAGATAGCACAACAGTGCTGTTCACCATTGGAAGGACCGAGTACACCATGGGATTCCGAAACAAGACCCAAGGCCCTGACTTTTTTGAAGACTTCACCTCCCAGGCCCGCCAGCTCGTGCAGGCCGTCGAGTTCCTGACGCACATCTATGCCGCCTCCCCCGAAGAGCGCATCGCCCTGCGCGATCAGCTCCACGAGGTTGAGCACCGCGGCGACGAACTGAACCATGCGATCGTTCAGCGCATCAACTCCTCGTTCATCACGCCTTTCGACCGCGAGGATCTGCAGTCGCTGGCGTCGCACCTGGACGACTGCCTCGACTTCATCGATGAGGCCGGCGACCTCCTGGTCGTCTACGGCATTGCCGACATCCCTACTTCCCTCGTCTCGCTGCTCAATACGCAGATCGAGGTCATCAAGCACTGTGCGGACCTGACCGCCGAGAACATGCCCAAGCTCAAGTCGCCCGTGGACATGCGCGACTACTGGATCGAGATCAACCGCCTCGAGAACGAGGGTGACCTGGCCTACCGCCGCACCCTGACGGCCCTGTTCGACTCGGGCCTCGACCCAGTCACGATCATCAAGCTCAAGGACATCGTCCAGGGCCTCGAATCCTGCGCCGACGCGTTCGAGGAGCTGGCCAACGTCATCGAGTCCCTCGCACTGAAGGAATCCTGAGCCGTGGATCTGAATCTGATCCTCGTCTGCGTCGTCATCGCCGTCGCGCTGTTCTTCAGCTACACGAACGGCTTCCACGACGCGGCGAACGCGATCGCGACCTCCGTGTCGACGCGCGCGTGGACTCCTCGCGCAGCGCTCCTCATGGCTGCGACGATGAACATCATCGGTGCCATGATGGGCACAGCCGTCGCGAAGACGGTCGGTAAGGGCATCATTTCGATCAGTGACTATGCCAAGTCTCCCCTGCCGGAGATGCAGCAAAAGGGCCTGGTCATCATCCTGGCCGCCCTGCTGGGCGCCTGCATCTGGAACCTGATCACCTGGTGGTTCGGACTCCCTTCGTCCTCCTCGCACGCCCTCATCGGCGGCATGGTGGGCGCGGGCCTCATGAGCGGCACGGTCGTGTACTGGTGGGGCATCATGAGCCACGTCGTGATCCCAATGTTCGCCTCCCCCATCATCGGCTTCGTCATCGGCTACATCGCCATGAAGATCGTACTGTGGGCACTGCGCAAGGCGCAGTATCACCGCACAATGCGCCGCTTCCGCGCCGCGCAGCGCTTCTCCTCGGCAGCCATGGCCCTGGGCCACGGCATCCAGGACGCGCAGAAGACGATGGGCATCATCGTCATGGCACTGCTGGCCGGTGGCTACGGCGAGCAGCACAACATCCTTGATCCCATCACGGGCGAGATGAACGTGCCGCTGTGGGTGAAGGTGTCGGGCGCTGTGGCGATTTCGCTGGGCACGATGGCCGGCGGCGGTCGCATTATGCGCACGATCGGCCGCAAGATCATCGACCTGGATCCGGCTCGCGGCTTCACGGCTGAGGCCGTGTCCGCCTCGATCCTGTACCTGTGCTCCTACGTCATTCACGCCCCCATCTCGACGACGCAGGTCGTATCGACGGCGATCATGGGCGTGGGGTGCACGAAGCGTTTCTCGGCGGTTCGCTGGGGCGTCGCTGGCAACATCGTCATCGCATGGTTCCTCACCCTGCCTGCCGCCGCGCTGGTGTCGGGCTTCGTGTACATCGTCGTGGCGCTGCCTCTGGGAGTTCACTGATGCGCGGCCGCCTCGTCGCGACGGCTGCACTCGCCGCTCTTCTTGCTGCCCCGCTCGCGGCATGCTCGGATTCGTCCGTCATGCACATGCGGGTCGGCCAGTGCATCCTCCTACCGGAGGATAAGAGCGCGACTACGGCGACGACGATCGAGAAGACCAGCTGCACGCGCGAGCACGACGCCGAGGTCTTCGCCCTGGCGTCTGCGCCGAACGGGGACTTCCCGGGTGCCGAGGCGCTCAACCGGCAGGCTGAGACAGAGTGCATTTCCGCGTTCGACGCGTACGTGGGGTCGGATTACCTGACCTCGTCTCTTGACGCGACGTGGATGATCCCGACAAAAGATTCGTGGGCGCAAAATGATCGTTCGATCGTGTGTCTGGTGCGTCCGTTGGACCATTCGGAGCTCACCTCGTCGGTGAAGGAGTCGGGCCTGTAGAGTCCGTCGAATCTCCGAACGTCATCGGGTGGTGTGTGGCCTAGGGCCACGCTCCACCCGATACTTTTTTCTTCTATCTACTGCGATGACGAGCGATGCGGATCGCCCTGTATCGGAGGCTACTCTTCCATACAGGGGCCCCGCGGATTAAGCGGTGGCGGTTCGGTGACGGCCGGGCCCCTCAGTGCTTCTTGGAGGCCTTGCGCGCGCGGGCGGTGGGGTCTTTCGTGGTGACGCCGTGGGTTTCGAGGGCGGCGACGGCCAGCCCATCGGGGCCGTGTTCGACGTGGGCGACGAGGACCTGGCCGCACGTCAGGCGCGGGGCCTTCGCGCCGGCGACGGGAGCCGGCGCGAAGGCGCGGATCTCCTCGATGATCGCAGCCCGCGCAGGGCCGGCAACGGACAGGACCGTGGGGGCTGCGTCCTCACGCAGGCGCTGCGCCGCAAAGGCGCGGACGCGTCCGAGGCGTGCCTCAGCATCTTTCTGAGCATCCGAGCCGGCGGCGGCCAGGTCGAGAGACTCGACGAGCGTCACCGATCCGCCGCCCATCGACGCCCACGGGGCGAGGCTCTGGCGCGAGCGGGCTGCCGGCGACGCGAACGCGCGCGCCACACCAAAGCTCAACAGGAGATCGACGAGGTCGAAGGCCTGGCGCACGCCGAATCGACTGAGCGGCGGGTCGACGGGTTCCGCCGTGGTCTCGGTCTTCTTCGCCGAGGCCTGCTCCACCTGGGCGGCCCTCCTGGCAGCAGCGGACGCCACCATCGCGGGGGTCGGCGCGGGGCGAGGCTTTGCAGGAGCCGCTGCCTCAGCGGGCGCAGCGGGGCCGCCGGAAGAAGCGGAAGGAGAGGCGGACGCGCGGGTGTCCCCGGCCTCGTCGAGGCGCGGGGTGAGGCCCTGCCCGGGACGCAGGATGAGAAGCGTGGTTGTCACGAGGCGGCCTTCGCGGGCGCGGGCGACGATGTCGGCGAGGAGTCGGCGGTCGCCTCGGCGCGTGAGCATGTCGGCGGCGCGCTCGGGCGAGGTCCACGCGGTCTGGTCGATTTCGGTGCGCGGGGCGCGCGCGACGGGAGCGCGCAAGCGCTCGGAGACGTGGCCCGCGGGAACGGGGGTGCCCACCCAGTAGTGGACTTCCTTGGTCTGCCCGCCACCCAGGCGGTAGCGCTGGGTCGTCAGGGGCGCGCCGAGAGTGATGATCTGGCCGGTTTCCTCCTCGACTTCGCGCACGGCGGCGGCGACGAGGGACTCACCGTTTTCGGTCTTGCCCTTGGGCCAGGACCAGTCGTGGTAGCGCGGCCGGTGGACCATGAGGACTTCAATGTCCGCGGGGTCGATGGGCTCGCCGGGGACGGCGACGCGCGCGGGGTCCGTGAAACGCCACACGAGTGCACCCGCAGAGCGAACGAGTCGCTGGGGGCGTGGGGCTGGCATCGGACGCATAGGGACAAGGGTAGTCGCCCGCGCGCGCCCGTGCCCTGGTGGGCGCGCCACGTCACCCCGGTTCGGGCCTTCCACGAGGCCGTCCAGGGCGTGCCGGGATCAGCACCGACGCTGCGAACGAGAAGTCAGTCGAGGGCGCCGACGGCCGCCTCGCGCGCGGCGACGTCGAGCTCGTCGGCGGTGACCAGCAGCGCGGAGTGGCGCATGGTGACGCGGTGGGCGAGCGGGTCGGCGGGGTCTTCGATCCACAGGGCCCCGGCCTCGCCGGCGGCGAGCACGCGCATGGCGCGGGAGGCCTCGCCCAGCACGTAGTCGAGGTCGTCGTCGGTCAGGTCGCCGCGCAGCAGCGAGTCGACTTCCTCCATGATGAGGCTCAGGGGCCGCAGCTCGACGGGGGCTTCGAGGCCCTGGATGATGGGCGCGCGCGAGCCCTCGGCGTAGCGATCGGCCACCGCCAGCGGGTCGCGGTGGTACCACTCGTGCAGGAGGTAGACGCGCCACATCGCGCCGGGGAGCGTGAACTCGGGGCTGCGCGACCACACGTGCGCGATCGTATCCACGCCTGTAGTGCGCACGGTCTCGCGCAGGCGCGCGACGAAAGCGTCGGTGAAGGTCTCGTCGCCCACGCCCATGAGGGCCCAGGCGGCGGTGTGGGCGACGGCTGCGGTGGCCGCGGGGTCTTCGTCGCCGACGATGGCCTCAGCCCGGGCGGTGTCGAGCATGGCGGGGCGTCGCGGCGTCTTCGATTGGGCCATGGGGACTTCTTTCTCCTACAATGGGGCTGCTGGGCCTATAGCTCAATGGTAGAGCAGCGGACTTTTAATCCGTAGGTTGGGGGTTCGAGTCCCCCTGGGCCTACTGGTCGCCTCGGAACGTTCCGGTGCGTTCACGCTATCTGCGGGCGCGCGCCCGCGTTGGAGGTGCAGCATGGATCCTCGTTTTTCTCGCGCGTATGGTGCCCTGGCGGGCCTGGCTCTCGGTGACGCGCTGGGCATGCCGACGCAGGCGATGTCTCCGGAGCAGATCCGTGCGGTGTACGGGCGCATTACCGGACTCGTGGACGCGGACGCCTCCCAGCCCTACGCGCCGGGGATGCCGGCCGGGTCGGTCACGGATGACACGGAGCAGGCTCTATTGATCGCGTCTCTCTTGATACGAGGCCGGCGCTCCTCCTCGGGTCGCGTGGCCCTGGACGCGGGTGAGTTCGCCCACGCGCTGCTGGCCTGGGAGGATTCAATGATCGAGCGCGGCTCGCTCGACCTCCTGGGGCCCTCCACGAAGGCGGCGCTCGAGCGCGTGCGCGCGGGCGAGGACCCGCTGACCGTGGGCGGGGCGGGGACCACGAACGGCGCGGCGATGCGCGTGACCCCGATCGGCATCGCGGTCTCGACGGCCGATCCCGAGGTCTTCGCGGACGCCGTGTGGTCCTCGTGCCGGGTCACGCACGCGACGCGACAAGGCTTCCAGTCGGCGGCGCTCGTGGCGGCGGCCGTGTCCATGGGTATCGACGCCGCACGCTCGCTTTCCCTGGACCTAAGGTCTCTACTCTGGAAGGCCGTGACCTACGTCGATTCCCTTCCCGAGCGCGGCGCGTGGACCCCCGACCCGGACGTCGTGGCGGCAACACGCAGGGCGATGCAGCTGGCCATCAATCCAGCATCCTCGTCCCTGGAGTGCCTCGTCGAGCAGGTGGGCACGTCCGTCGCCTCGGCACACGCGATCCCCATGGCCTTCGCGCTGCTCGCGCGAGACCCCTCCCCACGGGCGCTGCTGGACGCCGCCAACATCGGCGGCGATACCGACACGATCAGCGCAATCGCGGGCGCGATCCTGGGCGCCGCCCTCGGGGAACAGGTTCTCCCCGCAGACAGCCTCTCGATGATCGAGGCGGTCTCCCGCCTCGGCTTGCAACCCATCGCGAGCAAGCTCCTGGAGCTGCGCGATCAGTCGCTCGTCGGACGCCAGAAGGAGGCTCCCACGAGTGCTTCACCAGCTGCCGATCCCGATGCCGACGCGTCTGTGGAGGAGCCAGGCCCTGCCTCGTCGCCCACCTCCCCTGCGGGCCGCGTCGTCCTCATGGGGCAGATCCTCGTGGACCTCGCCGTGCGCGGCGAGGCGCTGCCCACGCCGGGCGGCGACGTGTGGGCCATCGACGAGGGAATGCACGTGGGCGGCGGCTTCAACGCCCTCGTGGCGGCGCGGCGCATGGGGGCCGAGGCCATCTCCCTCAGCCCAATCGGCGACGGTCCATACTCCTCGCTCATCCAAGCGGCGCTGGCGCGCGAGGGGATCACGGACCTCGGGCCACGCATCGCGCACATTGACAACGGGTTCTGCATCGCGTTTACGGACCGCACGGGCGAGCGCACCTTCATCTCCACGAAGGGTGCCGAGACGACGGCACCCGCGAGCGCGTGGGCTGACTTCGTGCGCACCATGCGTCCGGGCGACGTGCTCTACGTCGACGGCTATCTGATGGATCACCCCTCGAACCGTGAGGCCGCGGAAGCTGCGCTGCGCGTCCTGCCCGAGGGCGTGCATGTCGTCCTGGACGTCTCCCCCGTGATCGGTATCCCAGACGGGCTGCCCACCGACGGGGTCATCGTGTCGATGAACCACCGGGAGGCCCAGGAGATCGCTCAGCAGAGAGGGGATTCGAGCACCCACGAACGGTGCCGTGAGCCTCGCGAAGCAACGCGCGCAATGCTCGGCCTGCTGGGCCGGCCCGTCCTCGTGCGCGCAGGTGTCGAGGGCGCATACGTCGCCCATCCTTCCGAGGCGGCGACGAGCACCTGCTGTCAGGACCCGACCCACATCCCGACACCTCGCGTCGAGGCGATCGACACGAACGGCGCGGGCGACGCGCACTCCGGCGTCCTGGCGGCCTCCCTCGCGCATGGTATCCCCATGGAGAGGGCGCTTCTCCTCGCCAACTGCGCGGGCGCACTGTCCACGACGGCCATCGGCCCGGCCTCGTGCCCGACGCGCGAGGAGATCGAGGCCGCGGCCGACGCGCTGGAGGCACGCACGGACGGGGAGTGAGCTCGGACGAGGCGTTCGCTGAGTCCAGCCACGCTTCGAACTCCGCGGCCAACGTCGCTCAGCGCAGGCCTCGCTGCCGCTGACCGCATCGGTCCCTCAGTCCCGCGAGGCCAGCCAGACCGCGACCGACACCAGGACCAGGCCGATCAGCTCGAAAACGCCGGGGATCTGGCGGAGCATGACGGCCCCGACCAGGGCGGACGTGGCCGGCAGGATCGCGGCGAACAGCGCGAAGGTCGACGCCGCCAGGCGCCGCATCGCGAGCGCCTCGAAGGTGTAGGGAATCGCGGTGGACAGCAGGCCCACACCGACAACGATCGCGATGAGTTTCCACGAGGCCAACGCCACCATCGCGCCCGGCCCGAGAATGGGCCCGAAAAACAGGGTGCCCCACGCGCATCCGAGCGCCAGGTTCGTCACCCCATCGCGCGTGGTCGAGGCCTTCTGCCCGACGACGATGTAGGCCGACCAGGCGAGGGCCGCGAGGAGGATCCAGGCGACACCGACGCGTACGCTCAGCACGCTCAGGTCGAGGGCGAGCCCGCCGATGCACGCCACCCCGGCGAACGCGAGGGCCGCGGCGATGCGCGGCCGCCAGCCGTGGCCCCTGATGACGGCGACGGCGACGGGGCCGATGAACTCGATGGACACGGCGGTTCCCAGGGGAATGCGCGCGATCGACTCGTAGAACGAGGAGTTCATCGTCAGGATGATGATGCCGAACAGCGCGGACATTGCCAGGTCGGAGCGCGTGAGGCCGCCGCGCCACGGGCGCTTCCAGGCGAGGAGGACGACCGCGCCGGTCAGGACGCGCCACCAGGCGACGGCGGCAGGTTCGACGGACGCGAAGGCGATGACCGCGAGCGCCGCCCCCACGTACTGGATGAGGCCGGAGCCGACGATGTAGAGCTGGGGCGGGATGCGGTCGGTGACGGGACGCTGGGCGGGCGCGCTCACTGGGCGGGCGCGAAGGTCAGGGCCGCAGAGTTCATGCAGTAGCGCATGCCGGTGGGCTGGTCGGGTGCGTCGGGGAAGACGTGGCCGAGGTGGGAGCCGCAGGTCGCGCAGCGCACCTCGGTGCGGATCATGCCGTGGCTGGTGTCGACGCTCTCGACGGTCGCGCCGTCGTGGGCCTGGAAGAAGGAGGGCCACCCGCACGAGGAGTAGAATTTCGCGTCAGAGTCGAAGAGAGCGGCCCCGCAAGCCGCACACGAGTAGGTGCCGACGCGCGCCTCGTCGAGGAGTTCACCGGTGAAGGGGCGCTCGGTGCCGGCCTCGCGCAGCACGTGGTAGCGCATGGGACTCAGGAGCTTCTTCCACTCGGCGTCGGTGCGGGCAGCGGGATCAGTAGCGTTCATAGCTCTATTGTCGCGGATAGCCCGCGCCCGTGCACGTGTGTGCGTGGGCGCGGGCGATCCGTTTTCTTCGCGCTGGCCTCAGTGACGAGGCCGTGACCCGTTCACCTATCCCCATCACTCATTGGTGGCGGGCCCTGCGCCTGAGGTCTTCTTCGCCGCCGCCTTCTTGGCAGTGCCCTTCTTGGTGCCAGGCTTCTTCGTGGCGGCCTTCTTGGCGGGGGTCTTTGCGTCCTTGGCGGGGGACGCGCTCGCCTTGTCGGCGCCCTCGTCCTTCACGGTCTTTGTGGCCGCGGCGGTGGACTCTTTGGTGCCCTTCTTCGCAGAAGATGCCTTCTTGGTGGCAGCCTTTTTCACGGGAGTCTTCTTCGCGCCGGCCTTGGTGGAGGCCGTCTTCTTGGCGGTCTCCTTCTTGGCCGGGTCTTCCTCTTCCGCTGCGGCGACCTCGGACTCGGCGCCGGTGGGGGCGACGGCAGGGAAGAAGTCCATGATGGACACACGCGCGGGCTTCACCGTGGGCGTGGGGTGGGTTTCCGCGTCGAGGCGCGCCTCTTCCGCGACCGCGTACCAGCCGGCGGGTTCGTCGGCCTCGTCCTCGGGCGCGCGCGACGCCGCCATCTCGGCGGGGGTCGGTTCGGGCGGCGGTACGAGCGCGGGGGCGATCGCCTGGACCGTGTCGGTCATGACGGGTCGTCC
Source organism: uncultured Actinomyces sp. (assembly GCA_902373435.1). GTDB lineage: Bacteria > Actinomycetota > Actinomycetes > Actinomycetales > Actinomycetaceae > Pauljensenia. Next base: position 10,236 of record CABKMD010000073.1, read on the forward strand.
GGTGCGCACGGGCGGGGGCACCTGCACGGGATGTTTCACGGATGTTTCACGCGCGGGGATCGCCGTGGTTTCCTGCTCGTCCTGGGAACGTTCGACGTCCGACGAGGCCTGAGCCCCCTCCTCGCCGCCCGTTTCCTCGGGTGCGTCGGGGGCGGGCGCGTCCTCATGCTCAGCGTCCTCGGCGGGCGCGCTGTCCTCCTGCGAGTCAGCGGCGCGCGAGTCGCCGGAATCAGCGGATGCGCCAGCGTCGATTGTCGCGTCGGCGGGGGCCTCGACCTGCGCGGGGGCAGACTGAAAGTCGGAGGCCTTGTCCTCGGCGGGCGCGACATCGTCGGACTGCGCGTCAGCCTTGGAATCGGCAGCTTCAGGGGCGGTTTCAGGCTTCTCGTCGGCGGCCGAACCGGCAGAATCGGCAGCGGCGGCATTGTCGGCCGCGGCGTCCTTCGCGGTCGCATCGTCCGCTTGCGCGGTGCCGCTACCCGCAGCTTCGGCCACATCCTGGGCCGCCTCGGGTGACTCGCTGTCGGGCGACTCGCTGTCGGCGGCGAGGGTGGCTTCGGGGTCGAGGGCCTCGCCTTCGCGCTGCTTGTGGCCATCGCGGCGTTCCTGGGCGCGGCGGGCCTCGGCCTCGCGCTCGGCGTATGCCTCTTCGCCCGGCCCCTCGAGGGCGGCGGCGCGTTCCTCGGCCTCGGCGGAGCCGGAGAAGAAGCGCTCGCCTCGGCCGATGGAGGTCGCGGTGAGGGTCTGGGTGAGCTGCGGGTTCGCGTTGCCGGCGGCCTCGATGATCTTGCGCAGCGCGCTCTTGGAGATCACCTGGGTTTCGTCGCGGGAGGCGCTGGGGCCGCCCTCGGCAAGTTCGCGCTGGCGGTCGGCCATGGCGCGGCGGCGGGCGCGCTTGGCCTTGCGGCGGGCCGCGACCATGCGCACGGCATGGGCGGGATCCTTGGG
>CABKMD010000074.1 GCA_902373435.1 uncultured Actinomyces sp.
TACTCGAAGGTGTGCCCGGATGGGAGCCCGCAGCTCGAGGAAAGAAACGAGTTCGTATCAAGCCCAAGCGCTACTTCGTCGATCCCTCCCTACCTGCTGCCATGCTCGGTCTATCCCCCAGCAAGTTGCTACGCGATACTCAGACTCTCGGCGGATTGTTTGAAACTCTCGTCTGCCGTGATCTCCTCACGTTCACCGACACACTTCCTGGCGTCGGAAACTCCATCGCCTACTACCGCGATGACAAAGGTCTCGAGGTCGACTTTATCATCGAACTCGCTGACGGCCGCTGGGGCGCGTTCGAAGTCAAACTATCGTCGATGGGTGTTACCGAGCGCGCCGTGGAACGCCTTCGGAGGTTCCACGCACTCATGACCGGCAACCCTATGGCCCGGACTTCCGAGCCCTCTTTTCTCGGCTTTATCGTGGGTCATGGAGAGTTCGCGTACCAACGCGACGACGGTCTGTTTGTCCTTCCCTATGCATGTATCGAGCCCTAATGTTTCACGTGAAACATCTGCCCAACCAACGGCCTCGTTACCCCGTATGGCCTGGAAAGTGGCACACTTGACCTATACGGTTCTATGTAACTTCATGCAAAGGATGACATGCCTTGACTCAGCCTTCGACCAACGGCAGCACCCCGGCCTCGTCCGGGCGCACGCCCGCGCAGGGAAACCGCCTTGACGCCTGGTACGACGTCTACGCAGACCGCGCACACAACCTGCGCGCATCCGAGATTCGAGCTCTGTTCTCGGTCGTGTCGCGCCCCGAGGTCGTCTCCCTCGCCGGCGGCATGCCCAACCTCAAGGACCTGCCACTCGATCGCCTCGCGGCGTCCGCGGAGAAGCTGATCCGCAACCACGGCGCGCAGGCCATGCAGTACGGCAGCGGCCAGGGCTGGGAGGTGCTGCGCGAGCGCATCACCGAGGTCATGGCATACGACGGCATCGTCGGCGCGGACCCTGACGACGTGGTCGTGACGACGGGATCGCAGCAGGCCCTCGACCTCGTCACCGAGCTTTTCGTGAACCCCGGCGACGTCATCCTCGCCGAGGCCCCTTCCTACGTCGGCGCGCTGGGCGTCTTCCGCGCGCGCCAGGCGGACATCGTGCACGTCCCCATGGATGAGAACGGCATCATTCCCGAGGCCCTGGTGGAGACGATCCGCAACGTGCGCGCCTCGGGCCGCACGATCAAGTTCATCTACATCATCCCGAACTACCACAACCCCGCCGGCGTGACGCTGTCCGCCGAGCGTCGCCCAATCATCGCTGAGATCTGCCTGCGCGAGCACGTTCTGATCGTCGAGGACAACCCCTACGGCCTGCTCGGCTTCCACAACGATCCCCTGCCGGCCATCGCCTCGTACAGCCCCGAGGGCGTCGTCTACCTGGGTTCCTTCTCAAAGATGTTCGCCCCCGGATTCCGCATCGGCTGGGCATACGCGCCGCATGCGATCCGTGCGAAGCTGGTCCTGGCCCTCGAGTCAGCGATCCTGTGCCCGTCGATGGTGGGTCAGATGGCGATCGCCGACTACCTGAGCAACTACGACTGGTACGGCCAGGTCAAGTCCTTCCGCTCGATGTACGCGGAGCGCTGCCGCGCGATGCTCACCTCGCTCGAGGAGTACATGCCGTCGTGCACGTGGACGGTGCCTGACGGCGGCTTCTATACGTGGGTGACGCTCCCCGAGGGCCTTGACGCGAAGGCCATGCTGCCGCGCGCCGTGCGTGCCCAGGTCGCGTACGTGTCGGGCACCGCGTTTTTCTACGACGGCTCGGGCTCGAACCACATGCGCCTGTCCTTCTGCTACCCCACCCCCGAGGACATCCGCGAGGGCGTGCGTCGACTCTCGACGGTCGTCAACGCGGAAAAGGAACTCGTCGACATGTTCGGCGCTGCCTCCGGCGACGAGGCCGGGGCCAGGTCGGATCGTTAAGTTACGTTAGGAGAATCCCCTATGGCTACGAAGGTTTTGATCATCGCTGGCGGTCTCACGCACGAGCGTGAGGTGTCGGTCCGTTCCGGCCGCCGCGTCGGCAACATCCTGACGCAGTCCGGCTACGAGGTGCGCATTTCCGACGTCGACGCGTCTCTTGCGGACGCTATTGTGTCCTTCTCTCCTGACGTCGTGTGGCCGCTCGTTCACGGCTCGATTGGCGAGGACGGCTCCCTGCAGTCCTTCCTCGAGTCGCTCGGAGTCCCTTTTGTGGGCTCGTCGTCGATGCAGGCGATGCTCGCCTCCAACAAGCCCACCGCGAAGGCTCTGCTGGGCTCTGCGGGCCTCGCAACGCCCGGCTGGGTGACGCTTCCGCAGGCGATTTTCCGCCAGCTCGGAGCCTCTCATGTGCTGTCCGCTCTCGAGGGTTCGGTGTCCTTCCCCGTCGTCATCAAGCCGACGGACGGCGGCTCTGCGCTCGGTATTTCCACCGCTCACGATGCCAACGCACTGCGCCGCGCGATGGTGGACGCCTTCGCTTACGGCCAGCGCCTCATGGTCGAGCAGCGCATTAACGGCCGCGATGTGGCTGTTTCCGTCGTTGATCTGTGGGATGGCCCCGTAGCACTCCCCCCGGTCGAGGTGTCCACGGATCGTGGCCGCTACGACTACGATGCCCGTTACACCACCGATGAGACCGAGTACTTCGTGCCTGCGCGCCTGTCTGACGAGCTTCTCGCGGACCTGCAAGCCGCGGCCGTTGAGGCCCATGCGACGCTGGGTCTGCGCGACCTGTCTCGTATGGATTTCGTGGTCGACGACGACGGCACCTGCTGGTTCATCGACGCCAACGTCGCGCCCGGCATGACGGATACGTCGCTCCTCCCCCAAGCTGCCGACGCCCTCGAGGACTCCTCTTTCGCGCAGCTGTGCGCAGAGATTGTCGATTTCGTGGCCGGCGGCCGCGACGTGCACAGGGGCGATTACGTCATCGACGAGGAAGGTACCGGCGTCATCACTGACGTGGACACCGAGGCGACCGAAGAGTAGTCACTCATTCAACGCACTGTGGGCCCGGGAGGACGATCCTCCCGGGCCCACATGTTTCACGTGAAACAATCGCTCGTCCGTCACACAATACATCGCTGGCCAAGGCAATATGGCCGATCAATCGTGGCGCCTACGGACGGTGAAGTCAAGCATGATAAAGTGGGGACATCCTGGCTGCCCGATGGGGCTGCCTAATGTCCCCACTGTAGGGCGCTGCGGCTGTCCGGTGCTGAGCACATAGGGTGGACTGCCTTCTGACCCCTACGGCTGCCGGTCTAGCACGGTTAGCAGCCAATCGAATACAGTGCCAGCACCATGCAAGCCAAGACGAAACAAGAAGACGCAGACCCGTCATTGTTTCACCTGACAAAAAGTCCGTTTTCAGTGCACACACTGAGACTGACGACGGTCGCAGGCGATTGGTCATGTGCGTGACGTTATGGCGACACTAAGTCCGACCGAAATTTTGTTCTCTGTACGCCTCTGTGTCGCTTTCGCGAATGCGACCGAACGACACGGTCACCGACACAGAGCCTCTCAAAAAAGGATTCCGAGTTCCTTCAGGTACGTTTCGGCGTCCGCGACGCCCTTCCAGACGATGCCCTGCACGCCGAGCAGCTCCGCCGCACGAACGTTCTCGCGGCGATCATCGATAAAGACAACATCCTCATGCGGTACATCGAGACGCACGAGGACATCCCGGTAGATGCCGCGCGACGGCTTGCATATGCCGTAGTCGCACGAGAAGGCAAAGAAGTCGAAGAGGCTTCCCCACTTAGAGCGGCGAATTGCCTTCGCAATGGGGTACGGCGCATTGGACAAAATACCGACCCGCACTGCCTGACGGCGCAGTCGGCGTACAAGATCAAGTGTCTCCTCATTCGCCGCCGCCATACGTGATGCATCAAGTGCGACAAGTTCGTTCAACAGAGCACTGGAAGGCTCAGGCAGCCCGCAATCCCCGGCAATACGATCCCAAAATTCGCGATCGGGCATGCCAGCGTCATATTCGCCACGATGGGTCCACATCGCCTGATCGACGAGTGTCGTAAGACCTCGAGAGCCGTCGCCGAACAACTCAGCGATAACGTGCGGGTCCGGGTGGGCATCGACGAGGACGCCACCGACATCGAAAAGCACGGTGCGCGAACTGCCTTGGGCGTTCATGCCTTTCGCTCCTTCTAGTACTGCGAGGGCCCAACGACGGACCCTTTAAAGGTAGTCTAAGCGTTCATTCATTCGGAGATTAGCTCAGGAAATGTCGCGTAGGGAACATACTGAGCGTGATCTGCGAAAAGAAGTATGAAGTTAGATCAGTGGAGGATAAGGTCTGCAATCCGCTGAAGATCCTCTGATCCAGCGAATTCGATGACGATCCGGCCCTTCTTACGTCCCTCGGTAATGGTCACGCGAGTATCGTACGCGTCGGACAGCGCCGACACGACACTCTCCCCCAGCTGCGACAGAGGACGCTGCTGGCGGGCACGCGGACGCGGGGTTGCCTTGGCCTTGCCGAGGCGAACGATCTCCTCGGTGGTACGCACGGAGAGACCCTCGCCGACGATACGCTCGGCCAGTCGTTCCATTTCCTCGGGCGTCGACAGAGACAGCAGCGCACGGGCGTGGCCGGCGGTGATGACCTGAGCGGCAACCTTCTTCTGAACGGACGGCGGAAGCTTCAGGAGACGCAGGGTATTGGCAATCTGCGGGCGCGAGCGGGCGATTCGCTTGGCGAGCTCTTCCTGAGTCGCCCCGAAATCGGCCATAAGCTGCTGATATGCGCTCGCCTCTTCCAGCGGGTTGAGCTGGGCCCGGTGGAGGTTTTCCAGGAGCGCGTCGCGGAGCAGATCCCCGTCTTCGGTCTCCCGGATGATTGCAGGAATCGTGGTTTCACCGGCGAGCTCGGAGGCGCGCAGGCGGCGCTCACCCATAATCAGTTCGTAGCGCGCTTCGGGCTTTTCAGCGAGGAACTCGGTGAGCTTCTCGGAGCGACCCTTCGCGGGGATACTACGAACGACGACGGGCTGAAGAACGCCGACCTCCTTGATCGAGGCCGACAGTTCCTTCAGATCGTCCTCGTCGAAGACCTCGCGAGGCTGCTTCGTGTTGGGAACGATCTGATCGATCGCAATTTCAGCGAAGGATGCACCGGGAACCGGCAGAAGCTCGTGATCGACAGATGTTTCACGTGAAACAGTCTGTTCTTCGCGCATATCTGCTTTCTTCACGGAAGGACCCTTCGCGGGCACACGCGCTGCCGTCTGCTGGGAATCCGAGCCGTTGATTCCACCGCCGAGGGCGCTACGAGAGCCGCTACCGCGTCGTCCACCAGCCGCCTCAACGGAGGGCATAGACGGTCGCTTCTTCTTCGACGAGGCAGTGCCGCGCTTGGGCTGCAAAAGGTCCTTTGCGGAACCTCCACGCTTGCCTGCGGAGCTACCTTCGGGGAAGAACACGTCCAGGGGACGGGAGGGCGCGGAGGGTGCGTTTTGCGGCGTCTGCTCACCAGCCTGAGGAATGAGAGCGCCGAGACCACGGCCAAGGCCGCTGTGCTTGCGAGCGCCCTTGCGGCCCTCAGACTTCGGTGCTGCATCCGCCATTGCAATACTCCTTCAATTGCGTCGATTCATTGTTTCACGTGAAACAATGGCATGCGCTCAGCTAGTAAGCGGCTTTGATCACTCTGTTGCACCAATGCTCACACATGGTGACTAATACGTGCCGATCTGCAGAAACGTGCGAAAAATTCCGAATGTTTCATGTGAAACAATCATTCCTCGGAGGCTGCCACGCGCTGGCACAGCTCGAGTGCGGCCTTCCGATACGCAATTGCACCAACGTTACGGGGATCGTAGGTGACGACAGTCTGGCCGTAGCTGGGAGCCTCAGAAATACGCACGGAACGCGGAATGACAGTCTCGAAGGTGTGGTCCGGGAAGTGCGAACGCACTTCGCTCTCAACCTCCTCAGAAAGCTTCGTACGCTTATCTGCCATGGTGAGCAGCATACCCGAGACGCACAGGCCAGGATTGAGGTCCACGCCGATACGTTCGACGGTATTCCACAGCTGACTGAGGCCTTCCAAGGCGTAGTATTCGGCCTGAATCGGGATCATGACCTCGTCGGCAGCGACCATGACGTTGAGCGTGACGAGCCCAAGGGAAGGCGGGCAGTCGATGAGAACGATGGCGATGTCGGCATGCTCGGAGACGTATTCGCGCAGCGCCTCACGCAGTCGGTACTCACGACGCTCGACGTCAACGAGCTCGATCTCGGCGCCGGACAGGTCAATCGTAGCCGGACAGACCAAAATGCCGTCGATATCGGGGCACGGCTGCACGACGTCGGCAACGCTGGCGCCGCCGATAATGACGTCATAGGTAGACGGAGTACCGGCGGGGTGCGGAACGCCGAGCGCGCTCGAGGCATTTCCCTGAGCGTCCGCATCGACAACCAGGACAGACACGCCGCCCGCCGCGAGACCGGCCGCGATGTTCACGGCGGACGTCGTCTTACCGACGCCCCCCTTCTGGTTCGCGACGGCAATAATGCGCGTGCGCTCGGGACGCGGGAACGTTGCGCGCTCGAGCATGGCCAGATCGCGCATGTTGCGCTCGATCTGATTCGACAAAGGGGTGTTGTTGGTACTCACGTGACACCTTCCTAGATACTGCCCCTAGTTTACGGGCACACGCACGCACTTCCAGCCCGAAAGGCCAGGGATGCATCAAGGCGCACACAATCGACACAGACCTCCTCGCGTTGCCGAAAATTTCGTTCTGTAGGATCGATTCTCCCAGTGAAGAGCCAAGAGGCGACAAATATCAATCGGCACAATCGATCTGACACAACACCACGCCTATGTGGCCTGCATCACTATATAAGAGGAGCGTCGCAGCACCCGCCACGACGCTCCTCTCCCCCACTGGGGACGCGTTACTTGATGCGCGTGCAGACGACCACGTACGTGGACTCGTCCTCCATAATCGAAGGCACCTCGTGAATCTCGGCACGCAGGTGGTGTCGACGCAGCTCGGCGTCGGCCTCGTCGACCTCGATGGGCGCACGTCGGCCTTTGAGAGCCACAATCGAGCCGCCGGGGGCGATAAGCTTCGACGTCATGCGAACGAGCTTGCTCATGTTGGCCACGGCGCGTGCGGTGACCACGTCGGCCTTGCCCTTGCCGCGCAGCTCCTCGGCGCGCGCCTGATGGATGGTGACGTTGTCGAGGCCCAGGTCCTCCACGACGTCCATCAGCCACTCGACGCGGCGCGCCATGGGCTCTGCCAGGTGCACGTCGAGCTCGGGTCGGCACGCAGCGATCACGATGCCAGGCAGGCCGGAACCGGAGCCGACGTCGAGGACCTGACGTCCGTCCTTACGGGGCATGAAGTCCAGGACGGCGGCGGAGTTCACGATGTGGCGCGACCAGATGCGCTCCATATCGCGCGGGCTCAGGAGGCCGCGGATCTCGCCTTCCTCCTCGAGCATGCGTGCGTATTCGGCGACCTCGGCGAAGGCGGATCCGAAAAAATCGCGGACGACCTGCGTGGGCTCTTCTGGAACGAAGGGGTCGCCAACCTGGCGACCCCTTCCCGTCCCGTTCGGGTTCTCACTCACCGTCGGTATCCTCGGGGAGGATGACCACGCGGCGGTGGGGCTCAGCGCCCTCGGACTCGGAGGTGAGGCCCTCGTCGGCAACCACGTCGTGGCACACCTTACGCTCGAAGGGGTTCATGGCGTCAAGCCTGACGGCCTCGCCAGTGGCCCGCACGCGGGCGATGGCCTCGCGGGTGATGTCCTGCAGCTCTTCCTTGCGCTCGGCGCGGAAGCCGGCGATGTCGAGCATGAGGCGCGAGCGCTCACCGGTCTCGGTCTGGACGGCCAGACGGGTCAGCTCCTGCAAAGCATCCAGGACCTCGCCGTCGTCGCCCACGAGACGGTCGAGGGCGTCGGGGTCCTCGGTGACGATCTCGACCGAGGCGCGGCCGTTTTCGACGTCGATCTCAATGTCGCCGTCAAGGTCGGCGATGTCAAGCAGCTCTTCCAGGTAGTCGGCGGCGATTTCGCCTTCTTCTTCGAGGCGGGTCAGCTTGTCTGCGTTGTCGTCACTCATGACGTGTCCTCCGTAGTGGGGAATGGGGTCTTGCTGGTGTCCAGGTTACCGGCTGGGGGCCTGGAACCGTGAATCTATGATGGTCAGCGCTTGTTGCCGGAACGGCGGCGTGCCTTACGGCGCTCGATGCGGCGACGCTCGATCTCCTCGGCGCTCAGCGAGCCGTGGCCGGAGTTCGAATCGCTGGCCTCGGATGCAACCTTCGACGAGGCCTTGGCGGACTCGTGCTCGAGGGTGCGCCGGTCGCGGACCTGCTTCTGGAGCTCGGCGCGCTGGGCGGAGGCTTCCTGCTTGGCGAGGCGCTTTTCGACGGCCAGGGTGAGACCGTGCATCCACTGCTCGTCGGGAAGGGTCGTCCACCTCTGGGTGGCCAGGTTGCGGTAGACGGTGACGATTTCGCCGGCGCTCATGGAGGCCGGGAAGTCGCAGGCGACGCGCTGCTTCTTGGCCTTGGAACGCAGCTCGGCGAGGGCGCGCTCGTTCAGCTCGTCGACGCGCGGATCGGAGCCGCTGGCACCCAGGGCGGCGCGCTCACGGTCGTAGTTCTGGAAGTAGGGCTTGGCCCATTCCTGGTAGGCGGACTGGCGCGATTCCAGCAGGTCGGCGTAGGCCGGGGATCCGGGGGTCGGCATAACCTTGATGGTCCAGAAGGACTGGGCGAGAGCCCAGAAGGAGGCGGTGACGGTGTAGATGACGACGCCCATCTGGAAGAACGCGCCGGAGAAGATGAACATCAGCGGCATTACGTACATCATGGAGCGCTGCGACTGAGCCATCGGGTTGTCGCCCATGTCGGGCATGTTGCGCGAGAAGGACAGGCGCATGGAGACGAACTGCAGGATGACCATGAGGACAATCGCGGCGATGAAGACGGAGACGATCGCGGTCTGTCCCCAGGAGTCGCGCAGGGTGTGGGAGAGCTGGACGCCGAAGACCGTGGAGTTGACGATCTCGGAAGAGACCGATTCGGTCAGCGGGCCGAGGTGGTTGGTGGCCTCGCCACGGTAGGTGTAGGTGCCTGCGGAGATGGAGGAGACCGCGATGATGGCGCGGTACATGCCGAACAGGACGGGCATCTGCACGAGCATGGGCAAGCAGGAGGCGAAGGGCGAGACCTTGTGCTTGCGCTGGAGGGCCTGGGTCTCTTCCATCATCTTCTGACGGCTGACCTGATCCTTCTTGCCCTTGTATTTCTCCTGGATCTTGCGCATCTCAGGCTGAATGGCCTGCATCGCACGCGAAGAGCGGATTTGCTTGAGGAACAGCGGGATAATGGCGATGCGCACCAGGATGGTGAGCAGCACGATGGACAGGACCCACGCCATGCCGGAGCCGGAGGACATTCCGAGCAACACGAGGAGGTCGTGGATCCAGACCCACACGTAGGAGATCGCCCACGCGAAGGGGTGGAGAATTGCGTCGAACATAGTTTTCGCTTTCGCCGTGGCGCGGGAGCGCCGCTATTTCGTTGTTCCTTAGAGTCCCGAGGCCGTGTCCGGCTCGGTCAGGTTGTACTCAGGGTCGAGTCCCATAGGGTCGGGGCGGACCCAGTTGTCGTGCCCAGCCCAATCCTCGGGTGGAATCCAGGGGTCAGGCTTCCAGCGTCCACGCTCTGGTACGTGGTCCACTCCCCCGTAGCTCCAGGGGTTGCATCGCAGCAAACGCCAGCTCGCGAGGATGAGTCCCTTGATGGGGCCGTGGACACGAATGGCCTGGAGAGCATAGGTAGAGCAGCTGGGTGCGTATCGACACCGGGGGCCGAGGGCCGGGGAGATGTAGCGCTGGTAGGCGACGATGGGTGCGGATACGAGAGCGCGCAGCGCCCGGCTCGCCAGATTCATCGCGCGTCCCACTTACGCCACGCTCGCGCCATCACGCGGTCGAGGTGTTCGCCGAGTTCCTTGGAGGGCACGCCCAGGGCCTTGTGTGAGGCCCGCACGACGACCCGTGCTCCTGCGGGGAGATCAGCAACCCTTTCGCGCATGAGGTGGCGCAGCTGCCGCTTGACACGATTGCGTCCGTTGGCGCGCTTGATTTCCCGCTTGGGTACGACGAAACCGACGAGGCGACTGTTGCCTTCCTCGTCGGCTCGGACGTGGACGACGACCAGCGGATCCCCTGCTCGCGTTCCCTGTCGGATCGCGGCGGTGAAGTCCGCTGGGTCAACCATGCGGTGCGCGCGCGGCAGCACCGGGGTGTCTCAGGCGGACAGCTTGGCGCGGCCCTTGCGGCGGCGGGCAGCCAGAATGGCGCGGCCGGCGCGGGTCGACATGCGCAGACGGAAGCCGTGCGTCTTGGAACGACGACGGTTGTTGGGCTGGAAGGTCCGCTTGGTGGTCACGGCAATTCTCCTCGGCGGGGAGTGGTTTCCCACTCGGTATCGGTTGGGCTATCGACACGTAAGCACGCGCGATAGCGGGGACGCACGCCCGAAATGGGCGCAAACAAAGACCAAGACTAAGCGGATTGGGGCCACACGTCAATGCGGCAGCGTTACCCACCGCGTCACACACAGTATCCACAGCTGTGCAAATCGCTGTGGATCTCGTCCGTCCACAGAGGGTGGATGACGAGAGTTATCCACAGGCTGTGTGCATTTTTGCTTTCCGCATGCTGCTGCGGACCCAAAGTTGTAACTACAGAGCTGTGATTCTGTGATAGTTCTCCACAGCTTCATCCCCAGTCTGTGCATAACATGTGCGCGGGCTACACTTCGACAATGTACGAAAGTCACGCTCATTACCAGTAAGTCGTGACCGAACTCACCAATATTTGTGACCGGAGGTTGCCGTGGAGTCGGATTCCCTCACACGCGCGTGGGCTGCGGCCCTGGACGCAGTCCCTACCGACGAGCTGGGGCCCGTCGCCACGTCGATGCTGCGCTCCGCTCACCCCCTCGGCGACATCGAAGGCACGATTCTGCTCGCCGTCCCCAACGATTTCACCAAGCAGTGGATCGAAGACAAAGCGCAGTCGAAGCTGACAACCGCCCTGTCCGTGCACCTGGGCCGCACCATCCGCATCGCCATCACCGTTGACCCCACGCTCGAGGTCGTCACGGAAGAAGAAGA
>CABKMD010000075.1 GCA_902373435.1 uncultured Actinomyces sp.
ATCTGCAACAGCGTCTGAATCTTCAGGCGCACGTGGATGGGTGCGGCTGCCCGCGGTGAGGCCTTCGTCCTGATGGGCGGGGACTGCGCTGAGACCTTCGCCGAGGCGACGGCCGACCACGTGCGCCTGAAGATTCAGACGCTGTTGCAGATGGCAGTCGTCTTGACGTACGGCGCCTCGCTGCCGGTCATCAAGGTTGGCCGCATCGCCGGCCAGTACGCCAAGCCGCGTTCCTCGGACGTGGAAACGCGCGATGGTGTCACGCTGCCCAGCTACCGCGGGGACGCCGTGAACTCCTTTGAGTTCACTCCCGAGGCCCGTGAGCCCGACCCGCAGCGCCTGCTGTCGCTGTACAATCACGCGGCCTCGACGCTGAACCTGATCCGCGCCTTCACGAAGGGCGGTTATGCGGACCTGCGTCAGGTGCACCGCTGGAATCAGGGTTTCATGTCGAACCCGGCCTACGCGCGCTACGAGTCGCTGGCAGAGGACATCCACAGGGCGATTAAGTTCATGGGTGCCGCAGGCGTCGACTTCGAGACGCTGCGAGACGTCGACCTGTATTCGTCCCATGAGGCGCTGCTGCTCGAGTACGAGTCAGCCATGACGCGCATCGATTCGCGGACGGGTGAGCCCTACAACACGTCCGCTCACTTCCTGTGGGCGGGGGAGAGGACACGCGACGAGGAGGGCGCTCACATCGAGCTGCTGTCGCGTGTTCGCAACCCGATTGGGGTCAAGCTTGGCCCGTCGACCACGCCGGATCAGATGCTCTCGCTCATCGATCGCCTGAACCCGGATGGCGAGGATGGGCGCCTGTCGTTCATCACGCGCATGGGGGCCACACGCATCCGCGAGGTGCTTCCGCCGCTGCTGGAAGCCGCGCGCGAGGATGGCCGTCCGATTACGTGGATGACGGATCCGATGCACGGCAACACCATTACGTCGTCGACCGGCTACAAGACGCGTCGCTTCGAAACGGTCATGGATGAGGTCCGTGGCTTCTTCGAGGCTCACGAGGCCGCGGGAACAGTCCCCGGTGGCCTGCACGTCGAGCTCACCGGTGATGACGTCACCGAGGTGATTGGCGGCAGTGAGCGCATCGATGACGAGTCGTTGCGTGACCGTTACGAGACACTCGTTGATCCGCGCTTGAATCACCAGCAGAGCCTGGAGATGGCCTTCCAGGTCGCCCAGTACCTGGCGAAGGGTTCCTCCCACGAGGAGTGAGTTCCCCGCATAAGAATTCCCCGGCCTCGTTCGTCACGGACGAGGCCGGGAAACTTTTGTGGCGGGAGCGGCGGGGATGACGTCAGACGATCGTAATCGTCACGACGCTGCCCTTTTTCAGCATTGTTCCGCCGGCGGGATCGGTCTGTCGGACGGTTCCGAAGAAGCCTCCGAGGATTGCCTCCTCCTGCACGGTGAAGCCGGCTGCTTCGAGCGCAGCGCGGGCATCCTGGCGTTGACGGCCAACGACATCGGGTACAGCAACCTTCTCGGGGCCCTTCGACACCGTGTAGGCCACGGTGTCGCCACGGTGCAGGATCGTTCCCTCCTTGGTCTGCTGCGAGATGACCTGTCCCTCGGCGACCGTGTCGGAGAACGCCTCCGTCGGGGCCGCGCCGAGGCCGAGTCCCTCGATGGCGTTCTTCGCAGCATCGGCGCTCATCCCGTTCAGTGACGGTACGGTGAGGGGCTCGCGTCCCTTTGACAGCACCACATCGACGGCGCTGTCGTGTGCCAGCTGTGTACCAGAGGCCTGGGACTGCGAGATGACCTGTCCCTGTGGAACCTCCTCGGAGTATGCGTCGGTGATGGTGCCCAGAGTGAGGCCGGCCTCGGTGAGGGCATTACGTGCCTCGTCCTGGCTCTTGCCGACGACGTCTGGGACCGTCTTCATGTCCACGCCCTTGGAGACGTGGAGTTGGACCTCCGCGCGCTTGTGGACGGGCTCGCCGCTTGACGGATCAGAGTGAGTAATCGAACCGGCGGCGACGTCGTCAGAGAATTCCTCCTCAACGGAAGAGGCAAGTCCCATCGCGTTCAGCTCGGCCTGAACGTCCGCGAGGGGACGACCATCCGTCACGGGCATGGTCAGGTAGGAGCCTGGGCCGTATTCGGTCCACCACCAGCGTCCGCCGACGAGGGCGGCAGCGAGGAGCAGGGCGACAAGGGTGGCCCACAGGACGACACGCTTGTACGTCTTGGTGCCGGTTGTCTCCGAAGCCTCCGGAAGCGGGGCCGACGTGTGGACAGTGGCGACCGTCGACGGTGCCGACAGGGGGAGAGGCCTTGTAAACTGAGCCGAGATCAGCTCGGTGTTGAGCGCGCTCGTTTCTGAGGCACCGACCCGGTCGGCCGGCGCGATGTCGGCGCGTCGGTTGGCCAGCTCCGCGGGAATGGCAGCAGCAGCGCGAGTGACGAGGTCTATCGCGTCGGATGCGTCGGTGGGGCGCGAGGCAGGGGCGCGGGCGGTCAGAGCGGCGACGAGATCGTCGATCTCTCGGGGAATCCACGGCTGGGCTTCCGACGGGCTGGGCACGTCGTCGGAGACGTGATGCGTCGCGATCTGCAGCGGCGATTCGCCCGCCCAGGGAACGGAGCCCGTAAGCATTTCGTAGAGCATGATGCCAACGGAATAAATGTCCGAGCGGGCATCGGCCTGAGCGGTCGTCGCGATCTCCGGGGCGATGTATGCAACCGTGCCGAGCATGTTGCCGGTTGAGGACATCGAAACTTCGGAGGCAGCTCGCGCCAGGCCAAAGTCGGTCACCTTCGCCGGGCCATCCGTCGGAACGAGAATGTTCTCGGGCTTGACGTCGCGGTGAATAACACCGACACGGTGGGCGGCGCGCAGTGCCTCAAGAATATCGGTCGTGTAGCGCAGCGCCTGCGGGATCGTGAAAGCGCCCTGCGCGCGCAGCAGTTGGCGCAGGTTCGTGCCGTCGATGAGCTCCATGACGAGGAACCCTTGGCCCGTGACCACGCCCTGATCGAACACGGAGACGACGCCGGGATGAACGATGCGCGCGGCTGAGCGTGCCTCACGGCGGAAGCGGGCAACGAAATCCTCGGATTCTGCCAGGTGTGGGTGCATGACCTTGAGTGCGACGGGGCGATCAAGGCGTTCATCTTGCGCGATGTAGACAGTGGCCATGCCGCCGCGCGCCAGCCTGCGCGTCACCCGGTACCGTTCGTCGACGAGGAGGCCGATCAACGGGTCCGTCTGGTCGAATGTCTGTTCATCGCTCACTTGCTCGATTCTATGGGAGTTTTCGTGAAATCACTGGAAGTGCCCACGTCGGTGCGGCGCATGAATGGGGTAGTCTTGCGCTCATGACCAGTGTTGATATCTCCGTGCTTCCCACCGACGAGGTCTGCCGTCTCCTCGGCATCGAGGAACGTCGCCTCAAGCAGCTGATCCGCGATCGCGTGCTCATCGAAGCGCGCGACGGCAGCGGGGCGCGCGGCATCCCGCAGGAGGTGATCGTCAAGGGCGACAATGGCTGGGAGCCGCTACCGTCCCTGCAGGGCACACTGACGCTGCTTGCCGATGACGGCTTCACGGCCGAGGAAGCGCTGGCGTGGCTGTACACCGTGCAGGACGAGCTGGGTGAGCGTCCCATCGACGTGCTGATGTCGGGCCGTCACCACCGAGTCAATCGCATCGCCTCGACGCTGGCCTTCTGAGTCCGCTGCCCTCTCAGGACCGCCTGGCGGTCAGGATCGAGCACAGTTCACGCAGCATAGCGCGAGCATTCTCGTCGAAGGCGCTCGCTTCGAGGGCGGCGTCTCCGTCGGCCACGAGGCGCGCGATCTCGGCCTCGTGTGCGGCGCGCCCGTTGCGCTCCACGATATCGGTAGCAGCCGCGATCTGCTGCGCCGAGGCATCGGCCACCCCGAGAACGTCGGTGAGGGTGCGTCGTTCGGCGGGGGAGGACGCCTCCCATGTGAGTGCCAGGAGAGCAGTGCGCTTTCCTTCGCGCAGGTCGTCTCCGGCTGGCTTGCCTGTTACTGCCGGGTCTCCGAAGACGCCGAGATCATCGTCGCGTAGCTGAAAGGCTAGGCCCCACGGCGTCAGAATCGTCTCGAGGATGGTGAGCAGGTCGGCGACGTGATCAAACGACGGCGCCGCGCAGATTGCTCCGAGGAGCGCAGGGTGGACGACCGAGTAGTGAGCCGACTTGTGCAGTGCCACCTCGAGCGCGTCGTTCATGCTGAGCGCATCCGTGCGCTCAGGATCAAGCGGGCTCTGCTCTGCGGTGATGTCGAGGTATTGCCCCAGCGCGACCTCCGCGTGCATATCGGCGAATCGGCGGGCAAAAGCGCGGGCGCAGTCCTCATGTAGCGTCAGGGCCTGCTCGTCTGCGGAAGCCGTCGCCGCCGAAAAGAGGAAGTCGCCGACCAAGATAGCGCTGTGCCGTCCGAAGTTCGTCGACGATCCGATCCACGACTGTGCGGCGTGGTGATTCCCGAGCGTGCGGTGAGGGGTGGGCATGCCGCGTCGTTCGTCCGCGTTGTCGATGATGTCGTCGTGGACGAGGGCACTCGCCTGATAGAGCTCCAGCGCCGCGCTGAGATGGGGGAGCGACACGTCATCGATGGTTGTTCCGGAACTGAGTGCGTAGCCCACGTGTGCCATGAGGGCACGGAATCGCTTGCCTCCGGACACGGATGCGAGGACCGCGCGAGAGAACTCCTCGGAACGGCCGGAAGCTCCTGCGCGAGCGAGGAGATGGGCGAGACTGGTGGCCGTCGCCTCGTCGATTGATGGACGCAGCGTTGCGAAACTGTCGCTCAGAGTCATACGCCCACTCTAACCGAGGTTCGAGTGCGCGGCTGTGCCCAAGGTGGGGCATCCTCACACCTACCGTCAGGAAAACTAAACGGCAAGGCACTAGACTTGGCGCTGGTATGCCGATTTGCGATCGGCTCCGTTGTGCATGCCCATCAATGAAAGGGACCCGTGTGAGTGCATCTCGCGCTTCGGCAAAGGACTCCGCGACGACTGAGGAAACCACGGAGGTGAAGACCCCCGCGAAGAAGACCACGCGCGCCAAGAAGGCTGCCGCCACGGTCGACGCGGCGAGTGCTCCCGCCGGGGAGAAGAAGTCTGCCGCGAAGAAGGCCTCGGCGAAGAAGGCCCCCGAGAAGAAGGCCCCGGCGAAGAAGGCTCCCGCGAAGAAGACGGCCGACGCCGCCGACACCGTCGAGAAAGCCCCCGTGAAGAAAACGGCTGCTAAGAAGACGACCAAGAAGGCAGCTGACGCCACAGAGACCGCTGAGAAGGCTCCCCAGAAGAAGACGGCTGCGAAGAAGACGACCAAGAAGCCGGCCGCCGAAGAGGTAGCGGCGAAGAAGCCAGCCGCGAAGAAGACGCGGGGGCGTAAGAAGAAGGAAGAAGAGGTCGTTGAGGAGGTCGTCGAGGAACTCGATGACACCGTTGACGTCGACTTCGAGCCGACTGGTGAGGACCTTGAGGACACTGAACTCGAGGCCGACACCGTCGACGAGGACGAAGCTGACGCAGAGGATCACGCGGAGGAAGAGGACCCGAAGCTCGCAGAGGGGGCCGCACTTCGTGAACGTACGAACGATGGCATCCACGTCAAGGGTGGCTTCGTCGTCTCTGATTCCGATGAGACCGACGAACCTGTCCAGCAGGTGACGGTCGCTGGTGCAACCGCCGACCCGGTGAAGGACTACCTCAAGCAGATCGGTAAGGTCTCCCTGCTGAACGCAGAGCAGGAAGTGGACCTCGCGCGCCGTATCGAAGCCGGCCTCTATGCCGAGTACAAGCTCAAGAACCAGGCCGACGAGATGACCAGCCGCGAGCGCCGCGAGCTGCACTTCCTTGCGCAGGACGGTCAGCAGGCGAAGAACCACCTGCTTGAGGCGAACCTTCGCCTCGTTGTCTCGCTCGCTAAGCGCTATACCGGCCGCGGTATGCAGTTCCTGGACCTGATTCAGGAAGGCAATCTGGGCCTCATCCGCGCCGTCGAAAAGTTCGACTACATGAAGGGCTACAAGTTCTCGACTTATGCCACCTGGTGGATCCGCCAGGCGATCACCCGCGCGATGGCGGACCAGGCTCGTACGATCCGCATCCCGGTGCACATGGTTGAGGTCATCAACAAGCTTGCGCGCGTCCAGCGCCAGATGCTTCAGGACCTGGGGCGCGAACCTACTCCCGAGGAACTGGCAAAGGAACTCGACATGACCGCCGAGAAGGTCGTCGAGGTCCAGAAGTATGGTCGCGAGCCGATCTCGCTGCACACGCCTCTCGGCGAGGATGGCGACTCCGAGTTCGGTGACCTCATTGAGGATTCCGAGGCCATCGTGCCCGCGGACGCTGTGTCTTTCACCCTGCTGCAGGAACAGCTCCACCATGTCTTGGACACACTCTCCGAGCGTGAGGCCGGTGTTGTGTCGATGCGCTTCGGCCTGGGTGACGGTCAGCCGAAGACTCTCGACGAGATCGGTAAGGTCTATGGCGTGACACGCGAGCGCATCCGTCAGATTGAGTCCAAGACCATGTCGAAGCTGCGCCACCCCTCGCGTTCGCAGGTCCTGCGCGACTACCTCGACTGACGAAGTGCCGATACACACGAGGGGCGGGAACAATTGTTCTCGCCCCTCGTGACAACATCATCACAATGCGTGAGTGTGCGGGTGGCACCGTCGCGTATTGAGGGTCTCGTAAGGCAGGATAATCACATGCTTGAGGGTGCACTGATTTTTGTTTTGACCGTCGTTCTGGTCCTCGTCGTCGCAGGAGGCGTCGTCGCCGTCCTGGCGCTGTCGCGCCGTAGCGCGGACGAGTGGAAGGGTGTCATTAAGCGAGAGAGCGAAGAAATCGCCGATGAGGTGAAGACCCATCACTCGCTCCCTAAGCGTGCCTCGTCGTCACCCGACGGACCCGTGGTTCCGCGTACGGCGTCCTTGCACTCGCTTCTGCAAAGTGCTGAGTCAGAGAGCGCCTACTTTGACGCTGACCGTCTGCCGGGCATCGACCGCCTCGAAACGGTGACGGATCGCGTGAGTGAGCGCCTCGATCGTGGACGTCGTCACACTGGCGGCGGCGCGCAGACGACTCAGGAGTCAACGCAGTCATAAGGCAGTGATACCGCACTCAGGTTTTCTGCCACAAGCGTCCATAGGGGATAATGACCCTATGGACGCTTTTATTTCCACCCTCCAATCGCCGTGGGCAGTCGTTATCGCCCTGGCGGTCGCCGTACTTATCGGTGTCGTTATCCGCTTGGCAGTGAGTTCGCGTCGCCGTCCCTCGCAGGACGTGACCCCCCAGCCTCAGGCGCAGGCTTCCGTCGAGCCTCGCCCGGACACACCTGCCGAGGCTCCGCTTGATGATGCGGACCAGCCTCGGGCGGGTCCCGCAGATGCTCTCGAGCCGACCCCTGACCAGAGCCCTGAGGCTTCCGCAACCCCGGCCTCGTCCATCGAGCGCCCCGAACCCGTGCGCTCACGCATGGAGCGTCTACGCGAGCGTCTCGCGTCTTCCGGATCGCTGGGTCGTGCGATCCTCGGCGTTCTGAGCCGTGGCCAGCTCGGTGCCGCCGATTGGGAGGAGATCGAGGAATCTCTCCTCGTCGCGGACCTTGGCCTTGAGGCCACCGACACTCTGATGGAAGCCCTCAAGCGTCGCGTCGCGGTGGAGTCGGTGACAGACGAAGTGCGAATCCGTGAGATTCTTCGCGAGGAGCTCCTGACCCTCGTTGATCCCTCCATGGATCGCTCCCTCGACCTTGAGCACCCCGAGGTGGATGGTGCCGCTAAGCCCGCCGTCGTCCTGATGGTCGGTGTGAACGGCACCGGAAAGACCACGACTGCCGGCAAGCTCGCGCGTATCCTCGTCGCGGAAGACAAGTCCGTGATCCTGGGTGCCGCCGATACCTTCCGTGCCGCCGCTGCCGACCAACTAGCCACGTGGGGCGAGCGAGTCGGCGTCGATGTCGTGCGCAGTGACCGCGAGGGTGCCGACCCGGCGTCTGTCGCTTTTGAAGCCGTGCGTGAGGGCGTCGAGCGCGACGTCGACGTCGTTCTCGTCGACACTGCGGGACGTTTGCAGAACAAGTCCACCCTGATGGACGAGCTCGGCAAGATCAAGCGCGTCATGACCAAGCAAGCCCCGGTCTCCGAGGTCCTTCTGGTGCTCGACGCGACCACCGGCCAAAACGGCATGAAGCAGGCCGAGGTCTTCGCGGAGGCCACTGGCGTGACTGGCATCGTTCTGACGAAGCTCGACGGCTCCGCCAAGGGCGGCATTGTCGTGTCCGTCCAGCGTGCGCTGGGCGTTCCGGTGAAGTTCGTCGGCCTTGGCGAGGGCGCCGACGATCTGGCGCCCTTCGATCCGCAGGGCTTCGTCGACGCGATTGTGGGTTCCGCGCAGGGCTGAACCTCGCCATCATGTCGAGTACCTCGGCCCCGGTGAGGCGACTCCCGGGGCCGAGGTACGCTAACCTGTGCCTAGTACAGCCGCCATCTTGGGAGTAAACACGTGTTTGGAAACCTGTCAGATCGTCTGAGCCAGTCGTTCCGTAGCCTGCGCAGCCGCGGCGTCCTGACCGAGTCGGACGTCGATCACGCGATTTCCGACATTCGTCGCGCCCTCATCGACGCGGACGTTGCGCTCCCAGTCGTTCGCCAGTTCACCACGCACGTGCGCGAAAAGGCCTATGGCGCGGCCCGCTCGAAGGCTCTCAACCCGGGTCAGCAGGTCGTCTCTATCGTGCACGAGGAACTCGTCGAGATCCTCGGTGGTGCCACGCGTGAGCTGACCTTCGCACAGTCCGGCCCCACCGTCTTCATGCTCGCCGGCCTCCAGGGTGCCGGTAAGACCACCCTCGCCGGAAAGCTGGGTAAGTGGCTGCGCGAGGAGGGCAAGACCGTCCTGCTCGTCGCCTCCGACCTCCAGCGCCCCAATGCCGTCCAGCAGCTTCAGGTTGTCGGCGAACGCGCCGGTGTCAAGGTGTGGGCGCCCGAGCCCGGCAACGGCGTCGGCAACCCCGTCGAGGTCGCGCGCAGCGGCGTCGAGTTCGCCCGCCAGAGCGGTATCAACGTGGTCATCGTCGATACGGCCGGTCGCCTCGGCGTTGACCAGGAGATGATGGAGCAGGCGATCGCCATCCGCGACGCCGTCAACCCCCACGAGATCATGTTCGTCCTCGACGCCATGGTCGGTCAGGACGCAGTCTCCACCTCCACGGCTTTCCGCGACGGAGTCGGTTTCACGGGCGTCGTCCTGTCCAAACTGGATGGTGACGCCCGCGGTGGCGCCGCGCTATCCGTGCGCGGCGTGACCGGCGCGCCGATCCTGTTCGCCTCGACGGGCGAGGGCCTCGACGACTTTGAGCGTTTCCACGCCGATCGTATGGCCGGCCGTATCCTCGACATGGGTGACATCCTTACCCTTATCGAGCAGGCTGAAAAGAAGATGGACGCCGAGGAGGCGGAGAAGGTCGCGGCCAAGGCTATGGCCGGCCAGCTCACCCTTGGCGACTTCCTGAGCCAGCTTCAGCAGATCAAGAAGCTCGGCTCGATGAAGAAGATGCTCGGCATGATCCCGGGTGCCGCGCAGATGCGCGAGCAGATTGAGAATTTCGACGAGCGTGAGGTCGACCGCGTGGAGGCCATCGTTCGCTCGATGACTCCGGCCGAGCGCGAGGACGTGTCGATCCTCAACGGCTCGCGTCGTGCGCGTATCGCCCGCGGCTCCGGTACGACCGTCACCGAGGTGAACCAGCTCGTGCAGCGCTTCGAGGCTGCGCGCGAGATGATGGCGCAGATGGGCCAGATGGGTGGCGGTGTTCCCGGCATGGGCGCACTGCCCGGTCGTGGCGGCAAGGCCAAGCAGAAGGCCAATGCTCGCAAGGCGCAGGCGCAGCGTGCCCGCATGAAGAAGAGCGCCCGCTCCGGTAACCCCGCCAAGCGCCGCCAGCAGGAGCTCGAGGCCATGCTGCCGCCGTCCGAGCGCAGCGCGCCTGCGGGCTCGTCCTTCGGCGTCGCCCAGGAGGCGCCGGCTCCTCGTCCGACGATCGACGATCTGCCGGATGACGTCAAGCGAATGCTCGGCCAGCTCTGAGTCATGGCGTTCTCCGGCCTCGCCCTGTGGGCGGATAGCGTATCCGAGCGCCCATCGTGGGTGCACGGCACATGGCGCATCGACGGGGGAGCGATCCAACGCGTCTGCGACGGCACGCTGGCTCCTTCGGTTGGCGTCATTGTGCCCGGCATGGTGGATACGCACTGCCACATCGGCTACTCGGCGACCGGTTCGGTGTCCGAAGCGCAGATGGTGGAACAGGCCCGGACAACGCTCGCGAGCGGCGTGACCGTCGTCCGCGACTGTGGCGTGCCGGTCGATAACTCGCCAGCGGCTCGCGCAACCGGGCTTCACCTGATCCGCTGCGGTCGCCATGTTGCACGCCCGAAGCGCTACATGCGAGACCTGCCGCTGGACGTCGACGATCAGCGTGAGCTTCCCACCGTCCTCGCGTTGATGGCGCGCTCCTCCGACGGGTGGGTCAAGATCGTCGGAGACTGGATCGACCGCAGCGCCGGAGCGGACTCGGACCTTATGCCCCTTTGGGACCCCGCCGTGTTGACGGACGCTGTTGCCGCCGTTCACGAGGCCGGGGCGAGGATTGCCGTCCATGCATTCTCCCACCGCGTCATCGACTCGCTCATTGAGGCCGGTGTTGACG
>CABKMD010000076.1 GCA_902373435.1 uncultured Actinomyces sp.
GTAAAGAAGTGGTTTTGTTGTTTAGGCATCTACTTCTTCTGTTTGATCGTAATATCTGCGATATATGTGTAAATTTCGACTATGTGATCAAAATTTATTCTATTTATATTAGGGATCAGTTGGATTGTGTAAAGAATTATTGTGGCTCTGGGTATAATGATTGCTATGAGCTGTCGGGTCGTTCTGATGGCTATACGTTCGCAGAGCTTAGCAGCCTTTCGGAGATGTCGGGTATAGTTAGTAGGCTCTCAAGTGATGAGCTTGACGGATTTACGCATGCCTTTGCGAGGCGGGATGAAGCTGTGTGGAATTTGTGTGAGGACGGATTTCCTTCGCTTTCCGCAGTTGGAAATGTTGAATCGCTTTTCTTCACGAAGTCTGCAATGAAAAAACGTATTGCGAAATCAAAGAACTTTTTGCGGGGAGTTAGTAATAGTGCGCGTGAGCGGCATTTGGTGAATATTGAGGAATCTTTGGTAAAAGATATTTACTTTGGTTTGCGGTTGGTGTATCTGATTGATAGATCGCGGTCGGGCTTAAGGCGATATCTGTACGCAACGCCTGCGGAGCGGCTAATGCAAAAAGTTGTGCACCGCGATAAATAGCGTTGGCGTTTTTCGTTTCTAGTGCTTTGTTGGTGCTGGGTCGGGCCTACTGTTGTAGTTGTTAGAACGTAGGTCGTTATGGTGCAACGAACGATTTGTTGACGTTTAGTTTTGATCGCTTTCTGTATGATCTATGAAGCCAGGTGAGATGAACAAAGTGCCGCTAGCGGCTCTTTCTGCGCTCCTGCATGCGCGAGCCCCACGACGTCTGCATGCGGGCAGCAATTGCGCGGCGCTGATCGCGGTACATGCGATCCACCAGGTCGCGCTCAGACACCCAGCCGACCACTCGCCGATCTTCGTCCGTGACGGGCAGAGACTGCAAGCCCGTGCGGCGCAGCGCCCCGAGGACCTCGGACGGGGGAGCGGAGGCGGCCACGGCCTCGTCGATGAGAGGTAAATCCGACAGGGGAGCGTCCAACGATCCATCCTCCTGCGTGAGCTCGGCCAAGCGCAGTGAGGACACGAGGCCGACGAAGCGCCGGTCCTCGTTCACGACGGGCAGCACCGTCTCCTTCGTGCGGCGCAGGGCGGCGATCGCTGACGCGGCGCTCGCCCGGCACGAGAGCGTCTCGGGAACCTCCGTCATCCATTCCGACGCTGCGCGAGTGCCGAGCAGCGTGCCCTCGACGGGGTCGTCGAGGACGTCGCCGCGGCGGCGCAGCTTCTCCGTGTAGATCGTCGCGCGGGTCAGGAAACGCGAGGCGCCCGTCGCGATCACGACCGCGAGCATCATCGGCAGAATCAGTGAGAACTGGCCGGTCATCTCCACGATGATGAGGACCGCCGTCATCGGGGCGCGCGCGGCACCCGCGAAAGCGGCGCCCATGCCCACAACGGCGAAGACACCGACGGGAGAATCCGACAGGGGAGAAACGAGGTCTCCGAACGCGGCGCCCGCCATCGCGCCGATAAACAGCGTGGGCGCGAAGACTCCGCCCGAACCACCCATGCCGATGGTGAACGACGTGAATACAGCGCGGCCCAGCATGAGGGCGAGCAGGAAAGCGATCGAATAGTTCCCCGCGATCGCCTCCTCCTCAAGCGGATAGCCCGAGCCGAACATGTACGGGAAAGCGACGAGGGCAGCGCCGAGTAACAGCCCCAGCACGCCCGGACGCGCCCACTCCGGCAGGTGCGTGCGCGCCCACAGCCAGTCGATCGCGTCCTCCGAGGCGTACAGGAGCTTGGAGAAACCGAGGCCGCACAGCCCCGCGACGAGG
Source organism: uncultured Actinomyces sp. (assembly GCA_902373435.1). Lineage (GTDB taxonomy): Bacteria > Actinomycetota > Actinomycetes > Actinomycetales > Actinomycetaceae > Pauljensenia. The sequence goes on from CABKMD010000076.1 coordinate 1,829, forward strand.
CCGAGGAACGCCACCCACCAGATGTCCGACATCGACGCGAAGGTCAGGTTGTCGGCCACGCGCACGACCATCTCGTCGCCCTGCAGGATGCGCGCGACCATCGAGGAGGTCACGGCGGAGAGCACGACAAAGCCGAAGGTCTCGGCCGTGAACTCGACGAGGATGATCTCGAGGGCGAACACCGCGCCCGCCAGGGGCGCGTGGAACGTGGCCGCAATGCCGGCCGCTGACCCGCACGAGGCCAACAGGACCACGCGGGAGACGGGCATGTGTAGCCACGACGCGATGGTGGATCCCAGCGACGCGCCCACCTGCACGATCGGCCCCTCGCGTCCCGCCGACCCGCCTGAGCCAATCGTCAGGGCCGAGGCCACGATTTTGACGATGGCGACGCGCCCCGGGATGCGCCCACCCTTCCGGCGTACCGCGAGCATCACCTCAGGGATCCCATGGCCCTTCGCGGAGGGTGCGAAGCGCTGGATGAGTGGCCCGTACAGCAGGCCGGCGATCGCGGGGGAGACAAGCAGGAAGAGCCACGGCGCCCACCCCCACACGCCGTGCGACTGGCCAATGTGGGTTGTGTACTCGTCGAAGCCGGTGGACACCCACGTCCACGCGCGAATCGCGAGGTTGAAGACAACGGCTGCCGCGCCGACGACCGCGCCAACGAGCGCGGCGGCCACGCCGAGCAGGGAACGATGCGCGGCGACCGTGTGGCCGACGCGCAAGCCAGGCCCCGCAGCCGGTTCCTGGCGCTGCGGGGACTGATTCAGGGGCATCACAGGTTTGCGATCTCCACGTGAATGGGGGCGTCAGTGGCGATGCCCCAGACGGTCCTGTAGAAGGCCAGCTCCGACTGCCACGCATCCTTGATGTTGATAGCCGAGCGGAAGCGGTGTCCCTCTCCCTGGTAGAGCTTGAGGGCGACAGCGTTGCCGTTGGCGCGCAGTGCCTCGTACATCTCCTGGGCCTGCGAGGCGGGAACGACCGGGTCGTCGGTGCCCTGCAGCAGCATGAGCGGCGCCTTGATCTCACCAACACGGTTGATAGGCGAACGCTGCGCCCACACCGGGTCGTCGGTGTCGTCGGTGCCAAGAAGGATTCCGTCGTAGTGCGACTCGAACTTGTGGCTGGTTTCCTCCAGCTTCACCAGGTTGGCGATGCCCGAGAACGACGCGCCGGCGGTAAACACGTCGGAGGACGCAAGCGCATTGAGCACGGTGAAACCGCCGGATGAACGGCCTCGGATCGCGATTCGCTGGGGGTCGACGCGGCCCAGATCGATGAGGTATTGAGCGCCGTCGATGCAGTCCTGAACGTCCATGACGCCCCAGTTGCCGTTGATGCGCTCACGGTAGGGGCGGCCGAAGGACGTCGACCCGCGGAAGTTCACGTCCAGAACCGCAAAGCCGCGGCTGGTCCAGTACTGGAACGGCACCTGCAGGCCGGGTCGGGCTGCTTCGGTCGGTCCACCGTGCACGTTGACGATGAGCGGGGGGAGCTCGCCCTCGGGGGCGGCGAAGTCGGGGTTCACGGGCGCGTAGTAGAAGCCGTGAGCCTCCTCGCCGTCCGATGTCTTCCAGGTGAGCATCTCAGCCGTAGAGACGAGGGCGGTGGGTACTTCGGCCTCGGACGAGGGACGCAGCACCTTGGTCTTGCCGCGCGACACGTCGATGATCGCGGGAGTGTGTGTCGCGGAATCCGCGAGGAAGACGACGCGGCCATCCGCAGCGGCGACGTTACCGATGGGCCACCATCCGGTCGCCCACTCCTCGGCCATGCCGTTGTCGATGCGCACGGTGCCGATGTGCCAGACCTGGTCCTCGGCCCACGAGCACACGAGGTAGTCGTTGTCGTAGTTGTCGTAGGAGTGCAGGCCGAGCTGCCAGTGTGGGTGCGAGAACGCGCGAGGCCCCGGGTGCAGCGCGCGAGTACGCAGGCGCGAGGTCCATGCGTTCGGGTCCTCGCCCTCTTGCCACACGAATCCCTGGGTGCGGTACAGGTTTGCCCAGCCAGAGGAATCATCCACGTGGATGAGATCGCCGTCGAGAGTCCAGCGAGGCTCGTAGATGCACACGCCCGGGCGATCCACCAGGACGACCTCCTGATCGACGGTGCCCTCGAAGGTCAGGGATGCGACGCGCAGCTGCGAGTACGTCCACGGCATGTTCGGGTGGTTCCACGTGATCCAGGCGATCTTGGTGCCGTCGGGGGAGACCGTCGGTGCCTGAGCGAAGTCGGTGCCCTCGAAGACTGTGATAATCGCGCTGTCGTCGCGGGCGGCAGAGCCATCGAGAGGGATCGCGACGATCTTGTTAACGGGCTCGCCCGGGGCGGAGTGGTCTTCGGCCACCGCGTACACCAGCTCGCGCACGTCGGCGATCCAGAAATCGCCATAGCGGACCTTCGACAGAGTTGTCAGGGGACGCACGACGCGGCGCGGATCGGCCGTATCAAAGGCATAGACGCGGCCGTCGGTCTGATCGGAGAAAACGATGACGCCGTGGTGAACGGCGTATGCCTTGCCGCCGTACTCGTGAACGCGCGTGCCGACATCGGGCAGGCGGGAACCATCGATGAGAGGCAAAACCTCGCCCGTTTCCCCAGTTCCGCGACGGCGCAGCAGCGTCCCGCGTCCGCCCTGGCGCGGATGTCCCTCGACCCAGTAGGTGTCGGGTCCGTCGACGCGAACCTGGGAGAGCGTGACCGAACGGGCAGTGAAGGAATCACCCGAAATCGGGGACTTCCACAGGCCGTGGGGTGCGACGGTAACGGACATAGTGCCTCCTTAAGCGGTACGGCGAGCCAACACCACCTATCTTAGTGCGCGCGCTTGTCGCCTGCGCGGGTCGAACATGCCTGACATTCACTTTGATCTGTAGATGAGACGCTTGGGCAACTACACTGGTTCTCATGTCTGGAACACGAAAGTCACGCGACCTGTTGTCGCGCTGCAGCGCACCGCGGGAGCTGCGTCGCCTGGAACGCGCGCAGCTGGACGAATTGGCGGCGCAAATTCGCGCGTTCCTCATTGACAACGTGTCACGCACGGGCGGGCACCTCGGCCCGAACCTGGGCGTCGTCGAGCTGACGATCGGGTTGCACAGGGTATTCCGCTCCCCGCAGGACACGATCATTTTTGACACGGGCCACCAGGCGTACGTGCACAAGCTCCTCACTGGTCGTCAGGATTTCTCATCGTTGCGCTGCCCGGGAGGCCTGTCCGGATACCCGTCGCGCCGTGAATCCGAGCACGACGTCGTCGAGTCCTCGCACGCGTCGGCCTCGCTCGCGTGGATGGACGGTATCTCGCGCGAGAAGCATCGCCAGGGGAATCGCACGTGGACCGTGGGCGTGATCGGTGACGGCGCGCTGACCGGCGGCCTCGCGTGGGAGGCACTCAATAACATTGCGACGGCGAAGAACCGCCGCATTATGATCATCGTCAACGACAATGGTCGTTCCTATGCGCCGACGATCGGCGGTCTCGCGGCTCACCTGGATGCGCTGCGCACCTCCGCCAGATACGAGAAAGCCCTAGCGTGGGGTAAGCAGCACCTGCTGAGCCACGGCACGCCGGGGCGCGCGGCCTACGATGCTCTGCACGGCCTGAAGTCGGGCATCAAGGACGCGCTGATGCCCCAGGTCATGTTCGAGGACCTGGGCCTGAAATACATCGGCCCTGTGAATGGCCACGATATCGCGGCGGTGGAGACCGCTCTGCGTCGCGGCCGATCCCTCGACGAGCCGGTCCTCGTCCACATGATCACCGAAAAGGGCCGCGGCTACACGCCGGCTGAGGAAGATATCGCAGATCGCTTCCATGCGGTCGGTCCGATTCACCCCGAGACCGGGCTCCCGGTGGCCCCCGAGCGCTTCGGGTGGACGGGTGTCTTCGCCGACGAGATTTGCGCTCAGGCCGCCACGCGCGATGACGTCGTCGGGATTACGGCTGCGATGATGCGTCCCGTGGGCCTTGGTCCCATGAACGAGGCCTACCCGGGTCGCGTGTTCGACGTCGGCATCGCCGAGGCCGAGGCCGTCGCATCCGCCGCCGGCATGGCCTACGAGGGCGCGCACCCCGTCGTGGCGCTGTACGCGACCTTCCTCAACCGTGGCTTCGACCAGCTTCTCATGGACGTCGCCCTTCACCGCGCGGGTGTCACCTTCGTGCTGGACCGCGCGGGCATCACGGGCGCGGACGGTGCCTCGCATAACGGCGTGTGGGACATCGCGATGTGCTCGATAATCCCGGGCCTGCGCCTGGCGGCACCCCGCGACGAGGAGACGCTGCGTGCACGCCTGCGCGAGGCGCTCGACGTCGATGACGCTCCCACGGTTATTCGATACCGCAAGGGATCGCTGCCCGAGCCCATGCCGGCAATGCGCAGCGTCGGGGGAGTGGACATTCTGTTTGACGAGGCAGTGGTGGATTCACCCGCTCGGGTGCTCATCGTGGGCACTGGCGCGTGCGCGCCCGACGCGATTGAGGCTGCGCGCCGCCTGTCGGCTGACGGCGTGAGCGTCACGGTCGCGGACCCGCAGTGGATGATCCCAATCCGCCCGGAGCTTGCAACGCTGGCCCGGGACTACGACTGTGTCGTGAGCGTCGAGGACGGCATCGTTCAGGGTGGTTTCGGCTGGTCGCTCCGTGATGCGGTCGCGGAGGCGGGCGTGCCCGTGCGCTGCCTGGGCGTGCCTCAGGTATTCCCCGAGCATGGCGACCGCGGCGAGATGATCGCCCAGTTCGGCTTCGACGCCGACGGCATCGCGCGCGCGGCCCGTGAGCTCGTCGAGCGAGTTGGGAAACGCTAAAGCGTCCGAATTAGACCCCGAGAGCGTCGCAGATCGGGTCGAGCGTCAGATCGATCTGCCAGTCGCGTGCCCCGCGACTAACCATGCGCTCCTCGACCTCGTCGCCCGACGGGCGTGACGGATTCAGGGGAGCCCACGCGAGGTAGCGCTGCACCTGGGGAGCGAGCACCACCTCAGGGGCCAGCCCGAGACGCGACGCGACCGAAGCGACCGCGTTGCGTACGGTTCCCAGGCGCGCGGCCGAGGCCTCGTCAATGCGATTCCAATGGCGCGGTTCCGGGATCGAATCCGGCTGCACGGGCTTGCGCTTGGGAGGCAGCTCGTCCTCCGTCATGGCGGCCACGCTGGCAAGGACGCGCATCCATTCGTCCTCGTACTGGCGGGCGACGGGGGATCGGAACTCGCTGATGCTCATGAGTGCGCGCTTGTTGCGCGGAGGATTCGAAGCCGCGCGCACGAGGGCGGCGTTACGCGCGAGGCGGCCGGGGCTCAGGTCGATGCGCTGGGCGATCGACTCGCGCGTCTCCCAGAGCGCCTTCAGGACAGCGAGGCCGCGACGAGAACGGATTTTTCCCGCGCCGGGCACGGAACGCCAGCGATCAGCCTTCGGGCCGGGAGGCGTCACCGACAGGGCGTAGGCGAACTCCTGCTGCGCCCACTCCCAACGACCCATCTCATCGAGCCGCTTCGAGAGGCGATAGTAGAGCTCTGTCAGCAGCTCAACGTCGAGGGCTGCGTAGCGCAGCCACTCCTTCGGCAGGGGGCGCACCGACCAATCCGATGCCTGGTGATCCTTGACGAGGCCGAGGCCAAGCACCTGCTCGGCGACAGCAGCCAGACCGAAACGCTCCAGGCCGATGAGACGTGCCGCAATCTCGGTGTCGAAGAGAACGGAGGGGCGCAGTCCAACCTGGCGCAGATTCGGCAGGTCCTGCAAACAATCGTGCAGCAGCCACACGTCCTCGACGCCCGGCTGCAGCACGGACAAGTCCGCCAGCGCGTGCGTGTCAATGAGAAACGTGCCCACGTCCTCGCGGCGAATCTGCACGAGGTAGGGATCGGAGCCGTAGCGGAAGCCCTGAGCGCGCTCGACATCCAGAGCGATTGGGTGCGAACCAGCAGTCAGCGCACGAGCCGCTGCCTCAAGATCTTTCTGGGTATCAATGACGGAGGGAATCCCCCCACGCGGTTGCGCAATGAGCTCCGGATTATCCGTATCGCCCTGCGGCAAACCGCCGCCATTGTTGACCAGCACTCAGACTCCTTCAAGATGACGGGTGGGAACGATCCCTGCCGTCCGACGCATGACATCCGCCCAGCCGGACAGGTGCTCACCAAGATACTCACTGTTGGGTGTCCACGACGCGCGCACATCGACGAACAGAGACGATCCTCGCAGTTCAAGACCACCGAAGGCCTCGCTCATCTCGCGAGTCACCGTGCCCGTAATGTCGTGGAATCCGGCTCCCGCAGTCTCCAGGCAATCGAGCATCCAGCCCCACACACCCTCCGACAGCAGCGGATCGCCGATCATCTCGGCATCGACTTGCGCGCGCAGCTGACAGACGACTCGGAACGTGCCGTGCCACCCGATCTGCTCCACGGGGTCGTGCAGGATGGCCATACGACCAGTCGACAGGGGCTGTCCGGCCTCGTCCTCGTCCGTGGTTCGCATCGCGAGCGCCGCCGTAAAGGGCGCCAAACGACGAGGCGGGGGAACCTCCTCGAGGAGTATGTGCGCCAGGTGGTCCGCCTGTCGCAGGGACAGCAGAGCCCGCATAAACTCCTCGGGCACCGCGTTCTCATTCACAAATCGAATCGTACGGGTGTCCACGCGCCTTTTGGTCCAGACGCGCCGCCAACCTTCATGTCGATAAGTAGCGGGTACGCGTGCCTCGTGACGGTCGATGTTGCTCCGGCGATTACAGGCCTCGGGGGTTGCGCAGGATGAACGAGGTGCGCGGTCCAACGTGCACGATGTCGCCTGAGTGGTACTCGTCGCGATCATCGTCACCTGCCGTGTCGACGACGGTGTGCCAGATGTGCCCATACTTGGCGTCCGGGAGCGTGAAGTCGACCGCCTCCGGAGCGGCGTTGAGCAGCAGCAGGAAATCGTCGTCGAGGATACGGTGCCCGTTCGCGTCGGGTTCGCGGATGGCATCACCGTTGTAGAAGACCATCGTCGAGCGCGCCCACGGCTGGTTCCATTCCTCTTCCGTCATGTGCGTGCCCGCCGGCGTGAACCACTCGATCTCTCCGAGCTCGGACTCGCCGCCGCGGCGCGCGGGCCCCTCCAGGAAACGCCGGCGGCGCATCACTGGGTGATCGCGGCGCAGGTGAATGAGGTGGCGGGTGAAACGCAGGAGCTTGCAGTCGTGCTGATCCAGATCCCAGTTGATCCACGAGAGCTCATTGTCCTGGCAGTACACGTTGTTGTTGCCTCGCTGGGTGCGGCCCAGCTCGTCGCCGTGGGCGATCATCGGCACGCCCTGGGAGAACATCAGGGTCGTCAGGAAATTGCGCTGCTGGCGGTAGCGCAACTCGATGACTTCCTCGTCATCCGTGTCGCCCTCGACGCCGCAGTTCCACGAACGGTTGTCGTTCGCGCCATCCGCGCCGCCCTCTAGGTTCGCCTCGTTGTGCTTTTCGTTGTAAGACACGAGGTCACGCAGCGTGAAGCCATCGTGGGCGATGACAAAGTTGATGGACGCCATGGGCTTGCGGCCGGTCGTCCCGTACAGGTCGGAGGAGCCGGCCAGGCGCGAGGCGAAGTCAGGAAGTGAGGAGAACTCTCCGCGCCAGAAGTCGCGCACAGTGTCACGATACCTGCCGTTCCACTCGGACCACAGGGGAGGGAAGCCACCGACCTGGTAGCCGTCCGCACCCACGTCCCACGGCTCCGCGATGAGCTTTACCTGTGAGACCACGGGGTCCTGGTGGATGAGATCGAAGAATGCGGACAGCCGGTCGACCTCGGCGAATTGGCGGGCCAAGGTGGATGCGAGATCGAAGCGGAAGCCATCAACGTGCATCTCGGTCACCCAGTAGCGCAGCGAGTCCATGATGAGCTGGAGGACCTGAGGAGAGCTCATGAGGAGGGAGTTGCCTGTACCCGTCGTGTCGAAGTAGTGCTGACGATCCCCGTCGACGAGGCGGTAGTAGGAGGGATTGTCGATACCGCGGAAGGAGAGGGTTGGCCCCATGTGGTTGCCCTCTGCCGTGTGGTTGTAGACGACGTCGAGGATGACCTCAATGTTGGCCGCGTGCAGGGCCTTCACCATCGCCTTGAACTCGGAGACCTGCGCGCCGGGATCCTTCGTGACCGCGTAACCATTGTGGGGGGCGAAGTAGCCGATCGTGTTGTAGCCCCAGTAGTTCGACAATCCCTTGGCCTGCAGGGTTGTGTCATTCGTGAACTGCTGGATCGGCATGAGCTCGACGGTGGTGATGCCCAGCTTCGTCAGGTGCTCGATAATCGCGGGGTGCGCCATCCCTGCGTAGGTGCCGCGCAGCTCCTCCGGGATGTCCGGGTGGCGCATTGTCATGCCCTTGATGTGGGCCTCGTAGATGATCGACTCAGAGTAGTCGTGTCCGGGGCTACGGTCACCCTCCCAGTCGAAGAAGGGGTTGACGACGACGGAATGCATCGTCGCATCCGCTGAGTCGCCGCCCTTCAGGGTCGAAGGATCGTCCGCTTGATAGGACAGTAGGTCGAGGGAATCCTTCAGTTGTCCCTCGATTGCCTTCGCATAGGGGTCGAGGAGAAGCTTCGAAGGGTCGCAACGCAAACCGTTGTGAGGATCCCAGGGGCCGTCGATGCGGTAGCCGTAGCGCTGGCCGGCGCGCACGTGTGGGACGTAGACGTGCCATACGTAGGCGTCGACCTCGGACATCGGGATGCGCATCTCGTTGAGGTCATCGTCCAAGAGGCACAGTGTCACAGACGTTGCGACCGACGAGTAGATCGCGAAGTTCGTTCCGGTTCCATCAAAGGTGGCACCCAGGGGGTAGGCCTTGCCAGGTCGCGTTTCCATACCGACAAGCGTCGCACGAA
>CABKMD010000077.1 GCA_902373435.1 uncultured Actinomyces sp.
GCCACCCCCTCGTCGCCGACGCCCCAGTCGGGTACGCCGCAGTCCAGTGAGGCCCAGTCCGGGGCGCAGAGCGGGGGTGCCTCATAATGGCCACCGTATCGATCGCGCCCGCCCGGCCTCGCCGATTCCTGGAGCTGACCCTCATGGGCCTGGCTCTGGCCGCCGGCATCGCCGGCTACGTGCTGACCTCGCTGAACTACACGGGGGAGATCCCCGCGAACCTTCTCACGCAGGTCGGCGTGCTCGTCGCGATCACGATCGTTGCCGAGGTCGGCGTTCACTTCCTGGCCCCCTACGCGGACCCGGTGATCCTGCCGGTCGCCGTCGCACTGACGGGCCTGGGACTAGCGATGATCTACCGCCTCGACCTGTCGTATGCGCGCAGGGACGAGGCCGTTGTGGGCTTCCGCCAGGCACTGTTCGTGGGCATTGCGATCGTTATCGCGGCCATCATCTTGATCATGCTGCGCGACCACCGCATGCTGCGCCGCTACACCTACACCTTCGGCGCGCTGTCGCTGTTCCTCCTGCTCCTGCCGATGATTCCCGGCCTGGGACAGGAGACCTTCGGCGCGCGCGTCTGGATCCACCTGGGTCCCATCTCCGTCCAGCCCGGTGAGCTCGTGAAGATCACGCTGGCGATCTTCTTCGCCGGATACCTCGTCACGAACCGCGACAACCTGGCGATCGGCGGCCGCAAGTTCCTGGGCATGCGCCTGCCGCGCGCCCGCGACCTCGGCCCGATCATGGTCGTGTGGCTGATCGGCATCGCGATCCTCGTCCTGCAGCGCGACCTGGGCACGTCGCTGCTCTTCTTCGGCCTGTTCGTTGCGATGCTGTACGTGGCGACGAACCGCGTGTCGTGGCTGGTCATCGGCTTCACGCTCTTCGTGCCAGCCGTCGTGATCGCCGTCAACTCCTTTAGCCACGTGCAGACACGCTTCAACATCTGGCTCAACGCCCTGGATCCCGACGTGTACGACCACGGGTCCTACCAGCTCGTCCAGGGCCTGTTTGGCCAGGCCTCCGGCGGCCTCATGGGCACCGGTTGGGGCCGGGGCTACCCGCAGCTCGTGCCCCTGGCGAACTCCGACTTCATCCTCTCCTCCTTCGCGGAGGAGCTGGGGCTGACCGGCATGGCCGCCATCCTGGTCCTGTACCTGATCCTCATCCAGCGAGGCCTGCGCGCGGCACTGACGGTGCGCGACGGCTTCGGCAAGCTCCTGGCGACCGGTCTGAGCTTCTCGCTGGCCATTCAGCTGTTCGTCGTACTCGGCGGCATCACGCGCATCATTCCTCTGACAGGCCTGACGGCCCCGTTCCTGGCTGCGGGCGGCTCGTCGATGGTGTCCTCGTGGATCACCGTCGCGCTGCTGATCCGCGTGTCGGATGCTGCTCGCCGCCCGGCCTCGACCCCCGCGCCGTGGAACTCCGGCATCCAGCCTGCCGTGGGAGTGGGTGAGTGAGCCGTGAATAACCAGATTCGTAAGATCTTCATCATCGTTCTCTTGATGTTCGCCCTGCTGGGTGTGGGCGTCACGAACACGCAGTTCATTTCCGCATCCTCGCTCAACGCCGACGCTCGCAACCAGCGCACGATCCTGCACGCGGCCGAAACCGACCGCGGTCCGATCATCGTCGACAAGACAGCGATCGCCTCCTCGGAGCGCGAGGAAGAGTCGAAGCGCTACATGCGCACCTACGCCGAGGGCCCACTGTACGCGCCGGTCACGGGCTACTTCTCGTCGGTGGGCAACGCGTCGACGGGCGTCGAGGCCGCCGAGGAGGACGTCCTGGACGGCCAGTCCCAGACCCTGCTCGGACAGCGCCTGCGCAACCTCCTGACGGGCCAGAACCGTCAGGGCGGCGGCGTCTCCCTCACTCTGAACTCGCAGATGCAGAAGGCCGCGGCCGAGGCCCTCGGCAACCGCAAGGGCGCCGTCGTGGCCCTCGACGCCAAGACCGGCGCAGTGCTGGCGATGTACTCCTCGCCGAGCTTCGACCCGAACCAGCTGGCCTCCTCCGACGCCGACGCGGTGTCCAACGTGTTCTCCTCGCTCTCCTCGGATCCGAACAACCCGCTGCTCAACCGCGCTATCTCCGAGCGTTACGCCCCCGGCTCGACATTCAAGATCCTCACGACGATCGCCCTCATCGAAAACGGCCTCGCCGACCCGGATATGCGCATGCCCTCACCCGTGTCGACGACCCTGCCGGGCACGGCTACCGAGGTCTCCAACATCGAGTCCTCCACCTGCGGCGACGGCAATCCGACGCTCACCGAGGCCTTTGCACGCTCGTGCAATACGACCTTCGTGCTGGCTTCCGAGAAGCTGACGAACCAGCAGCTCGTCGACGTGACGAACCGCTTCGGCTTCGGCCGCGAGTCGCAGATCCCGCTGACAGTGACCCCCTCCGTGTTCCCCACCGACGCGGACGCCGCGCAGCTCGCGATGAGCTCGATCGGCCAGTACACGGTCCAGACGACGCCTCTGCAGATGGCACAGGTCGCGCAGACCATCGCAAACGACGGCCAGATGATGACCCCGTACCTCATCGACTCGATCGTGGACGCCGACAACCAGGTCGTGCGTACGAACAGCCCGACCGACGCCGGTCGACCGATCTCGTCGGAGATGGCCTCGAAGCTGCGCGCCATGATGGAATCGGTCGTCTCCCAGCCGTACGGCACCGGCACGACGATGGCGCTTCCGAACGTGGCCGTGGCCGCCAAGACCGGTACCGCCGAGACCGGCAACAGTGACCGCGCGAACGCCTGGGCCGTCGGTTTCGCCCCGGCGGACAGCCCGCGCATCGCTTTCGCCGTCCTGGTTGAGGGCGACGACACCAACCCCACCCCGCACGGTGGAGACGTGGCCGGCCCGATCGCCCGTGCGCTCCTGGAAGCGGGGCTGCAGTGAGTACGCCGCGCATGACTTCCGGTGCCGGGCGAGTGCTCGGCGGCCGCTACACGCTGCTCACCCCGATCGCCCAGGGCGGCATGGGCGAGGTGTGGAAGGCCCGCGACCGCGTCAGCGGCCATATCGTCGCCGCGAAGGTCCTGCGCCCCGAGCTGACAGGCGAGGAGCTGTCGCTCTCGCGCCTGCGCCTCGAGGCCCGTAACTCGATGTCGATCTCGCACCCGAACATCGCCAACACCCAGGATTCGGGCGAGGAAGACGGCATCGGCTGGATCATCATGGAGCTCGTCGACGGCTACCCGCTGACGGATTACCTACGCGGCGGATCCCGCATTGAGCCCGAGTACCTCATGCCGATCCTCGTGCAGGTCGCGATGGCGCTGGGCGCTGCCGCGCGCGCGGGCGTCGTGCACCGCGACATCAAGCCCGCGAACATTATTGTTCGCCCTGATGGCATGGTGAAGCTGACGGACTTCGGCATCTCTCACGCGACGGGCCAGGTCAACCTGACCGCTGCGGGCATGGTCATGGGCACCGCCCAGTATCTGCCGCCCGAGCAGGCCATGGGCGAGGTCGCCACCCCCATCGGCGACCTCTACGCCCTGGGCGTCATCGCCTACGAGGCCGCGGCCGGTCGACGCCCGTTCACCGGCGACACACAGGTGGATATCGCCTTCGCGCACGTCAACGACCCCGTTCCGCCGCTGCCGGACTCCGTGCCCGAGCCCCTGGCCGACGTCATCTTGCACCTGCTGGAGAAGGACCCCGCGAAGCGCCCGGAGTCCGGGTCTGCGGCAGTGCGCGAAATCGCAAGCGCAGCCAAGGCGCTGGGCGTCTCCGTGGCCCCTCGACCGCTGCCCCTGCCAAAGGCCGCGCAGCGCCCCAAAGAAGTGCGCACGCCGGTTCAGCCGTCGGTGCCGATCGTCGCGCCCGTGCGCCACCTGACGCGCCGCACGCTACCCGACGAGATGCTGCAACCCCCCTCGGGCCTTACTCCGACGGTGCTCGCGACGACGGGCCGTCACGCCAAGCTACCCATCCTCGACGAAGCGACGACGATCGCCCCCTCCTCGGCGCCGATCCCGACGCGCCCCACGGCCACGTCGGCTCCCGTGCCTGCTCCTACGCCCGCGCAGGACGCCACCGCCCGCCCGACCACGGGATCTGCCCCCAGGCACGCCACTCCCGCTCGCTCCGAGCAGACCCCGCAGCCAGCTGAACCAGAGGACCGACGAGCCGCCCTCGCCGAGCGACTGCGCCAGCGTGAGGCTGCCCGCCAGGTCGAGGACACCGCCGAGGAGCAGCGCCGCGCAGCCGTCGCCCGCGAGGAAGAACAGCGCCAGCGTGAACTTCGAGAGGCTCGCGAACGCCGCGAGGCCGAAGAAGCCAAGCGTCAGGCAGCCTCGCGCAGTCCCCAGCCCGCCCGCTCCGAGTCGCCTCGCCGCGACAAGGCAGCCACACCCTCGTCGCCGCGCGTGTACGGGACCGTTCCCCAGCCTCGCGCAGCCACGCCCTCGAAGCGTCAGCGACGCTCGGTCTACGAGCCTCGGCCCGAGAAGGGCAAGCGCGGCCCCCGCTGGCATGAGCTCGACGCTCGCAGCGCGCAACGCACCCGTCCGGCGGCCAAGACCGCGTACTCGCGCAGCGTCGTCGCACCACCCGTCCCCGCATCCAGGCAGATTATTCGCGCGGTCATCGTCGCAATCGTCGTGATTACGCTCATCGCGCTCGCAGCTATTACGATCAAACACATGCTTGGCTCCCTGATACATCCAAGTGCGGGAGCTCACATTATCGAGGAGGTTAGGACATGGCAGAGCCCATGGCCCACCGTCTAGCTGGCCGGTACGAGGTCCGCTCGCTCATCGGGCGAGGCGGAATGGCCGAAGTCCACCTGGGCTTCGACACTCGCCTGTCGCGCGTCGTAGCAATCAAGATGCTGCGCCGCGATCTGGCGCAGGACTCTATCTTCCAAGCGCGCTTCCGTCGCGAAGCACAGTCGGCGGCGTCGCTGAATCACCCGAACATCGTCGCCGTGTACGACACAGGCGAGGAGATCATCGAGGATGCGACCGGCCGTTCGATCGCGGTGCCCTACATCGTCATGGAGTACGTCGAGGGGCACACGGTCAAGGACCTGATCTCTGACGGCACGGCCGTTCCTATCAACGAGGCCATCGAGATCGTCTCGGGTGTCCTGTCCGCCCTCCAGTACTCGCACGCGAACCACCTGGTGCACCGTGACATCAAGCCCGGCAACATCATGCTGACGTCGGACGGCAAGGTCAAGGTCATGGACTTTGGCATCGCACGGGCCCTGACGGACTCGCAGGCCACGATGACGCAGACGAACGCCGTCGTGGGTACCGCCCAGTACCTCTCTCCCGAGCAGGCACGCGGCGAGGCCGTGGACGCTCGCTCCGACCTCTACTCGACAGGTGTCGTCCTCTTCGAGCTGCTGACGGGCCGTCCGCCCTTCAAGGGCGACTCGGCCGTGGCCGTCGCCTACCAGCACGTCGAGCAGATCCCGCCCATGCCCTCGTCGATCCTGTCCGACATCCCGGACTCGCTCGACCGCGTGGTGCTGAAGGCCCTGGCGAAGAACCGCGAGGACCGCTACCCGAGCGCCGCGGCCATGCTCGCGGACCTGCAGCGCGTGGCCCGAGGTCTCGACGTGGGCGCTCCGCCCGCCGACTCGTGGGCAACCGAGGTCCTGCCCGCCGCCGGCGTGGCGTCCGCACGCACCGCTGCGACCACGCCGATGGCCGCGATCCCTAGCCATGCGCCCGCTGCGGCGATGGCCACGACCTCCACGTCGCTGCCCGCGGTTGCCACCGATGACTCCGCGAACGAGGCCGCCAAGGCCCGCAAGCGTCGCACGGCGATCATCGAGACCGTCTTGCTCATCGCCCTCCTGCTGATCGGTGGCTCGGTATGGGCTCTGACGCGCGGCGCCGCCGAGCCCGAGTCGATCGCTGTTCCCAACGTCGTCGGCCTGACACAGGCCGACGCGAAGGCCCAGATCGAGCAGGCGGGCTTCACATGGGAGCTCAACCCCGACAAGGTCGCCTCCGACACTGTCGCTGAGGGTTCCGTGGCCTCCACCGACCCCGCAGCGGGCACGCAGGCCGAGAAGGGCGCGACCGTGCGCGTCACTATCTCCTCGGGCCCCAACTCGGTGACTCTGCCGGACAACCTCGTTGGCATGAGCCCTGACGATGCCCGCAAGGCGGTCGAGGCCCTGGGCCTGAAGTGGGAGCTCGACTCCAACAAGGTCGCCTCCGACACCGTTCCCGAGGGCAAGGTCGCGCAGACCAACCCCTCCCCCGGTTCCAAGGTGAAGGCCGGTCAGACGATCCGCGCCTACCTGTCCTCCGGTTCGGACCAGGTGGACGTGCCTGACCTGTCGGGCATGAGCCAGGACCAGGCGCGCAGCACCCTGAAGTCTGTCGGCCTGGAGCTGGGCAACGTGACGAGCGTCGACTCCGAGAAGGAAAAGGACCGTATCGTCGACCAGGATCCCGCGACCGGCACGAAGGTCAAGAAGGGCACCACCGTGGGCGTGTCCGTGTCGAACGGCAAGGCCGCGCAGGTTGAGATTCCCACCGTCGTGGGCATTGGCCGTGAAGACGCCGAGGCGCAGCTCAAGGCCCTGGGCTTGACGGTCACCGTCGAAGAGGTCGCAGGCAATCAGCCCGCCGGCCAGGTCCTCTCCGTCGAGCCCGGCGAGGGTTCGAAGGTGGAGAAGAATTCGACCGTGAAGCTGAAGGTGTCGAAGGGTGGCCAGAACGGAAACAACGGCGGCAACACGAACAAGCCAAAGTGAGCGCCTGACCCGCGTACCGATTATGTCGTGTCGCGGTGACGCCGCGCCGCGATCAGCCCGTTGATCAGTGAGGCCCGCGCCAGCGAGGAGAAATCCTGCGGCGCGGGCCTCACTGTATGCGCGGGTGTGCGCGGGGTGGCCTCCACAACGCACATCAGCTAACCAGTCACCTGGCAGACAGGTGCTGTGCTGCGACGCGCAGCTTCACTGCATGCGGGCGCGGCCAACAGCGCGTCGGGAAAGCGGGGCCTTACGCGGATAGGTTGTGACGATGTGGATAGGTTACGAGCATGGACCAGCCCACAAGCACACCTGCGGCACGGTAGCCGCCACGTGGACCTACATTCACGGCGCGCTACGCCTATGAGGGAGCATTGCACCAGCTCGGAAGGGGTGTAATGCTCCCGAAATGGTGTAACACCACAAAGGAACAAGAACTTTCGCGGCCGCGCCATAAGAAACTCACATCAAACAGGGGGTTTTGCACTACATGAGCCTCCGACACGCCGGCGACACGCTCTCCCAACGCCCCAAGTAGTGCAAAACCCCCACTGCTCCCCAGTTGATGAGCAGGAATATGAAGAGAGCGGGCTGCGGTGCCCAACGATCTGAATAGGAAACGACAATCTGGATACGTTATTGCGTTCTGGATAGGAAAATAACCGATCCAGAAGCGTCGTTCCTATCTAGAACAGAACATCCTATCCAGAACACGCACCCATACTCGATGGGACCGCAACTCCTACAGCTTGAAACGCTCCGCGACGACGGGCTTCAGGGACACGGCCCGCTCGCGCGCGTCAGCGTCACCGCAGGCGGCTAGCCAGTTGGCGAACATGAGGTGCCCGGACTGGGTCATGACGGACTCGGGGTGGAACTGGACACCCTCGAGGGGCAGGGAGCGGTGACGCACACCCATGATGATGCCGGACTCGGTAGTCGCGGAGACTTCGAGCTCGTCGGGCATGGTTGCGGGGTCGATCGTCAGCGAATGGTAGCGGGTGACGGTCAGCGGCGAGGGCACGCCCTCGAACACGCCGCGCCCGTCGTGCGTGATAACGGAGGTCTTGCCATGCATGAGCTCGGGCGCGTGCCCGACGGTCGCGCCGAAAAGCTCGCCGAGGGCCTGGTGCCCCAGGCACACGCCCAGCATCGGGATGCCGCGCTCGGCGCAGTCGGCGATGGTCTGCAGGGAGGCGCCGGCGCTCTTGGGGTCGCCGGGTCCGGGGGAGATGAGGACGCCGTCGTAGCCGGCCTCGAACCAGGCGGGATCCACGATGTCGTTGCGCACGACGTCGACGGTCGCTCCCAGGTGGCGCAGGTAGCCCACGATCGTGAAGACGAACGAGTCATAGTTGTCGACGCAGAGGATTCGTGCCATCGCGGGTCCTTTCATGTACGAGGCCGTGGCCCCTTCTCCGGCATCCATCGTAGGGCGCTCCCCTAGTGGGCGCGCGGGCGCTGTCCGCTCTCCGGGTGCGCAGGCGCGTACGGCGCAACCCAACCGATGTCCGCGGATACGACACGAGGCCGGGGAGACCCGGCCTCGTCCGATCTGCTATCGAGCGGCTCAGGCGCCGCCGACGGAGGACTGTCCCAGCTCCAGGTAGGACTGGACCCAGGGGTAGACCCAGGTGAACAGAGCGGCGACGGCAGCGCCGATGAGGACCAGGGATTCAACGACTTTGAACCAGGTGGGGCCGGGCAGGTGGCGGAAGATCCATGCGTACATGTTGGCTCCTTCAGTTCATGGGTTCGTCGACGAGTTCGGCGGGGACGCCCGTGTCCTTGGGGGTCCAGGATTCAAACTTGAGGTGGACGATGTAGCGCTGCCAGTTGCTGTATTCGGGGTGGCAGGTGGTCATGGTCATCCAACGTTCGGTGGGGGTTTCGGACCAGGAGACATCGTCGATAACGGGGGCGACGACGCGCATCTGCGTCGGGTCGGTCGCGTCGATGATCTCGGAGGAGACCATGGAGTAGACGAGGTAGCGGTCGTCGACTTCCACGACGACCTTGTCACCCTGGGTGAGGCGGTCGATCCAGCGGAAGTTGTTGCCGTAGGTGCGGCGGTGGCCGGCGATGGAGAAGTTGCCGACGCCACCGGGCTGGGTGGTCATGTCGTAGTGACCGGCCCATCCCTGGTCGAGGATGTAGGAGGTGGTGCCTTCGGCGAGGGGGATCTTCATCCAGTCCCAGGTGGGCACGTGGACGAGGCCGTAGACCTCGCCGTCGCCGACTTCGCGGTCAAAGGCGGGTGGGTCATCCGTGCGCACGTCGCCGAGGGTGCGCTTGGAGGGCTGGTGCTGTTCTTCGTACGAGGCGATGGTCTGGGAGACCTGTCCGGCGACCTCGTAGGTCTTCCAGTAGAGCTGACAGACGGAGAAGAGGCCGACGATGATGGCGAAGGTAATGAGCAGTTCGCCAACGACACCGACGATGTTCCAGAAGATGTTGGAGCGCTTTTTCTGAGCCGGTGTGGTCGGGGCGACATGTTCACCCATTCGGTTCCTCCACGGTTGCGTAGTTGACGGTCAGCGGGGTCGTAGCGGGCGCGAAGCTCAGGAAGTCTTTGGTATGCATGTCCCACCCGAGGCCGTACTTTGTCACGTAGGCCTGATAATTCACCATACGTGGGTTTGCAGTAACCGTCGCGCGCAGGGTGGCAGGATCACCGATTGCTTGGATCACATAGGGCGGGGAGAAGCTGGTTTCGTCCACGAGGATGACGTTGCCGATGCAGCGGATGACGGTGCGCGAGGTGACGCGTACGCCCTGGACGGTCATGGCTTCGGCGCCTCCGCTCCACAGTGCGTTCATCGTGTCTTCGATGTCTTGCTGGTGGATGACGAGGTCGTTGGGGGTTGCGCCTTCGGGAATCTGTCCGGTGGGCGCGTCGCTGAGGGTGATTTGGACGCCGGGGCCGGTGACGGTTTCGGTGGAGCGAGCGGTGAAGACGTCCTCGTCGCCGGATTGTCGGGCTGTGGAGGTGAAGCTCTGAATCTGAGAGTCGAGTGCGGCGACCTCGTTTTCGAGGGTTTTGACCTGCTCCTGGCGGTTGCGCACGAGGGTGGACAGGTCGGAGGTTGCCGCAGGGTTTTTGCGTTCGTTGAGCGCGGAGACGGAGAAGAGGAGGCCGGAGGCGACGGTCACGGCGAGCACGCCGGCGATGTGGCGGAGTCTGCGTCCGTGCATCTTTCCCCCTCTCATGGCGCTGCGCTTTGGCACTTTCCACGTCCGAGACTACGCTAGTGTTGCGACTAATTCATCACCGCCGGGCGGTTTTCTTCCCGCGCGGGCCAGCAGAGAGGACCCGACGTGGCCGAATCCAAGAAGCGTAAGAAGAATGGGCACGAGGTTGAGGACGATACCGAGATCCAGAACTGGACTGACGGTATTCCGCTGAGCCCCGCCTGGTGGGCGCCCACGTTTGTGGCCCTGATGATTCTGGGCCTGCTGTGGGTTATCGTCTACTACATTTCGTCGGGCACGTACCCGGTTCCGAAGCTGGGCGCGTGGAACATTGCGGTGGGTCTGGGCACGATGATGGTTGGCTTCCTGATGACGCTACGGTGGCGTTGACGGGGGCGCGGCGGGCGCTGGCCTGCCGCCTCCTGTGAGTGTGAGTGTGGGGCGTTCCGGCTGCGGCCGGGACGCCCCACTGTTTGTGTCAACGTCTATCGACGAGGCCGTGGCTGGCTACCGGGTCACGGCCTGGCGAGCTGGACCCTCATGCCGGCATCGTACATGCCTTGGAGGGTGCGTCCGGCGAGGCCGTCTTCGAGGCGCGCGGGGTGTGCGCTGGCGAAGGACATGAC